>NZ_JBWWVS010000008.1:0-198745 GCF_056675615.1 Xanthomonas sp. NCPPB 2864
ACCCCCCCCCCCCCCCGCCCGCCCCCCCGCCCCCCCCCCCCCCCCCCCCCCGGGGCCCCCCCCCCCCCACGCTCCTACGAACGGCGAAGTGATTGTGGGTGGTTGGTGGGGGCTCGTCATCACATCGGCGTATGACTTGGACGCAATCGGCCGCTCGCGTGCAGGTCGTCGCCGAGGCAGCGACGGCGCCGTTACCGTTGACGAACGATGCACCACATCCACGTAGGAGCGTGGCGGCGCGCGACGAGGCTTTATCGGTAACGCCCGGGTCGCGCGCAGGCACGCTCCTACGAGGGGCTCAGCGATCCTGTGTGGTAGGCGCGGGCTCGCCGTCCACATCGGCCTTGACGTCGGCTTCGAACAGATTCATCAGATCGGCGCGTGCGTCGCGCGAGGTCTGTATCACCTTGGCTTCGTCGTCGTAGACCAGGTGCTGGCGATGCAGCAACTCTTCGTCGTGCTGGCGGAAGCGTTTGACGTGATCCTTGGCAACCGCCTCGCCCAGGCCGAGCGAGGTCAGCACGCGTTCGCTCAGTTCCAGGCTGGAGGCGAACACCTCGCGGAACGGTTCGGCGCCCAGGTCCATCAGTTTCCAGGCGTGCTGGCGATTGCGTGCACGGGCCAGCACCGTGGCCTGCGGGTACAGGCGGCGGATCAGCCGCACCGTCTTGATGTTGGTGTCCGGGTCGTCCACCGCGATCACGAACACCTTGATGCGGTCGGCGCCGGCGGCGCGCAGCAGTTCCGGTCGCGTGGGGTCGCCGTAGTACAGCTGGCTGCCGAAGCGGCGCAGATCTTCCACGGTGTCCGGGTTGTGTTCCAGGGCCACGAACGGCACATGCCGCGCGGTGAGCAGGCGCGCGACCACCTGACCGAAGCGGCCCATGCCGGCGACCAGCACCTTGGGCGTCTGCGCATCGATGGTGTCGAACGGGCGGTCGGACTTGGGCGCATGCAGCCGCAGCGGCCCGTTGAGGATGCGCTGCATGCCCAGCAGCAACAGCGGGGTCAGCGCCATCGACATGCCGACGACGGCCACCAGCCGGTCGTGGTTGGCGCGCTCCAGCAAGCCGACCCGATCGGCCTCGTTGAACACCACGAAGGCGAATTCGCCACCCAGCCACAACACGCTGCCCAGCATCAGGCTGCTGCGCAGCGGCAACTTCGCCACGCTGCCGATGCCGACCAGCAGCGAGAACTTGACCACCAGCAGGATCGCCACGCCGCCGGCGATCAGGCCTGGCTCGGCGACCACCCGGTTCAGATCGATGCCCATGCCGACCGAGATGAAGAACAGCCCCAGCAGCAATCCTTCGAACGGCTCGATCTGCGATTCGAGCTCATGGCGGAATTCCGAATCGGCCAGCAGCACGCCGGCGATGAAGGCGCCCAGGCTGGCGCTCAATCCGGCTTCCTGCATGATCCAGGCGGTGCCCAGCACCACCAGCAGGGCGCTGGCGGTGAACACTTCCGGCATGCGCGTGCGCGCCACCACGTTGAACAGATGGCGCAGCACGAAGCGCCCGCACAGGATCACCAGCGCCAGTGCCGCGACCGCCTTGGCCACGTCGGGCCATGCCAGCGTGGCGTTCTTGCTGCCGCCGAGCAGCGGAATGGCCGCCAGCAACGGAATGGCGATCAGATCCTGGAACAGCAGGATGGCGAACGCCAGGCGCCCGTAGTCGCTATTGAGCGCCTTGCGCTCGGCCAGCAGCTGCAGGCCCACTGCGGTGGACGACAACGCCAGCGCCACGCCGACGATCAACGCGCTCTTCCAGCCCAGGTTGCCGAGCATCAGCAGACCGCCCAGGATCAGCGTGGTCACCACCACCTGGGTGGCGCCGGCACCGAACACCGAATGACGCATCACCTTCAGGCGGGCCGGCGACAGTTCCAGGCCGATCACGAACAGCAGCATCACCACGCCGATCTCGGCCGCGCCGCTGATGCGCTCGGCATCCTGCACCACGCCCACGCCATCGGGCCCGAGCACCACACCGGCGACCAGATAGGCCAACACCGCGCCCAGGCCGAAGCGCTTGAACACCGGCACCGCCACGATGGCGGCCAGCATCAGCACCAGAGCCAGTTCCAGACCACCGCTATGCATGCACGTTCTCCGTTGAGGTTCGCATTATGCCGCCCGCGGTCGGCTGCTGGCCTGGATCGGCGTGCGCTGCGTGCAACTGTGTGGATTGGCGGTGTGCTCTGGTCCGGTGATGCAAGCCGGCAGCACCACATCGCGGGCAGCAATGCGCCACGTCGTCCGCATGACTGAGCCGCATGTCGCCACGTCGTTCCGCATTGCATGCGTGCACGCAGCCGCCGTTGCAGGCAATGACCCACGGTCCTGGTCGGTCGCGCACGGCTGGTCGTCGGGTGCAGTGCAGGCGCTTGTCGACATGACAGGCCCGGCGTTGTGGCGTCCGCCTGGACGCCCGCTGAGCATGGCCTGCGCAGGGCATTGACCAAGCGGGCGCAGGCGCGCAGACTGCGCCGCGCTGCCGCCCGGATCACCGGCCGGTACGCACTTTTCGGAGCCCTTACTCATGTCCAGCGACAGTCACCCTAGACCCGGGTCGATGACCCAGCTGGCGCACGCCTGAGGCTCAGGTTCGCCGGCTGTCATCGACGACGGTCGTCACCAGGCGAACCACCATGTACAACGAAACCCTGCGCCTTGCCCAAGGCGTCGATGCCTTGATCGCACCCATCGCCGACTTCAACACGGCCGATGCGGTGGAATACCTCAACACCCTCGACCGCGACGAGGCCGCACAGGTGCTGGCCGCGCTGCCGCAGCCGCGTGCGGTGAAATTGCTCGAACAGCCCGAGCTGCATGCCGCCAGCGCGCTGGTCGCGTTGCTGCCGGCCGAGCAGGCCGCCTCCCTGCTCGGGCAGATGGCCGACGACCGCGCCACCGACATCTTCCATGGCCTGGATGCCGAGCAGCGCCAGCCGCTGCTGTGGCTGCTCAGTGCCGAGGCGCGGCTGTCGATCCAGGCGTTGATGCGCTACCCGCCCAATACCGCCGGCGCGCTGATGACCACCGAGTTCGTGGCGGTGCCGGCCGACTGGACGGTGGGCCGCACGCTGCAGCACATCCGCGAGGTGGAGCGCAGCCGCGAGACGGTCTATGCGATCTATCTGCTCGACCCGCACAGCCGCGTGCTGACCCAGGTGGTCACCATGCGCCGGCTGATCACCGGCGCGCCGGTGGCGCCGATCCTGGACGTGGCGCAGGTCAACCCGCCGGTCACGGTGGACCCGGCACTGGACCAGGAAGAAGTCGCCCGCCTGATCCGCCGCCACGACCTGCTGGCGATCCCGGTGGTGGATGCGCACGGCCATGTGCTCGGCATCGTCACCGTGGACGATGTGCTGGACGCATTGATCGCCGAATCCACCGAGGACGTGCACAAGTTCGGCGGCATGGAAGCGCTGGACAAGCCCTACATGCAGATCGGCTTCGGCCAGATGATCAAGAAGCGCGCCGGTTGGCTGAGCGTGCTGTTCCTGGGCGAAATGCTCACCGCCAGCGCGATGCAGCACTTCGAGGACGAGCTGTCCAAGGCGGTGGTGCTGACCCTGTTCATTCCGCTGATCATGAGCTCGGGCGGCAACTCCGGCTCGCAGGCCACCTCGCTGCTGATCCGCTCGCTGGCACTGCGCGAGCTGCGCCTGGGCGACTGGTGGAAGGTGGCGCTGCGCGAGCTGCCGACCGGGCTCACCCTGGGCACCATCCTGGGCCTCCTGGCGATCGTGCGCATCACCATCTGGCAGACCGCCGGCCTGTACGACTACGGCCCGCACTGGCAGATGGTGGCGCTGACCATCGGCGCGGCGCTGATCGGCATCGTCACCTTCGGCTCGCTGTCCGGCTCGATGCTGCCGTTCGTGCTGCAACGGCTCGGCTTCGACCCGGCCAGCGCCTCGGCGCCGTTCGTGGCCACGCTGGTGGATGTCACCGGGCTGGTGATCTATTTCAGCATTGCCGCGGCGATCTTGAGTGGCACGCTGTTGTAATCGGTTGCCTTGGAGGCCTGGCGAGCAGTCGCCAGGCCTCTATCCATGCCGGACGTGTCTCGACTGACCGGAAGGGTGAATGCCTGCGTCCTTGGCGCATCAGGTGCATCGGCCTGGCGCATCGCCGACTCTAGCGATGCCTCTGCACCCCGGTAAGGGTGGTGACCCCGGCGTGACACACTCATGGTGCACAGCGCGCCGATGCCTGGATCCATCAGTGCGTGTACCGTAGCGCGATGGCATTGTTCTCTTCCGCACGATGAGTACCTACCACCTGCAGCAGGTCTTTCGTCCCACCACCGTGGCGGTGGTCGGCGGCAGTCCGCGCGATCGCTCGGCCGGGCGGGCGGTGGTGCGCAACCTGCGCGCGGCCGGGTTTCCCGGGCAGATCGGCTGGGTGAGCCCGCGTTACAGCGAGATCGATGGCGTGCGTACGGTGGCGCGGCTGACCGATCTGCCCTGGGTGCCGGACCTGGTGGTGATCACCGCGCCGGCGCGCATTGTGCCGCGCATCGTGTCGATCGCGGCGCGGCGCGGAGTGGCTGCGGCGATCATCCTCACCGCCGGGCTGGGCAGCGGCCCCGGCTCGCCGGCCGCGCGCATGGAGGCGGCCGCGCGCGCCAAGGGCATGCGCATCCTCGGCCCGCACTGCCTGGGCGTGATCGCCCCGCATGCGCGGCTCAATGCCAGCATCGCCGCGCATTGCCCGCAGGCCGGCGACCTGGCGCTGATCTCCGAATCCAGCGCGATTGCCGCAGCCTTGGTGGAATGGGGCGTGGCGCGCTCGGTGGGGTTCTCGGCGGTGGTGTCGCTGGGCGATACGCTGGATGTGGATTTCGGCGATCTGCTCGACTACTTCGCCACCGACTACCGCACCCGCGCGATCCTGCTGTATGTCGAACGCATCGGCGATGCGCGCAAGTTCATGTCGGCTGCACGCGCCGCCGCGCGCGCCAAGCCGGTGGTGGTGGTCAAGTCCGGGCGCCAGTTCCGCATCAATCCCAATGCCGACACCCACGCGCAGGCGCTGGCCGGCTCGGACGCGGTGTACGGCGCGGCATTCGCACGTGCCGGCCTGCTGCGGGTGGGCGCGCTGGACGAATTGTTCGCCGCCGCCGAAACCCTGGGCCGGCTCGGCAGTTTTCCCGGCCGGCGGCTGGCCATTCTCAGCAACGGCGGCGGGGTGGGGCAGCTGGCGGTGGACCAGCTGGTGCTGCGCGGCGGCACCCTGGCCGAGCTGTCGGCCAAAACGCTGGAGCGGCTGGATCAGTCGCTGCCGCAGGGCTGGTCGCGCAGCAATCCGGTCGACATCATCGTCGATGCCGACGGGCCGCGTTATGCGGCGGCGATCGAAGCCCTGCTGGACGACCCGGAGAACGACGCGCTGCTGGTGGTCAACGTGCCCACCGCGTTCACCTCCTCGGCCGATGCGGCCAAGGCGCTGACCCGCGCGCTGGACCAACGCAACCGCTACCAGCGCGAAAAGCCGGTGTTCGCGGTGTGGCTGGGCCAGGACGATGCGGCAATCGCCGCGCTCAATGCCGCGCGCGTGCCCACCTATGCGACCGAATCGGACGCGGTGCGCGGCTTCACCCACCTGGTGCGCTACCGCGAGGCGCAGGCGGCGTTGATGGAGACCCCGCCCAGCCTGCCGGAAGATTTCGTAGTGGATGCCGGCATCGCCCGGGCGGTGGTCGACGACGCCCTGGCCGCCGGTCGGCGCTGGCTGGACCCGGTCGCCACCAACCGCCTGCTGGCCGCCTACGGCATCCCGATCGTGCCGCTGCAGGTGGCCGCCACCGCCAACGAGGCCGCATTGCTGGCCGACCCGTTACTGGCCGTCGGCCGCACGGTGACCTTGAAGGTGCTGTCCAGCGACATCGCGCACAAGTCCGATGTGGATGGCGTGCGCCTGAACCTGTCCAGCGTGGCGGCGGTGCGCGAAGCGGCGACCGGCATCCTGGCGCGTGCGCGCGCCGCGCACCCCAATGCGCTGATCGAAGGAGTGATCGTGCAGCCCACCGTGCTGCGGCCCAAGGCGCGCGAACTGATCGCCGGGATCGCCGACGACCCGGTGTTCGGCCCGGCGATCGTGTTCGGGCGCGGCGGCACCGCGGTGGAAGTGATCAACGACCGCGAGCTGGCGTTGCCGCCGCTGGATTTGCGCCTGGCCCACGAGCTGATCGGGCGCACCCGGGTGTCGCGTATCCTCAAGGCCTACCGCGACGTGCCGGCCGCCGACGAGCGCGCGGTGGCGCTGGTGCTGGTCAAGCTGGCGCAGCTGGCCGCCGACATCCCCGAGATCACCGAGCTGGACATCAACCCGCTGCTGGCCGACCGCGACGGCGTGATCGCGCTGGACGCGCGCGTGGCGGTGGCGCCGGCGCGCAAGCTGCACAAGGGCCGCGGCCATCCACGCTTTGCGATCTTCCCGTACCCGAAGGAATGGGAGCGCCAGATCGGGCTGGGCGATGGCACGCATGCGCTGGTGCGCCCGGTGCGCCCGGAGGACGACGCGCTGTTCCGCGCGTTCTTCGCACGGGTCACCGACGAAGACCTGCGGCTGCGCTTCTTCCAGTCGGTCAAGCATTTCAGCCACGAATTCATCGCGCGGCTGACCCAGCTCGATTACGCGCGCTCGATCGCGCTGGTGGCCATCGACCCCAAGACCGGCGACATGCTCGGCGCGGTGCGGCTGCATGCCGACGCCGACTACGAGCGCGGCGAATACGGCATCCTGATCCGCTCCGACCTCAAGGGCCACGGCATCGGCTGGCAGCTGATGCGCATCATGATCGAGTACGCGCGCTGGCTGGGCCTGAAGCAGATCGAAGGCCAGGTGCTGCGCGAGAACCGCACCATGCTGGCAATGTGCCAGAGCCTGGGCTTCGGGGTCCGCCCGGATCCGGACGATGCGACCCTGATGGCGGTGACACTCCCTATAATGGGCGAGCCACGCCCGGCCTGACCCTGCGTCACGCCGCGGTCCCCCATCCTCCACCGCATGCCGGATCTGCCGGGCCTCACCCTGGCCGGTTGCTTCGGCTGTCGTCTCGGCCCGCCTGGGAGTGTCAATGTTTCGCGAGTTCAGAATGTCGTTGTTAGTCGCCGCCGTCTGCCTGGGCGTTGCCGCCTGGTGGGGCCACACCACCGCAATGGGACTGTGGCAGGCGCTGTGGCTGTGCCTGGTGCTGAGCGTGCTGGAGGTGTCGTTGTCGTTCGACAACGCGGTGGTCAACGCTGGCGTGCTCAAGCACATGAACGCGTTCTGGCAGAAGCTGTTCCTCACCGTCGGCATCCTGATCGCGGTGTTCGGCATGCGCCTGGTGTTTCCGATCGTGATCGTGTCGGTGGCTACCGGCATGGGCCTGGTGCCGGTGATGCAGATGGCGCTGAAGGAGCCGGACCGCTACAGCCAGGTGCTGACCGACAACTACCCGTCCATTGCCGCCTTCGGTGGCATGTTCCTGTTGCTGGTATTCCTGAACTTCCTGTTCGACCAGGAGCGCAAGCTGCACTGGCTCGGCCCGGTGGAACGGCTGGTCGGCAAGCTGGGCAAGGCCGATGCGATGTCGGTGATCGTGGCGGTGACGGTGCTGCTGTGCACCAAGCTGTTCCTGCCCGAGGCCATCTTCCAGAGCGTGCTGTTCGCCGGCCTGGGCGGCATCCTGCTGTACCTGCTGGTCGGCAGCGTGGATGCCTTGTTCGAGTCCGAAGAGAGCGAAGACGGCATGGGCCCGGCCAAGCGCTCGGGCATTGCCGCCTTCCTGTACCTGGAAGTGCTGGACGCCTCGTTCTCGTTCGACGGGGTGATCGGCGCGTTCGCCATCACCCGCGATGTGGTCATCATCATGCTGGGCCTGGCGATCGGTGCGATGTTCGTGCGTTCGATGACGGTCTATCTGGTGCACAAGGGCACGCTGGACGAATTCGTGTTCCTGGAGCACGGCGCCCATTACGCCATCGGCGTGCTGGCGATCATCATGCTGGTCGGCACCGTGTACCACGTGCCGGAAGTGCTGACCGGCCTGATCGGCGTGGCCTTCATCGCCGCCTCGGTGTGGTCGTCGATCCGCTACCGCAAGCGCCACCACATCGGCCCGACCGAGATCTGAGGCCGCGCAAGGCGTCACGCCATCCACTCAGCGCCTTTGTGGCCATCTGTGGCTTGGCTGCAGGGCCCTTGCCCGCCCACCCTCGCAGGACACGCCGCAAGTACGTCCTTGTAGGCTCTTACGCGGCATCCATGCCGCGTAAGGTCCCGCGACGGTGGGCGGGCAAGGACCAGTCGAGCTGGTCGGCGCGCATGGTTTTCAGCAAAGCGGCCGGCAACCGGTGCGTTGTCCTCGCCAGGCTCTCGACACTGTGAATTTGCTGCAGGGCCCTTGCCCGCCCCTCGCGGGACACGCCGCAAGTACGTCCATGTAGGCTCTTACGCGGCATCCATGCCGCGTAAGGTCCCGCGACGGTGGGCGGACAAGGACCAGTTGAGTTGGCCGGCGCGCACGGTTTTCAACAAAGCAGCCGGCAACTGTCTTGCGCGGTGTCCTCGCCGATTGCGGGACCGTGTGGAGTCATGGATGCCGCCAGCGAGCTCCCAGGGACGGGTTCACGGCGTATCCCGCGAGCGGTGAGGGCGCCGCGCCCTCGACCCGATGTCGGCAGCGGCGAGTTCCTCCCATTGCCGGTGTCAGGGCAGGCCCCCCAGGCGTGCGGTGCCACCTGAGGCAGTCACGGCCAACCGTGACCGGCTTCAGTCTCGATGGGTGTCGCAGCCAACCCAACCGGACCCAACTGATCGACAGAATTACCGGTTTGGGCCTTGACTGCGCAGTCCAATTGGACGGGTTCGCAGCCTCGCGCCGACCGTTCGTCAGACAGTGCTTTGTGCTGTAAGGGTTTTCGGGATTTTCCTACATTTGGTGTTGACCCCTCCGGGGGACCCCACTATCTTGGGGGAGTCGGTGGTTGGTCGCCCCAAGGCGTCCGGACCAGTGAGAGCATGATTTGCAGCAGGTTGCCAATCAAACGCCTCTCCGCGGCGGCAGCAACGAACGATCACAGCCATCCGGGCGTCGCCTGGAGCAGGCGGCGTGGTCTCGTTGCGCCGCGGTTGTTTCGCCACCGACCACTGCGCGACAGCACACCGCGCGGTGGCGGCCGTGGAATCTCCGGGAAGGAGATGGCTGGTGAAGGCGATGCCGCCGCAGACCGTGGGTCTTGCGTGCTGGTCGTCGCGCACCGCCATCGCTGTCCAGGGAATCCGGATCCGGCCGCAACCCGTCCCCAGCCGGGTTCGTGTGCCTACGCATGGAGGACGCATGACCACCAACGACACCCTTGCCGCGATCGCCACCGGTACCGCAACACCCACCAGCGTTCCTGCCAGTGTCAGCGCGCCCGGTTGCGGCGCGCCGGAATTGACCGACCCGTCGGACATCGTGCCGCCTCCCCGCCAAGCCATTGCAATGCACGCACAGACCATCGAAGAACAAGCCGTCGCCACCTGGATCACCAAGGAAGCCGGCAACCGTCGGATTCCGTTCGAGCCGGAGCGCCTGGAGCGCGCCATTGACCAGATCCATGCCGAATTCCCGCAGCTGGACGTGGCCGACTACAAGCGCTCGGTGTTTGGCTTCGTCGACCGCAAGGACAGCGTCAACGCTGACGACCTGGTCGACCACCTGATCCGCGAGGCCGAGGCCCGCGTCGATCTGACCACCCCGGAGTGGGAGCACTTTGCCGCGCGCCTGTACCTGCGCCGCCTGTACAAGCGCGCCAGCCGCAACCGTTTCTACGACGCCAGCCAGAAGTACGGCTCGTTCGTCGGCCTGCAGGAGAGCCTGGCCGACCGCAATGTCTATTCCAACGACATCCTGCGCCGCTATTCCAAGGACGAGCTGATCGAAGCCGGCAAGATGATCGAGCCTGAGCGCGACAAGCTGTTCGCCTACAACGGCCTGTACCTGCTGGCCACGCGTTACCTGGCCACCGACAACTCGCGCGGCGTGTTCGAGCTGCCGCAGGAGCGTTGGCTGACCATCGCGCTGTACCTGATGCAGGACGAGATCGGCAACGGCAAGGGCAGCCGCGAGCGCCGCATGCAGTTGGTCGGCGAGGCCTACTGGGCGCTGTCCAACCTGTACATGACCGTGGCCACCCCGACCCTGGCCAATGCCGGCAAGGTCGGCGGCCAGCTGTCGAGCTGCTTCATCGACACCGTCGACGACAGCCTGCAGGGCATCTACGACTCCAATACCGACGTGGCGCGCGTGTCCAAGCACGGCGGCGGCGTGGGCGCGTACCTGGGCTATGTGCGTTCGTCCGGTTCGGCGATCCGCGGCGTGTCCAATTCCTCCGGCGGCGTGGTGCCGTGGATCAAGCAGCTCAACAACACTGCGGTGTCGGTGGATCAGCTGGGCCAGCGCAAGGGCGCCATCGCGGTCTATCTGGACATCTTCCACCGCGACATCGAGGCGTTCCTGGATCTGCGCCTGAACAACGGCGACCAGCGTCTGCGCGCGCACGACGTGTTCACCTCGGTGTGCATCCCCGACCTGTTCATGGAAGCGGTCGAGCGTCGCGGCGACTGGTACCTGTTCGATCCGCACGAAGTGAAGCGGATCAAGGGCTGGTACCTGCAGGACTTCTACGACGAGAAGAAGGGCGACGCCAACAGCAGCTTCCGTCGCAAGTACGAGGAAGTGGTTGCCGACGAGCGCATCACCCGCAAGACGGTCAAGGCGATCGAGATCTTCAAGCGGATCATGGTCAGCCAGCTGGAAACCGGCAACCCGTTCATGTTCTATCGCGATGAAGTCAATCGCAAGAACCCGAACAAGCACGAGGGCATGGTCTATTCGTCCAACCTGTGCACCGAGATCCTGCAGAACATGAGCCCGACGCGGATGATGCAGGAGATCATCAGCGGCAATCAGATCGTCACCACCAAGAAGGCCGGCGACTTCGTCGTGTGCAACCTGTCCTCGATCAACCTGGGCCGTGCGATCACCGTGCAGGCAGACCAGGCCGATCTGCTGGGCGCCGACGTGCTGGAGCGCTTGATCCCGATCCAGGTGCGCATGCTCGACAACGTGATCGATCTGAATCAGTTGCCGGTGCCGCAGGCCACCATCACCAACCAGAAGTACCGCGCCATCGGCCTGGGCACCTTCGGCTGGCACCATCTGCTGGCGCAGAAGTCCATCCACTGGAATGCCAAGGAAGCCGAGGACTACAGCGACGAGCTGTACGAGCGCATCAACTATCTGACCGTGCAGGCGAGCATGGAGCTGGCCAAGGAAAAGGGCACCTACAGCGTGTTCCGTGGCAGCGACTGGCACACCGGCGAGTACTTTCGTGCGCGCGACTACAACAGCCCGCAGTGGCTGGAGCTGTCCGCGCAGGTGGCCGTCAACGGCGTGCGCAATGCCTGGATGCTGGCGGTTGCGCCGAACATGAGCACCGCGCAGATCGCCGGTTCCACCGCCTCGATCGACCCGATCTACAGCGCGTTCTACTACGAAGAGAAGAAGGACTTCCGTCGTCCGGTCGCCGCTCCGGGCCTGTCGCTGGAAACCTGGCCGTACTACGAAAAGGGCGCCTACAAGGTCGACCAGTTCGCCAGCGTGCGCCAGAACGCGCGTCGCCAGCGGCACGTCGACCAGTCGATCAGCTTCAACTTCTACGTGCCCAGCACCATCCGTGCGAGCACCTTGCTGGACCTGCACATGACCGCCTGGCGCGAAGGCCTGAAGACCACGTACTACGTGCGCTCCAACGACATCGACATCAGCGAATGCGAGTGGTGTTCGAGCTAAAGCGCATGCAGTAGCTAAGCGCATTCGCGCTTCGCTTCCACGGTTCGCGTTGCGAACCGTGGACCCTGCTTCACCAGCTCCCACACCCCCGCGCCCTCGGCGCGCCTCCTGACTCAGGGGGCTTTCCTCCAGATTGATTTGTTGCGCCGCCGTACGCGCGACGCCTGAAACACGAGTAGAAACCCATGTCCGCAACATCGCTTGAGCGCATCAAGATCCTGGAGCCGCGTCACCCGAACCGCTCCACCGCCATCATCAATGGCCAGACGTCCGGCATCCTCAACTGGAACGACATCCCGTACCCGTCCTTCTATCGGGCTTACAAGGAGCTGTCGACCAACTTCTGGATCCCCGACGAAGTGGACATGAAGGGCGACGCGCGCCAGTACAACGAGCTGTCGGCGCGCGAAAAGAACGCCTACGACTCGATCATCGGCCTGCTGGCCACGCTGGATTCGCCGCAGACGCGCTTCATCTACAACGTCGCCGAATACATCACCGACCCGGCCGCGCATGCCAATGCCGCGATCATCGGCCAGCAGGAAGTGATCCATAACGAGAGCTACAGCTACGTGCTGGCCTCGATCACCGGCCTGGCCGATCAGAACCGCGTGTTCGAGATCGCGCGCACGCATCCGACCATCATCAAGCGCAATGCGCCGATCATGGGCGCCTACGAAGACTTCATGCGCGACAAGACGGCCGAAACGCTGATCCGCGCGTTGATCCAGTCCTCGATCCTGGAAGGCATCAACTTCTATTCCGGCTTTGCGTATTTCTACAATCTGGTCCGCCAGAACCGCATGACCGGCACCGGCAAGATCATCAGCTTCATCAACCGCGACGAGCTGGCCCACTCCAAGTTCATCAGCGAGCTGATTCGCGCCATCATCGGCGAGAACCAGGCGCTGCAGGGCGACCAGCTCACCGATTACGTGCACAAGGCCTTCGAGCACGCGATCGACCTGGAAACCCAGTGGACCGCCGAAGTGCTGGACGGCATCGACGGCATCGATGTCGACGAGATGATCCGCTACGTGAAGTACCGCGCCAACAAGATGGCCGGCATGCTCGGCATCGAGAAGCTGTACGAAGGCGCCAACGACAACGTGATGCCGTGGATCAAGGCCTACGCCGACAACTTCACCGAAACCAAGACCGACTTCTTCGAAATGCGCAATGCCTCATACAAGAAGACCAACTCGGATAACGGCTTCGACGATCTGTGAGGAGCCGGGATTAGGTATTCGGGATTTGAGATTCGTCGCAGCCGCATCGATGCGCTTTACGAATCATCAAGATCCGGGATTGGAGAGTGGGTAGGTGGGATTTGCAACAGCAACTTGATGTGCTTTGACGAATCTCCACTTCGACTCTCCAATCCCTGCTTTAGACGAATCCCTAATCACGACTCCCGAATCCCCGCCCCATGAACATCCTGCTCGCACTGGCCTCGTTGAGCGGCAACACGCGCGATGTCGCGCGCAGTGTTGCACTGCGCTGCGAAGCGGCCGGGCATGCGGTGACTTGGGTGGAAACCGATGTGCAGACGCTGGCGCAGGTGCCGCATGCGCCGGGGCAGTACGAGCTGTTTCTGCTCGGTAGCTGGACCGACAACGGCGGCCGTACGCCGGCAGAGATGAAACGCTTCATCGTCGAGTTGGTCGAGACGCTGGGCAAGCCGCCGCGGGTGGCGGTGTTCGGCACCGGCGAAACGCAATGGGGCGAGGACTATTTTTGCGGTGCGGTGCATCGCATCGCCCAGTTCTTCGCCAGCCCGTTTCCACGTTTGACCATCGAACAGATGCCCCACGGCCAGCGCGACGCGCAGGCCATCGCCGCCTGGACCGACGAGGTCCTGGCCCAATGCAAGAACGATCCCCATGATGCAGACCATTACCGTCACGTCGCCTGAGCACTACACCGCCGCCCTGGCCGCGCATCCGCGCCTGCTGGTCGACTATTACAAGGACAATTGCCCGGGCTGCAAGATGCTCGACATGTCGCTGACCAAGTTCGCCGCGAGCGAGGACGCCGCGGGCGTCGCACTGCTCAAGGTGAAGCTGGAAGTGGTTGGCGAGGAGTTCTTTCGCAGTCTGGGCCTGCGGCAGACGCCGACGTTGGCCTTGTTCAAGGACGGTGCGGAAGTGACACGTCTCCCCGGTTTCCAGTCGCCGGCGCAGGTCGAAGCGGCGGTCCGTAGCGGGCTGTGAGCGCGCCGGAAGTCCATCGCAACCGCGCAGGCTTCCGGCGATGAACGCCACCGTCACCATCGTCGCCTGGAGCTTCCTGCTGGCGGGGCTGGGGTTGTTGACCGGTGCGGCGCTGTTGCCCGATCAGGCGCGCTGGATCTTGTTGCTGCTGGGCGTGGCGTTCGGCGGCGTGGGGGGCGGCATCCTCGGTTATCGCGTCTGGCATGCGCGGCGTGCTGCGTGGTTGCGCCGGCATGGCACGGTGGTGGAAGCCCGCTTCGTGTGCGTCGAACGCAATGCGTCCTTGCAGGTCAACGGCGTGCACCCGTTCCGTATCCTTGCCCATCGCCAAGACCGCACGCACAACACCCTGACTGAGTATCGCAGCGACAACCTGTGGATCGATCCGCAGCCGTTTCTGGTCGACG
This sequence comes from Xanthomonas sp. NCPPB 2864, assembly GCF_056675615.1. Lineage (NCBI taxonomy): Bacteria > Pseudomonadati > Pseudomonadota > Gammaproteobacteria > Lysobacterales > Lysobacteraceae > Xanthomonas > Xanthomonas sp. NCPPB 2864. The sequence goes on from NZ_JBWWVS010000008.1 coordinate 14,467, forward strand.
GGCAACCGCTGCGGGTCCTGGTCGATCCACGACGCCCGGCGCGCTACCACATGGACCTGAGCTTCCTGCCGACGCTGCGCAGCTGATCTGGCTGGCTTTCCTTCCTTCTTCCGGTACCGCCTTCATGAGCAGCTCCACCACCGTTGCACCGACCGAGGCCCGCATGGCCGAGATCGTGTTCCCCAACCACACTAACCACATGGGCACGCTGTTCGGTGGGCAGGCGCTGGCATGGATGGACAAGGCCGCTTTCCTGGCCGCCTCGCGCTATGCGCGCCGTGCGGTGGTGACCGCGCGCTCGGACCAGGTGGATTTCAAGCTGCCGATCCGCCAGGGCCAGATGGTGGAAACCATCGCGCGGGTGGTCTCGGTGGGGCGCAGCTCGATCAAGGTGGAAGTGGAACTGATCGCCGAAGACCTGCTCAGCGGCGCACGCGAGCTGTGCACCCGCGGCCACTTCGTGATGATCGCGCTCGGCGACGACGGCAAGCCGACCACGGTGCCGCCGCTGCCCGCTGTCAGCAGCTGACGGCGCTTATTCCTCGACCTCGCGGTCCTCGCGCTTGGTTTCCGCCATCGCCTCGGGCTCCAGCTCTTCGGCGCTGCGATTGAGTTTGACGAATACGCCCCAGGCGATCAGCAACAGCGCCGCGCACAGGCCCACCGCCGCCGCATACGGCAGCTTGGCCGGGTCGTCGTGCATCAGCTCGAAGATCGACACCAGCGTTTCGATCGCCAGCGCAATCACGATCACCACGAAGAACCGCGACAGGTAGCGGCGTACGCGCGTGGGGCCGCTGACCTTGACGTCGCGCAGGATCTCTTCTTCGAAGATGGTCTGGCCCAGCTCCAGCGTCACCAGCGCCACGGTGAGCAGGCCGATCGCCTCCAGCACCACGTTGAAGCGGTCGCGCACCACCATGTCGCCGCCCGGTGTAAAGCCATGCCACAGCTCCAGCCCGGCCATCGCCACCAGACCCGCCGCGCACAGCACGAAAAACGCCAGGATCACGAAATGACCGGCACGGAACAGGTGGCTGAGCGCTTTCATCGGCGGCGACACGGGCAAGGGGGACGCAGAGCATCGTGTGCACCGCGTCGTTGCAGCGCGAAGGCAATGGCAATGCCCATGTCGGCGGTGGCGCGTTGCGGCAGATGTCGCCTTGCAGTGGTCGTGCGTTGACACTGCAACGCACGCGCCCGATCGAAGCAGGCATCAGGAACCGGCTTCTTTGCGAAGACCGCTTCAACGATCAGTGCCGAAAGGGCGCCAATCAGCTGCAACAAGCGTGGAGGTGCCAGAGAGGCGGACGGCGCTACACGAGAAGCCGTCTGCTCCAGGTCGCAGCCCTTCCCCCGCCGGGGAAGGTGCCCGAAGGGCGGATGGGGGTACGGTCGACACGCACTCCTGCCGCACCCCGCACCCCAAAACCCTCAGCTATGCCGCAACACCTGATACGCCTGCAGATGCACATTCGCCGCCATCAGCAGCGGCGCGTTGCGCCCTGTCTCGCGCACCCGCTTCAACATGTCGCCGACGATCTGCGCCGCTTCCACGTCCTGGCCGGCTTCCAGATCGCGCAGCATCGAGGCCTTCAGCGGCGAATCCACCTGCAACAAGGTCTGCAGCGCCTTGGCGCGCGCAGCTTCCGGAATCGGCTGCCCGGCCGCATCGGCAGCCCACAGGCATTCGTTGTACAGGCCGTTGATCAACGCGCGGCCGTCGTCGGTGGCGACGATCGCCCCGACCGGCGCACGCATCAGGCAGGTGGCCGCCGCCAGCGCGGTGAGGAAGCTGTACTTGACCCACTGCTCCTGCGCGATCTGCTCGCTGGCCACATGATCGATGCCGGCCTGCGCGCAGGCCGCCGCAAATGCCTGCACCCGTGCCGATGCGCCGTTGCCATCGCGCTCGCCGAAGGTCATCGCCGCCGGCTTGCCCAGGTGCAGGATTTCGCCGTGCTCGCCCTTGGTCGCGCTGATGAAGCACAACCCACCCAGCACCCGCGCCGCACCGAAACGCTCGTCCAGAGTCGCGTAATGGCGCAGGCCGTTGAGGATCGGCAGCACCGTCGTGTGCTCGCCCACCGCCGGCGCAATCGCCTCGATCGCGCTATCCAGGTCGTAGGCCTTGCAGCTGAGGATCACCAGGTCGAACGGCCGCTGCGCCGCCACCAGGGCCGGCAGGTCCTGCGCGGTGACATGCGCCACCGGCAGATCTGCATCGCCCAGCGGGCTGCGGATGCGCAGGCCATCGGCCTGCAACTGCGCCGCCCGTGCAGCGCGTACCAGAAAGGTCACATCGACCCCGGCCTGCGCCAGGCGTCCGCCGAAATAACCGCCGGTGCCGCCGGCGCCGAGGATGAGGATACGCATCGCCATCGTCATCAGCTCCGCAAACCCACGCCACGGCGCAGCAGCCACAGCGCCAGCGCGCTGAGCACCGCGACAAAGCCCAGCATCAGCGCGTAGGCGACCCAGATCGGCACATCCGAGCTGCCGAGCAGGCCGTAGCGGAACGCGTTGACCATGTAGAAGATCGGGTTGGCGTGGGTGGCCGCTTCGGCCCACGGCGGCAGCAGCTTCACCGAATAGAACACGCCTCCCAGATAGGTCAGCGGGGTCAGGATGAAGGTCGGCACGATCGCCACGTCGTCGAACTTCTTGGCGTACACCGCATTGACGAAGCCGGCCAGCGAGAAGATGGTCGCGCCCAGCAGCACCGTGGTCAGCGTGACCAGCGGATGCGGGATGCGCACCGGGGTGAAGAACATCGCGATGATCAGCACCAACGCGCCGACCATCACCCCGCGCAGCACCGCGCCGGAGACGTAGCCCCACAGGATCACCCAGTTGGGCATCGGGCTGACCAGCAGCTCCTCCACATGCCGGCCGAACTTGGCGCCGAAGAAGCTGGAGGAGATGTTGCCGTAGCTGTTCTGGATCACGCTCATCATCACCAGGCCCGGCACGATGAACTGCATGTACGAGTAGCCGCCCATGTCGCCCACGCGCGAGCCGATCAGCCCGCCGAAGATCAAGAAGTACAGCGTCATGGTGATGGCCGGCGGCACCAGGGTCTGGCCCCAGATGCGCAGGATGCGCTGCACTTCGCGGCGCACGATGGTGCCCAGCGCAGTCCAGTTGCGGCGCGCGTTGGTGGGTTCGGTCACGGTGCGGATCTCGTTCATGGCTGGCCTCCGCTGCGCGGCTGCGCGGGCGGTGTGCCGTTGGGGGCGACGGGCGTGGGGGCGGTGGCCGGTACCGGGGCGTCACCGGTCAGGCGCACGAACAGCTCTTCCAGGCGATTGCTCTTGGTGCGCATCGAGCGCACCCGGATGCCGGCGCTGCCGAGCGTGGCGAATACGCGGTTGAGGTCCATCGCGCGCGGCATGTCCAGGTCCAGCGTGTGGCCATCGATGGCGGTGAGCGTGGTGCCTTCGATCCCCGGCAGTTCGGCCGGCAGGACACCGTCGATATCGAACAGGAAGCCTTCCACGTCCAGCTTGGCCAGCAGTTCGCGCATCGGCCCCTGGGTGACAATCTGGCCGTGGTTGATGATGGCCAGGTTGCGGCACAGGTGCTCGGCTTCTTCCAGGTAATGCGTGGTCAGGATGATGGTGGTGCCGGCGGCGTTGATCTCCTTGAGCACACGCCACATGTCGCGGCGGATCTCGATGTCCACGCCGGCGGTGGGCTCGTCCAGGATCAGCAACCGCGGCTGGGTCATCATGGCGCGGGCGATCATCAGCCGGCGCTTCATGCCGCCGGACAGCGTGCGGCTCATCACCTGGGCTTTTTCCCACAGGTGCGAGCGGCGCAGCTCGGCTTCGGCCAGCGCGGCGGCCTGCTCGCGCGGCATGCCGTAGAAGCCGGCGTAGTTGACCAGGATGTCGAAGGGTTTTTCGAACAGGTTGAAGTTGACCTCCTGCGGGACCAGGCCGATCAGGCGCATCGCATCGCTGCGTTGGCCGACCAGGTCGGTGCCGAACACTTCCACCTGGCCGGCGGACAGGTTCACCAGCGAGCTGATGATGCCGATCAGGGTGGATTTGCCGGCGCCATTGGGGCCGAGCAGGGCGAAGAAATCGCCTGGCGCCACGTCCAGCGAGACGCCCTTGAGCGCCTGGGTGCCGTTGTCGTAGGTCTTGCGCAGATCGCACACACGCAACGCGGGTGCGGTGATCGGAGATGGAGAATTCAAGATATTCCTTCGCGTCAGCGTGACGGCGCAGCGAGTTGCAGGCCGTTATTATAGAAGCCCGCGGGGGCAAGCCCCGATCACAGACTGTCCCAAATACGTTCGTGCCCGTTCAATTCCCCCTCAAGCTTGTCGACCGGCGCATGATTGCGCCCACCGTGGCCCACTGCCAGTTCCTGCGTGACGACGGGCAGCCGCTGGATTTCCAGCCCGGGCAGTTCATCCAGATCCATTTCGATGCCGCCGACGGCACGCCGACCAAGCGCAGCTATTCGCTGGCGACCATCCACGACCATGCGCTCGGACCGGGCGAGGCGGTGGATATCGCGGTGAGCTTCGTGCCCGGCGGCTCGGCCACCGCGCTGTTCGAAGGCCTGCAGATCGGCGACCAGTTGCAGGCCAGCGGGCCCTACGGGCGCTTCTGCCTGCCGCCGGGCGACCACAACCGGCGCTATGTGCTGATCGCCACCGGTACCGGCGTCACCCCGTACCGCTCGATGCTGCCGCTGCTGGCCGAGGCGATCGCCACCCGTGGCGTGCAGGTGCTGCTGCTACAGGGCGCGCGCACGCCGGCCGAGCTGTTGTATGGCGACGACTTCCGCGCGTTTGCCGATGCGCATCCGCAGTTCCGCTACGTGCCGTGTTTTTCGCGCGAGCTGCCCGAGCAGCCGCATGCCGATGTGCGGCACGGTTACGTGCAGCAGCAGCTAGCCGAATGCGTGCCCGACGCGCAGGGCGATATCGCCTACCTGTGCGGCAACCCGGACATGGTGGACAGCTGCATCGAGGCGTTGAAGGCAGCCGGCCTGCCGAACGCGCAGATCCGCCGCGAGAAATACGTCAGCCCGGCTCCGGCGAAAACCTGAGCCAGTCGCACGGTGCCGGGCTGGCTTGCTCGGTACCCGCCGATCGCGCCCGGTGCGCGGGTCCCGACGCGTTCAAGGCCGCTCGACAGCATTGCGATGCTGTCCCGGGCATCCTCCCCGCCCACTGTGCGCTGCTGCAGTCGCATCCTGTGCTCCGGCGCGTGGTGCAACTGGAGCCACTGCTGCTCGGGCTGGCATTCTCGCTGACCGCTTCCGCGCTCACTACTGCAGGGCGCCGAATGCAGCGCGCCGCCGAATCGTCAGGCTGCAGCCCGCATCGCTGGCGGGCGCTGCAGCTCGACGGTGATGTGCACCAGTTCTTCGTGGATCTGCAGGGCAGCGCGGACCAGGTCCGCATCGATGTCGGCTGCCGTGACCAGACTGACGACGCAGGCATAACGATCGCTGCCCACGCGCCAGACATGCAGGTCGCCGATGTCGATGGCATGCGGCAGCTCGGCGATGACCTGCTTCACTTCTTCCACCACCGGCGCATCCATCTCCGCATCCAGCAGCACGCGGCCGGTACTGCGCAGCAGCCCCCACGCCCACACGGTGACCAGCACCGCACCAAGCATGCCCATGATCGGATCCAGCCAGGTCACGCCCCAGTACATGCCGGCGAGCAGCGCGACGATCGCCAGGACCGAGGTCGCCGCGTCGGCCACCACGTGCAGATACGCGGCACGCAAGTTGAGATCGGCATGCCCATCGTGTTGATGACCATGACTATGACCGTCATGCGCGTGGTCGTGGTGATGACTATGCGCATGGCCGTGCGAGTCGCGTAACCACCAGGCGCAGATCAGGTTGACCAGCAGGCCGATGACGGCGATGACGGTGGCTTCCTGGTACTGGATGGGCTTGGGCGAGAACAGCCGTTCCAGCGACTGGAATGCCATCAGGCCGGCCACGCCCAACAGCAGGATGGCGCTGGTATAGCCGCCCAGCACTTCGACCTTCCAGGTGCCGAAGCTGAAACGCAGGTCGTTGGCATTGCGCCGCGCGAAGCGGTAGGCGAACAGTGCCAGCCCCAGCGCCAGTGCGTGCGAGCTCATATGCCAGCCATCGGCGAGCAGGGCCATGGAATTGAGCGTCCAGCCGCCGACAATCTCCACCACCATCATGACCACGGTCAGGATGACGGCCTTGCGGGTGCTGCGCTCGGCGAGCGGGTTGGCACTGGCGAATGTGTGCAACTGCGCGCAATGCGGCGCGGCGTGCGTGATCGACATCGGAAGAGGCTCTGGCTACGATACCCCCCAAGGGTATCTCATATACCCCCAGGGGGTATATGGCAATGGCACATCTGAATCAGGACAAATCCAAACTGCTTGCCCGCGTGCGCAGGATCCGTGGGCAAGTGGAGGGGCTGGAGAAAGCCCTAGCGCAGGACGTGGACTGCACCGCGTTGCTGACGCAGGTGGCGGCGTTTCGTGGCGCTGCGCAGGGCTTGATGGTCGAGCTGCTCAGCGAGCACTTGAAGCACCACGTCGCGGCACCGGAGGCGCTGGGCGAGCGCGAGCTGGCGGTCGACGACATCACCGCCATTCTCAAGACCTATCTCAAGTAAGAGCGGTCATCAAAACGACTGCGCTCACCGTCAGGTGGGCGCGGCCGGTGCTTGGAATGGGCATGTACCGCTCGTGCACTGCGGTTCCTCCGCGCTGTCTGCACCCGCTGGTCACTGCGCGCTACGTTTTGTTTGCCGCTTCAAGTCCTGCACATCGGGTCCAAGCGATCACGCCGATTCGCTTTTCACCTTGTGCGCTGCGCGGACTGAGCGACGGCCCAGCGCGCTGGACCTTGATGATGTCGTGCCTGCAGTGTCCTGCGGCGATGCGCGCGACGTGCCGCAACGCACGCGTGACGCATCCGATGTTGCGAACGATGCATGGTCGGGACATCGCGCCGAACTGCGCGCATCGTTGCGCGCACGCAATCCACCCACAACGCCTCGCCTGATTGCAGTCGCAATGGCGTGTCGGGCGCTCAGCGCGCCGATGGCTCCAGCGTCATCAGCACCACATCGTTGCTGCCCATCGGCACGCGGATCTCCACCACGCCATCGGCGCCGACGCGCACGCGCCGGTCCTGCTCGGGCGTGTCGCGCGTGGCTTGCTGCAACTGCGCCAGCTGCCGCGGCGCCAGGTCCTTGGGCATGCCCATGTCGATGTACAGCGACAGTGGATCGTTGCGCCGGTAGCCGGTCTTGCGCACCTGCAGCCTGTAGTTGCCGGCCGGCACGTGCGCCAGGCGGAAGACCAGCGCTGCGCTGTCGGTGCTCGGCACCTGTTTGGTATAGAACGGGGTATTGCTCACCGCCTGCACCGGCTGCTGCCAATCCCAGGCCAGCGCGGCGATGCGCTGGCCATCCACCGCCGCAAATGCGTGCGCATCGCGCAGCGGAATATCGCGGCCCTTGAGCGCGTTCAAGTACTTGTAGGCAAACCACGCCGGCTTGCGGATGCCCTCGCGATTCATCAGCCCGAAGCCGCCGTGGAAGGGCGTGGGCGGCGGACCGGGTTCTTCGAACAGGTCGGTGTAGGTCCAGTAGCTCATGCCCTGCACCAGGCCTTGCACCTGCTTGAGCTTGGTCAGGATGTAGGGCGCGTTGATGTAGCTGTCGTGGACGAAATCGCGCGGCGTATAGCTGCTGCTCCACTCGGTGAAGTACAGCGGCAGATCCGGAAATGGCGAGGCCTGGATCTGCGCACGCACGCGGCGCACGTCGCCGACGATGGCATCCGGCGATGCCGACAGCTTGACGTCCTGCTTGCCATCTTCATCGAGAAAGCCGCCCTCCACGCCATAGGTATGCGTGGTGACGAAGTCGATCGGCAGTTTGTGCTTGGCAACGAAGGCCAGCAGTTCCGGCACCCAGTCCGCCCCGGCGGTGGACGGGCCACCGACGCGCAGCTGCGGATCGATCGCCTTGATCGTGCGTGCGGTGTTCGCATACAGGTCGAAGTAGGCCTGTTGGTCGGCGTTTTCCCAGAAGTCCTTGAGGTTGGGTTCGTTCCACACCTCGAAGTACCACTGCCGCACCTCGTCGGCACCGTAGCGCGCACGGATGTGGCGCACGTACGCATCGATCAGCTGCGTCCACTTGGCCGGGTCCGGATGCGAGGTGTTGCCCTTCCAGTAAAAGAGCGTCTGTTCGGAGGTCTTCATCGCGGCGGGCGTAAAGCCCAACTCCACGAACGGACGGATGCGCTTGGCCAGCAGCGCATCGTAGAGCTGATCCAGTTTGGTCCAGTCGTAGACGAGCGTGCCGTCGACGTCTTTCACCGTGCCGAGCACGTCATGGAACACGTCGTGGAAGCGGATATAGCGAAACCCCAGCTCCTGCACCGCCGGAACCAGTTGCGCCTGGCTGTCGCTGCGGATCAAGGTGCCCGGAAAGTCCGAGCCGATCGACAGGTCGTAGAACCGGTCGACCGGCCCGGCGGCGCTGGCCAGATCCAGCTCGATCGTGCGAGGCGCCGCCTCCTGCGCCATGGCAGAGCTCGCCATGCAGCCGCTCAGTGCAATTGCCCACCAGATCTTCAGACGCATCACCGCTCCCGCCAATGTTCGATCGCGGAGCGTAACCCAGCTCCGGCCCGGTGCTGCGGACGGGCGTGCTTGGTCTTCCTGCTGCCAGCGTTGCGTGGCGATGGGCAGGGATTGCACGCGGTCGAGTGTGTAAAGGGTGCTTGACAGCCGGCCGCGCCCGGCGCATCGTGCCTGTCAAGTTGACTTGACAGGCGAAGGGAATGCGTCAGCAGCATCGGCAATGGGAGTGCATACCGGCGTGGTCGGCGCAGCGGTCGCTGCGCAGCGATACCGGGATGGAGGGCACTGACCTGCCAGTGCGTCCATCGGACCGCGCGAGGCAACGCGCATGACCCGCTGCAGACGCAATGCGCTACTGGCGCTCTGCCTGGGAGCCGGCCTGCTCGCCGTCAGCGCGCTCGGTCGTTGGCAACTGCTGCCGCTGAGTGCCCACCTTGCCGGGCTCTGTGCCGGCGCGGGCGTGTCCTGCCTGGTGCTGTCGCTGCTGCTCTTGCTGTCGCGCGGCAGCCTGCGCGACAGCACACGGCCGGCATTGGCGCGGCGCTATTACCGCGAATTCGGCGTGCCGATGGGCTTGTATGTGGTGGTGATGCTGTTCTGGAGATATTTGCTTGCGCATGTGGATCCGAGCTGGGCACGCGTGCTGATCGCCTTGTTGCCGGCCGTGCTGGTCGCCCTGGTGATCCGCGCGGTGGCGCGCTACGTGCGCGACTCGGACGAAATGCAGCGGCGCATCGAATTGGAGTCGATCGCCATTGCCGCCGGCCTGGTCAGCGGCGCGTACATGACCGGCGGGTTCCTGCAGGCCGCCGAGCTGATCGACATCCCCGCGACGGTGGCGATGTTGTGGGTATTTCCGATGTTGTGCGCCATCTACGGCATCACCAAAAGCATCAATGCCCGACGGTTCGAATGAATAGCCGGGTGCGCGAATTGCGCGAGGCCAGCGGCTGGTCACAGGGCGAGTTGGGCGAACGCCTGGGCGTATCGCGGCAGACCATCAATGCGCTGGAAACCGGCAAGTACGATCCCAGTCTGCCGTTGGCATTTCGCATCGCGCGTCTGTTCGGGGAATCGATCGAGCACGTCTTTCTTTACGAAGACGGGCAGTAGCCGCGCCGGTCACACCCGACCGGATGCGGCGTCAGGGGACAGGAACTATCAGGAGAGATGGTGAACATGGTGAAGCAACCCACACTGGTGGCGGCGCTGCTGATCGCATTGCTGGCAACCGGATGCCAGCCTGCGGACCAGCCGGCTGAAAACACGGCTGCCACGACCAAGACGGGCGCAGCCACGCCCGGCCTCGCGCAGCCGCAGGCCAAGCCGCAGACCGGCACCGCCGCAGGCAATCGTTACGGCACGCTGCAATTTGCACCGTGCACGCTGAGTTCCGGCAGCGCGGCCGGCAATATCGAGGCGCAATGCGCCAGCCTGCGCGTGCCGGAAAACCCGGCCGCACCGACCGGGCGCAGCATCGATCTGAAGATCGCCTGGCTGGAAAGCGAGGCCGGCGCCGGCAGCACGCCGGATCCGGTGTTCTTCATTGCCGGCGGACCGGGACAATCGGCCACCCAGGTCGCCGCGATCGTGGACATGGGGCTGCATGAAGTCCGCAAACGGCGCGACATCTTCCTGGTCGACCAGCGCGGCACCGGCGGTTCGCATCCGCTTGCGTGCCGCGATGCCGCCGGCAAGCCGCTCGTACTGGAAAACAGCAGCGCCGCCACCGCCGAGCAATTGACCGATTACGCACGCCAATGTGCACAAGGGCTACGCAACGATGCCGATCCGCGCTATTTCACCACCAGCGAGGCGATTGGCGATCTGGATGCGGTGCGCGCCGCACTGGGCGTGCAGACGCTCAACCTGATTGGCGGCTCCTACGGTACCCGGGTCGCACAGCACTATGCGGCGCGCTATCCGCAACACACACGCACGCTGGTGATCGATGGCGTGGCGCCGAACGATCTGGTGATCGGCGGCGAGTTCGCGCGCACGTTCGAAGATGCGATCGCGTTGCAGGCCACCCAATGCCGCAAGGACGCGGCATGCGCCAAACGCTTTCCGGTGGACACGCGCACGCAGCTACGGCAGGTGGTGGAGCGCTTGCGTCAGGCGCCGGTGGCCGTGGATTACCGCGACCCGCGTACCGGTGAACTGCACCACGAGCAGGTGACGGCCGATACCGTGGTCGGCCTGGCGTTCGGGTTTTCGTATGTGCCGCAAACCGCCTCGTTGTTGCCGCTGGTGCTGGACGAGGCGGCGGCAGGGCGTTACGCCTCGCTGATGGCGTTGGCGCAGATGAGCGCCTCGGACATGTCCGACCAGATGAATCGCCCGATGCAATGGTCGGTGCTGTGCAGCGAAGACGCCGGCCGCTACACGCCGCCAGCCGGCAAGGACGACACCTTGCTGGGAGCGGAAGTGGCGCAGATGTTCTTTGCGCCCTGCAAGGCCTGGCCGACCAAGCCGACCCCGGCTGCGGACGCCGCACCGTTCAAATCCAACCTGCCGGTGTTGTTGCTGTCGGGCGAGCTGGATCCGGTGACGCCGCCGCGCTATGCCGAGCGTGTGCTGCAGGGCCTGCCCAATGGCCGTCACCTGGTGGCGCCGGGGCAGGGCCACGGGGTGTTTCGACTGGGCTGCATGCCCAAGGTGCTGGGCCAGTTCCTGCAGACCGCCAATGCCAAGGCACTGGATGCGCAGTGCGTGGCCAGCCTCAACAATGTGCCCGCGTTTACCTCGTTCAACGGATGGGAACCATGAGCCGCACCGACCACGCCACGGAGGCGCACGCATGATCGTCGTCGACAAGCTGCACAAGTCGTTCAAGACCAAGACCGGGCTGGTGAAGGCGGTCGATGGGGTCAGTTTCAGTGCTGCCGATGGCCAGATCACCGGCCTGCTCGGTCCCAATGGCGCCGGCAAGACCACCACCTTGCGCATGCTCTACACGCTGATGTCGCCCGACCAGGGCAGCGTCCTCGTGGATGGCGTGGATGCCGCCCGCGACCCGGTGACCGTGCGCCGCGCGCTGGGCGTGTTGCCGGATGCGCGCGGCGTCTACAAGCGGCTGACCGCGCGCGAGAACATTGCCTACTTCGGTGAGCTGCATGGCCTGTCGCGTGCGCGGATCGCCGAGCGCACGCGCCTGCTGTCGGCCGCGCTGGACATGGACGACATTCTCGACCGTCAGACCGAAGGCTTCAGCCAGGGCCAGCGCACCAAGACCGCGATTGCGCGCGCGCTGGTGCACGACCCGCGCAACGTCATCCTCGACGAGCCCACCAACGGGCTGGATGTGATGACCACGCGCGCCATGCGTGGCTTTCTGCAGCAACTGCGTGCCGAGGGGCGTTGCGTGATCTTTTCCAGCCACATCATGCAGGAGGTGGCGGCGTTGTGCGATCGCATCGTCATCGTCGCCAAGGGCACGGTGGTGGCCTGCGGCAGCGCCGACGAACTGCGCGCCAGCACCGGCGAAGACAATCTGGAGGACGCCTTCGTCAAGGCGATCGGCTCGGACGAGGGACTGCACGCATGAGCACCACATCGTTGTTGTCCACGCTATGGACGGTGCTGCGCAAGGAGTTGCGCGACATCGGCCGCGATCGCCGCACGCTCGCACTGGCCTTGCTGCTGTCGCCATTGCTGTATCCGGTGCTGATCCTGGGCATGGGCGCATTGAGCGAAAGCCGCGTGCGTACGCAGATCGACAAGCCATTGGAGATCCCAATGCTCGGCCGCGAGAACGCGCCCAATCTGGTGCGGTTCCTGGCCGCGCAGGGGCTCAATGCGGTCGATGCGCCGGCCGATCTGACCGCCGCGATCCGCAATCAGGATGTGGATGTGGCACTGCGCATCAGCGACAGCTACGCCGACGATTGGCGCGCCGGGCGCCCGGCCCTGGTGGAGGTCATCAAGGACAGCACGCGGCGCGAGGCCGACGTGCCGAGCCTGCGCCTGCAGGCTGCGCTCGGCAGCTATAGCCAGCAGGTGGGTGCACTGCGCCTGCTGGCGCGCGGTATCGATGCGCAGGTGGGCAGGCCGCTGGAAATCGCCGCGCAGGATCTGGCCACCGCCGACGCCAAGCGCGGGCAGATGATGGCGATGCTGCTGCCGGTGCTGCTGGTGATCACCTCGTTCCTGGGTGGCGCCTCGCTGATCCTGGATGCCACTGCCGGCGAGCGCGAACGCCAGTCGCTGGAACCCTTGCTGGCCACCCCGGCGCCGCGCAGTGCGATCGTCAGCGGCAAGATCGCCGCCGCCTGCGTGATCGGCATGGTGTCGCTGTTGCTGACCTTGCTGGCCTTCAAGTTGAGTGCGCAGTTGTCCACCTCGAACCTGGGCCGCCAGCTCAACGTCGGCTTCGTGCCGATGCTGCAGATGCTGTTCATCCTGGTGCCGATGCTGTTCATCGGCACCTCGCTGTTGACCTATCTGGCCGCCGCCGCCAAGAGCATGAAGGAAGCGCAGGGGCATATGACCTGGCTGTTGCTGCTGCCGATGCTGCCGGGCTATGCGCTGATGGCGTATCCGCTGAAGACGCAGCTCTGGCATTTCGCGGTGCCGTTTCTGGCGCAGAACCAGATGCTGCTCAAGGTGATCCGCCACGAGCAGATCAACGCGCAGACCTGGGCGGTGTATCTGCTGGCGGGCTTCGGTGTGGCGGCGGTGCTGTGGTACGCGGCAGTGCGGCGCTATCACCAGGAGCGGCTGGCGATTTCCGGCTGATGTTCCTTCTCCCCCTCGGGAGAAGCTGCCCGCAGGGCGGATGAGGCTAGGGGTCACCAGCAAACAAAAAGCCCGCAGCGATGCGGGCTTTTTGTTTGGTGCCCGACATTCGCCGGGAGTGCAGTGCATCGATCATCGGCAGCCATCAGCCATCAGCCATCAGCCATCAGCCATCAGCCATCAGCCATCAGCCAGCAATCAACAAACGATCGACCAATCAAGCGATCAACGACCAAGCAACCAAGCAACCAAGCAACCAAGCAACCAATCAAGCAACCAATCAAGCAACCAATCAAGCAACCAATCAAGCAACCAAGCAACCAACAGACTCACTCACTCAGCCGCATGCAGATGCACTCGATCGCCCAACGCACCACTCAACCACCGGGGTTGAACGACAGCGTGCGCCGCGTGGTCACCGGTGCGGCCACCGGTTCGAAGCGCCAGCGCTTGACCGCATTGAGCGCTTCGCGGTCGAACACGCGCGGTGGGGTGGCGCGCAGCACGCGCGAGGCGGTGATCGAGCCATCGGTGCCGACGGTGATCTCCACCAGCACTTCGCCGGAGGTGCCGGCGCGCAGCGCCTCGGGGGGATAACGCGGTGCCGGGGTGCTGATCGGGCGCAGCGACTGCGCGGCCGGTGCAGCTGCGGCAGTCGCCGGGGCCGGGCGCGGGGCGGCCGGGGTCGGAGCAGGCGTCGGGGTCTCGGCCTGACGGCGCGCCGCAGCCTGGCGTTCGGCCTCTGCGCTCTGCTGGCGGGCGGCTTCCTGTTGCGCGGCGATCTGCTGCGCAGCGGCCGCCTCGCGGGTCTGCTGCTCGGCCAGACGCTTCTGCTCGGCCGCCTGCTTGGCCTTGTCTTCGACCAGCTTCTTGGCCTGCTCGGCATCCTGCTCGGAGCGGCTGGCGGCGGTCTTCATGCCGGTCTCCAGGCCGCTCTTCAGGCGCGGCAGTGCCGGTGCCTTGGGGTCGACCTTTTCGATCAACGCGATCAGGCGCTGCGCTTCGGGGAATTCTTCGCGGCTGATGCCCTGTTCGGCGGCGATCAGCGTGTACGGCAGCAGGTCGGTCAGCGCGCTGTTGACGGTGGCGTCCTGCGGCTGCTTTTCACGCAAGGCCAGGTAGTACTCCACCGCGTTGTCGCCGGCCGGGGCGTACATGCGATTGTCCTGCAAGGCCTTGGTGGCCGATGCGCGCAACTGGTCGGCGGCCATCGATTGCACCTGCGGCGACACTGCGGTGGCCGGCGTCGGCGCGGCGGCAGGTGCCGCAGGCGTGGCGCCGGTGGCAGGCGCGGTGGCGGCGGCCTTGTCGTCCTGCTTGGAGCAGGCGGCCAGGCCGACCAACAAAATGACCGGCGCGATCCGGCGTGCCATACGGCCCTGTGTCAGATCCAACATGCGTCCCCCTTACCCCGATTGCGAAAGATGCTGCGGCGAGGCCGGCCATTGTTCCCGCAATGGACGGCAAAGCGGCAATCTAGCATTGCTGGGGCGGTCTAAGCCAAGGGGGGCGCCTGCCGGGCGCGAAATTCATCGCGCTCCGGTGGCCAGTGCGGCGTTGGCCGGCAGCCGCGTGGCCGGCTCGGGCAGCGGCGGCGCAGGGCAGTAGCGGCGCAGGAAGTCCGCATGCGCAGGCAGCCGCGCCAATGCGGCATCGACCCGCGTGCGGATGGTCTCCAGGAAATGACGAAGCTCGGCATCGCCCATCAGGTCGGCCACCGGGTGGTGCTGCTTTGGTGTGATGCCCTGGCCCAGCATCACCTGCACCCAGGAATTTTCGGCAAACAGCTCGTTGGCCTGGTGGAATACCCGCCCGCTCTGGCGGAACAACTCCACCCGGTGCCGCAGCGTGTCGGGGATGTCCATCGCCGCGCAATCGCGCCAGAACGGCGTGTCGCGGCGGTCGGTGGCGTGGTAGTGCAGGATCACGAAATCGCGGATATGGGTGATTTCGGCGGCGGCCTGGCGGTTGTACTCGGCAATGTCGACATCGTTGATGACCTGCGGAAAGGTCTGCATCAGCCGGATGATGCCGCGCTGGATCAGATGGATGTTGGTCGATTCCAACGGCTCCAGAAAGCCGCTGGCCAGGCCCAGCGCCACGCAGTTCTTTTCCCAGACCCGATGCCGCTGATTGGGCGTGAAGCGCAGTGCGCGCGGCTGGGTCAGTGCGCGGCCGCTGAGATTGCGCTGCAGTACCTGCGCGGCGCTGTCCTGATCCATGTAGCGGCTGGAGTACACGATGCCGTTGCCGACGCGGTGCTGCAGCGGAATGCGCCACATCCAGCCCGCCTGATCGGCGCGCGAGCGGGTGTAGGCCACCGGCGCGCCGACCGATTCGGTCTGCACCGCCAGCGCGCTGTCGGCGAACAGCCACTGCGACCAATCGTCCGTGCCCACACCCAGCGTCTTGCCGATCAGCAGACCGGCAAAGCCGGTGCAATCCAGGAACAGATCGCCTTCCACCCGCGTGCCGTCGTCCAGCGTCAGCGCGGTGAGATAGCCGCTGTGCGCGTGGGTCTCCACGTTGCCGATACGGCCTTCGATACGCTGCACGCCGAAGCCTTCGCTGAAGCGGCGCAGGAAGCGCGCGTACAGTCCCGCATCCAGGTGGTAGGCGTAATTCATGCCGCCATTGGGCAGATGCGCAAAGCGGCCTTCCTGCGCGGCACGCAGTTCCAGGCAGTAGTCGCCGAAGTCGCGCGCCAGGCCACGCTGCCGGCCCTTCAACCAGAAATGCTGGAAGCCCGCGCTCCAGTGATCGGTGCCGGTGTGGCCGAAGGAGTGGATGTAATGCCGGTCCACATCGCGCCAGTGTTCGAAGCCGATGCCCAGCTTGATGGTGGCCTGCGTGGCGGCCATGAACGCGGCCTCGTCGATCTCCAGCAGGCGGTGGAAGGTGACCAGGCTGGGAATGGTGGCTTCGCCCACGCCCACCGTGCCGATCTCGTCCGATTCCACCAGGGTGATCTGCAGGTGCCGGCCCAGCACTTTGGATAACGCGGCGGCGGCCATCCAGCCGGCGGTGCCGCCACCGGCGATGACGACGCGGCGTACCGGGCGCTGTTGTGGGTCGGAAGGGGCGGTGGCGGTCATGGCGTCAGATCCTCAGCGATTCAGGCGTTGCAGCAACCGCGCGCGCAGGCTGCGGGCACGGGCCTCGTCCATCGGCGCCAGGACGCCGCGCGCAGACTCCGGCATATGTGCGGCGGTGTCCGCATCGGCATCGAACACGTAATGGTCGAACACGTCCTGCCAGATCGCGCGTTGTTCGGCTGGCAGGTCGCGGAGGGTGAGCAGCGCCAGCATCAGCGCGTTCATCGGCGAATCCATGTAGGCCGGGCTCTGCCGCCACCAGAAATTCACCAGCACGTTGAACGGTGTCAGCGCTTCGACGTGATGCCACCACATGCTGGGAATGAACAATGCATCGCCCGGTTCCAGCTCGGCCACCAGCGCGTGTTCCAGCGCCTGCGCATAGCGTGGAAAGCGCTGCAGGTCCGGCGCGGCGATATCCACCAGGCTGACCGGCTGCCCGGCCGGGGTGAGATCGAGCGGGCCGATATACAGATTGGCCAATTGCTGCGGCGGAAACAGGGTGAAGCGGCGGCGCCCGGCGACCACGCAGGCCAGGTTGTCGGGCAGGTCCTGATGGGCGGCGATGCGGGTGCGGTTGCCGATCCAGATACTGGCCAGCGGCTCGCGCTGCGGCAGCGCGATCGGGTTGTGCGCGCGCAGGCCGGGCAGGTAGGTGTCCAGCGTGGTGGAGCCGACGTAGATCGCCGGTGGCTGCGGGTTGTGCAGATCGCGCAACAAGGTCTCCAGCACCACGCCCAGCGGCACGCGCTCGGGACGGAAATTGAAGCCGCTCATGTCCGCGTTGTAGAAGAAGCGCCCGCCGATGTCCGGCGGGCCGACCTGTGCCACCACCGCTTCGCCGCGATCGAAACCGCGCAGGTAGGCCGCCGCCGCCTGCGCCGAGGTGGCGCCGGCCTGCGCCAGTGGCCAGTCGCGCACCAGCCCGCGCAACACCAACGGCGTGGTGGAGCGCAGCACGGCCGGGTCCAGCTGCTGCGGGTCCAGCCCGTGCCGTTCTTCGATGGCGCGCGGCTCAGCCAGCATGACGGCGCTGCATGCGGTCGAGCAGATGGCGGAACTGCGCGACCGAGGCCACCGCCATGTACAACGGCTCCAGATCGCCGTGCCGGTGCAGATTGAGCAGGGCCGCATCGTCGAGTGCGCGCAGGCGTTCTTCGTGCACCGCGTAGAGCCCGGTCAGACGGCATTCCAGGCCGTTCTGCAGCGTGGCCTCGAACACGAACGGTTCGAGCAAGTCGTAGCCAAGCAAGCGGTCGACGAACGCCTCGCTCGCGGCCAGGCCATCATGCAAGGTGCGCAGCACCTGGCTGATGTGGTCGAGAAATTCGGTGGTACCGCCGTGTTCGCGAAACAGCACCTCGCCTTCGCTGCGGCTGATACGCGGGCTGTCCAGGTCCACGTGCACCATCGGCCCGTCCTCCTGTTCGCCGATCAAAAACGGTTGCCGCTGGATCGCCAGAGGCACGTACGGCGCATCCCAGCGCGCACCATCCAGGAACAGGTTCTCGCCCAAGCGTAATCCCAGCAATGCCAGCGGCTGAAAACTGCGCTCGCCGCTGCGATGGAACACGATCGGGTACTGCGCCTGCAGTTGGCGGAACTCCTGCGGAAAGGTCGCGGCCGACATCACGTCGTCGCCGTAGGCGGCGCCGTGCGTGGTGATCACGCGCAGGTCGCGGTGATCGAGGTTGTTCAACAACACGGCATTGGTCATGGGGGGAAAGACACATCACGCGGGGCGCGTGGCCCATGCTTGGACAGTTGCTTCGGCATGGCAAGTCCCGGATGCGACACATCCGGGAAACGCCACGAGAGCGCCGTGCGAAACGCCCTGGCAGACTCGCTGCCGGGAGCGCTTAAAAGAACATCACTGCATGACCAACGCGCTGCATCACCAGAACTTGTAACGCACGCCCAGCATGTAGCGCGGGCCGGTCTGGGTGGCGTAGATGATCTGGTTCGGGTGACGGCCGTGCTGGCGCTGCACCTCGTCGGTGAGGTTGATCGCCTCCAGGCTCAGCGACAGGTTCTCGGTCCACTGGTAGCCGATGCTCAGGTCCAGCTGGCCATAGGCTTCGGTGTAGACCGGGTTGGGCTGGCCGCTACCGTCGAAACGTGCAGCCAGGAACTCGTCGCGCCAGTTGTAGGCCGCACGCACCTGCCACTTGTCCCTGTCGTAGAAGCCGACCACGTTGGCCGAATCGCTCAGCCCTTCCAGCGCGAACTGCTCGCCGATCACATAGTTGTCGTAGGTCAGGCCGGAGTCGACCTTGGTGTAGTTGGCCGACACGCCGAAGCCGCTGTCGCCGAACATGTGCTGCAGGTTGAATTCCCAACCGTCCAGCGAGGCCGAGCGCTGGTTGGCCGGCGCGGTGATGGCGAAGTTGGCCACCGGATCGCCCGGCTGCCCGCTGATCACGCCGGTGGCATTGCCATTGGCATCGGCCCCGCGCACCACGCCGGGCGCGCCGTCGCGGTTGCGCAAAATATAGTTGCGGATGCAGGTCAGGTCGGCCGAGGCGCAGCCGTTGCCCAGCGCTTCGTTCCAGTACGCGCCGCCAATCGGGGTGTTCAATCCCAGCGAGGTGTCATTGCGCGTGGTCACGCCGATATAGTTGTCGATGTTCTTGCGGAAGAAGCCCACCGAGGCGTAGCTGGCATCGCTGTAGTACCACTCCAGCGAAAAATCGATGTTGTGCGAGAGCAGCGGCTTGAGGCCGGGATTGCCTTCCTGGCCGGTGCCGCCCTCCAGGCGCGCGATCTCGCTGAGCGTCTGCCCGCCCTGGATATCGCCCCAGCCGGGCCGGCCGATGGTTTCGCCGTAGCTGCCGCGCAGCACCAGATCCTCGGTGAGCTTGAAGCTCAGGTCCAGGCTGGGCAGCCAGTACTCGTATTTGCCGCTGCCGCTGGCGAACGCCGAGTTGGCCACACGGATCGGCAACTCGTTGTTGGCGACCCAGTCGATGCCCACCGCCACCGGCACCAGTGCCTGTGCGTCCACCTTGGTTTCTTCGTAACGCACACCGGCGGCCAGGCTGATCGGCACGCGCAAATCGTCCCAGCTGTTGTTCCACTGCAGGTAGGCGTTCTTGGATTTTTCGGTCACGCGGCGGTCAGTGGTGAACACCGGCGAGGTGCGGTACAGCGCATCGTCGCCGGCCACCTGCGCGGCCGCCTGGCGGGCGCGTTCGAAGTCGAACAGGAACAGCTGGTTGAACTGCGCCGGATTGCCGCTGCCGTCGATCGCATCGAAGTACTGCGCAAACGAGCTGGGGATCCACAGATCGTCAGGATAATCGGCCGCGGTGCCGTTGCCGTTCCAGGTATCGCGTTGCACGTTGGAGAACGCCGAGCGGTTCTTGACCTCGGTGCTTCCGATACCGAACTTCAACTGCGAATAATTTTCGAAGGTGAAGTCGCCGTTGACCTGGGCCTGGTCGATCTCCGACTTCATGTAGCTGTTGCGGAACGCCGAGCCGGTGACCAAGGTACGCGACGGATCCAGCCCGGTCAGGCCAAAGCCCAGCTGCTGCTGCAACACCGGGAAATCCTTGCTGAAATCTACCACCGAGGTGCCGCGGTAAAAGCCGGACACGCCCAGCGAATTGCTGGAACCGAACGGGCTGTCCGCACCGGCTTCTGCGGTGGAGCGGTGGATGTCGAAGTTGAGCTTGAACTGGTCATTCACTGCCCAATCCACGTTGAAACCCAGCGACTTGTTCTGGTTGCGCGTGGCCGCATTGGAGCCGGCGGTGGCCAGATCGCTGGTGGGCGGATTGACGATTTCCGAATAGCTCACCGGCCCGGCGACCGGGCCATTGGTCCAGGCGCTGGCCGACGGCCCATAGTTGAACCACACCGACATCTCGTTGCGCTGCTGCTGGATCTTGTTTTCCGAATAGGTGTAATCCAGCGTCGTGGTGACGTTGTCCAGCGGCTTGTACTGCAGCGTCAACTGGCCGTTGGTGCGCTGGCGCTCGACGCCGACCACACGGTAGTTGAGGTTCTGCGGCACCGAATAGATGTCATTCGGGCCGGGGCGGTTGACGATGTTTTCCGAGCCCGGCGCCCCCGGCTGCGGGATGGTGCCGTAGGCGGTGGAATCGCCGCGGAACGAACGCCAGCCGTTGGGCACGCCGACCTGGCTATAGCCGAAGTCACGTTCCTGGTAGCTGCCGCTCAGCGATACACCGAAGCGTCCATCGGCCGAGGTGTTGCTGAAGATGCCGGAGATTTCCGGGGTCAGCGCATCGCCCTGCAGGCGTCCGGGCAGATTCTCGTTGGAGCTGTCGTGCACGCCCTTGAGGCCGACGTTGGCATGCAGGCCCGGGTTGTCCAGTGGCCGGCTGGTCTTGATGTTGATGGTCGCACCGATGCCGCCGGTGGGCGTGCTGGCGCGGCTGGTCTTGAACACTTCGATGCCGGAGATCGACTCCGACGCCAGGTTGGCGAAGTCGAACGCGCGCGAATTGGAGGCGTTGGATTCCTCGATGCTGGCGCCCGGCATCTGCCGGCCGTTCAACAGCACCAGGTTGAAGTCCGGGCCGACGCCGCGCACGGTGACGCGCGAACCCTCGCCCAGCGAACGGTCGATCGATACGCCGCTGATACGTTGCAGCGACTCGGCCAGATTGGTATCGGGGAACTTGCCGATGTCCTCGGCCACGATGCCGTCGACGATGCCTTGCGCATCGCGCTTGACGTTCATCGACGAGGTCAGGCTGCCGCGGATGCCGGTGACCTGCACCGCATCGAGCGTGGCGGGATCGGCCTGGCTCGCGCCGGGGACGGTGGATGCGGACTGCGGTGCCGGCGCGGTCTGCGCGGCCAGCGGCGTCGACAGGGCAAACAGCAGGGCAGACGTCAGACGCCGCGTGCGCGGCAGGGTGCGTGGCTCTCTCACAATGATTTCTTCCCCAAATGAAGATAGCCGGCCCCAGAGGGCAGGCAAAGGTCGATGACACAATCGTGCATTTGTGAGCGCAGGCTTAACCAAGTCAATTTGCACTGCAGCATCGGCCACGAACCAATCGCGTCACACATCGTTCCAGCCAGCACCACCGCACGCGCACGCACCGGTCGCGGGCTTGGTCGTACCATCGATCGCCAAGGCGCGCGCTGCGTGCCACCCCTTGCCGAACTGGAGCGCACGATGATCGACCTGTACTACTGGCCCACCCCCAACGGCCACAAGGTCACCTTGTTCCTGGAAGAGGCCGGGCTGGACTACACGCTCAAGCCGGTCAACATCGGCAAGGGCGAGCAGTTCGAGCCGGCCTTCCTGCAGATTTCGCCCAACAACAAGATGCCCGCGATCGTCGACCACGCACCGGCCGACGGCGGCCCGGCACAGAGCGTGTTCGAATCCGGCGCCATCCTGCTGTACCTGGCCGAGAAGACCAGCCGTTTCCTGCCGCGCGATGCGCGTGGCCGCATCGCCGCGCTGGAGTGGCTGTTCTGGCAGATGGGTGGACTGGGGCCGATGAGTGGCCAGATGGGCCACTTCAACGTCTACGCGCCGGAAAAGATTCCCTACGCGATCGAACGCTACAACGCCGAGGTGCGTCGCCTGCATGGCGTGCTCGACAAGCGCCTGGCCGAGCAGGCATTCCTGGCCGGCCCCGAGTACGGCATCGCCGACATGGCCAGCTATCCGTGGATCGAGGTCTACGCCGACATCCGCCCCGATTACGCCGAGCTCCCGCATCTGAAGCGCTGGCACGACGCCATCGCCGCGCGCCCGGCCACGCAACGTGCGTATGCGCTCAAGGAGCAGGTCAACCCCAACGCCGGCAAGCCGCTGAGCGAGGAAGAGCGCAAGCATCTGTTCGGTAAACGCTAAAGGCGCAGTAACAACAGCGCGGCACGCACGGCAGTTCCACACGGCGGCTGAGCCCCCTCCCCCCGGGAAGGGGTTGGGGTGACGGTACGGTCCGCGCGCCTTTACCGCGCGCACAAAGTGGCAGGACGTCCACGCGCGCCATCACCCGCCGCGCTTCTCAAACACCCCACGTGCCCGCATCCTGTGTGCTATCTCAAGACAGGATCTTCGATGCGCGCCCTGTTCGCCGCCCTTGCCCTCATGCTCAGCACGATCACCACCGCCCACGCCGAAAAACTAACCCTCGATGCCATCACCGGCCCATTGCCGTTGTCCGGCCCGACGCTGATGAAACCCAAGGTCGCCCCCGACGGCTCGCGCGTGAGCTTCCTGCGCGGCAAGGACAGCGACCGCAATCAGCTGGATCTGTGGGAGTACGACATCGCCAGCGGTCAGACCCGGCTGCTGGTGGATTCCAAAATCGTGCTGCCCGGCACCGAAACGCTCAGCGATGTCGAAAAGGCCCGCCGCGAGCGCCAACGCATCGCTGCCTTCGCCGGCATCGTCGATTACCAATGGGCGCCGGACGCACATGCACTGTTGTTCCCGCTCGGTGGCGAGCTGTATCTGTACGACCTGCGCAAGACCGGCGCGGCGGCAGTGCGCAAGCTCACCCACGGCGAAGGCTTCGCCACCGACGCCAAGCTCTCGCCCAGGGGCGGCTTCGTCAGCTTCGTGCGCGAGCGCAACCTGTGGGTGATCGACCTGGCCAGCGGCAAGCAGCTGCAGCTCACCAGCGACGGCAGCGAGACCATCGGCAACGGTGTGGCCGAGTTCGTCGCCGACGAGGAAATGGATCGCCACACCGGCTATTGGTGGGCGCCGGACGACTCGGCGATCGCCTTCGCGCGTATCGACGAATCCGGCGTGCCGGTGCAAAAGCGCCCGGAGGTCTATGCCGACCATACCGAGGTCATCAGCCAGCGCTATCCGCAGGCCGGCCAGCCCAATGTGGCCGTGCGGCTGGGTGTGATCGCACCGCGCGCCAACGCCGCCCCGCGCTGGATCGAGCTGGGCAGCAATCCCGATATCTATCTCGCACGGGTGGATTGGCGCGATGCGCAGCGGCTGACCTTCCAGCGCCAGTCGCGCGACCAGAAAACCCTCGAGTTGATCGAAGCCACGCTGGCCAGCGGCAAGCAACGCGTGCTGATCACCGAGACCTCGCCGACCTGGGTGCCGCTCCACAACGATCTGCGTTTTCTCAAGGACGGTCGCTTCATCTGGAACTCCGAGCGCAGCGGCTACGAGCATCTGTACGTGGCATCGGAAGATGGCCGCACGCTCACGCCGCTGACCTCCGGCGCCTGGGTGGTCGATGCACTGCTCGCCGTCGATGAGCAAGCCGGCACGGTGTATTTTTCCGCCAGCAAGGAATCGCCGACCCAGGCCCACATCTACGCCGTGCCGCTGGCCGGCGGTGCGATCAAACAACGTTCGACACCCCACGGCACGCACGCCGCCAGTTTCGCCAACAACGCCAGCGTGTATGTCGACAGCTGGTCCAACACCACCACGCCGCCGCAGATCGAGCTGTTTCGCGCCAATGGCGAAAAAATCGCCACGTTGCTGAAGAACGATCTGGCCGATCCGCAGCACCCGTATGCCAGATACCGTGACGCGCAGCGCCCGATGGAATTCGGCACGCTCACTGCCGCCGACGGCACCACGCCGCTGCAGTATCGCCTGATCAAACCGGACGACTTCGACCCGGCCAAGCGCTATCCGGTGATGGTGTACGTGTATGGCGGCCCCGCCGCGCAGACCGTGCTCGACGCCTGGCCAAGCCGTGGCGATGCGCTGTTCGATCAATATCTTGCGCAGCGTGGTTACGTGGTGTTTTCGCTGGACAACCGCGGCACCCCGCGACGCGGCCGCGACTTCGGTGGCGCGCTGTACGGCAGGCAGGGCACAGTGGAAGTGGACGACCAGCTGCAAGGCGTGGCCTGGCTCAAGGCGCAGCGCTGGGTCGATCCCACCCGCATCGGCGTGCAGGGCTGGTCCAACGGCGGCTACATGACGCTGATGCTGCTGGCCAAACACAGCGACGCCTACGCCTGCGGCGTAGCCGGCGCACCGGTCACCGACTGGGGCCTGTACGACACCCACTACACCGAGCGGTACATGGACCTGCCGGCCGGCAACGCCGCCGGCTACCGCGACGCACGCATCGCCACCCATCTGGACGGCCTGCGTGCCAAGTTGCTGCTGATCCACGGCATGGCCGACGACAATGTGCTGTTCACCAACTCCACCGCACTGATGAGTGCGTTGCAGGCGCGCGGCACTGCCTTCGAACTGATGACCTATCCCGGCGCCAAGCACGGCTTGTCCGGCAGCACTGCCTTGCATCGCTACAAGACCGCGGAGGCATTCATCCAGCGCTGCCTGATGCCCTGAGCGGCCGGCAATCGGTGCCGGGGAGACGGAACTGCAGTGGTAAACGACCGCCGATGCCTGGCATCGGCGACATTCACCAGAGCGGTCGGGCAGGAGATGCCCGTCGCAGCGTGGACGTGCACGGGCCGCGCGGCGAGGGAAGCCGGCGCCAGGCGGACGCCAGCCGCAAGCACGGGAGATGGCGCTAGCAAATGCTGACATTCGCCAGCAGACCGCCGATCCAATCAACCTGGTAGCCGACCCGCAAGCGCCGCCGCACTCCTGCCGACCATGACCTAAGACGCATTGCCGCAGCCGCCGCGGATGGGTAGGGTCGCGCTACTCAACTTGCGGATCCGCCCCATGAAACCACTCGTTCTCGCCATTGCGCTGGCGCTCGGTGCTTCGCTGCCATTGCAGGCACAGACCGGTAAAGCCGCGCAGGCCCAACCTGCCACGCCGGCCTGGGTGCAGACCAGCAACGGCTACGCACAGATCCTGCTGAACGCGCAGGCGCCGTTCCAGCCCGAATACGCCAGCTTCTTCGGCGTGCCCGGCTACGACGACCAGGTCATCGACCTGGGGCCAAACAACGCCGCGCGCTACCGCGATGCGATGAACAAGGCGCGCGCCGCGTTGCAGGCCAAGCTGGCCACCGAGCGCGACGTCAATGTGCGCCAGGACCTGCAGATCATGATCGCTGCGGCCGAGCAGAACATCGAAGGCAGCGAACTCAACGAGCGCTATCTGTTGCCATGGAACGATGCCCCGCAGCTGGTCTTCAGCGGCCTCAACGGATTGTTGTCTGACCAGACCGTGCCCGAGCGCCGCGCCAAGGCGCTGGACCGCCTCAAGCGTTACGTCGGCCTGGTGCCGGGCAGCACGCCGACCACCACACTGGCCCGCCAGCGCTACGAAGAGCAGCTTGGCAACACCACCTTGCTGCAGCCCACCCAGCGCGAAGTGGAGCAGGCGCTGGCGAACGTGGACACCTACGTCGCCGGCATCGGCGAGTTGTTCGCCAAGTACAAGATCGCCGGCGGTGACGAAGCGCTCAAGGCGATGTCCACCCAGTTGAAGGATTACGCCAACTGGACCCGCACCACAGTATTGCCGAAGGCACGCAAGGACACCCGCCTGCCCGAACCGCTGTATGCCTTCCAGCTCAAGCAGGTCGGCATCGATATCGCCCCGCAGCAGCTGATTCAGCGCGCGCAGCTGGAATTCATGGAAACCCGCTCGGCGATGCGTCAGCTCGCGCCGCTGGTGGCCAAGGCCAAGGGCGTGCAGGGCAGCGATTATGTACAGGTGATCCGTGCGCTCAAGGGCAACAAGATCGCCGACGACCAGCTGGAAACCCACTACCGCGGCGTGATCGACCAGATCGACCCGATCATCCGCCAGCAGCGCATCGTCGATGTGCCCAATCGCCCGATGCAGATGCGCCTGGGCAGTGCCGCCGAAAGTGCCGCGCAACCGGCGCCGCACTTCCTGCCAGCACCGCTGATCGGCAATACCGGCCAGCAGGGCCAGTTCGTGCTGCCGCTGGGCAACCCGACCGCCGATGGAGCCAAGAAAGAGCAGTACGACGACTTCAACTTCGGATCGGCCGCCTGGACGCTCAGTGCGCACGAAGGCCGCCCCGGACACGAGCTGCAGTTCACTGCCATGGTCGAACGCGGCGTGTCGCTGGCGCGCAGCCTGTTCGCGTTCAACTCGGTCAACGTCGAAGGCTGGGCGCTGTATGCCGAAGCCGAAATGGTCCCGTACGAACCGCTCGACGGTCAGCTGATCGCCCTGCAGTTCCGCCTGCTACGCGCCGCCCGCGCCATGCTCGACCCGATGCTCAACCTCGGCCTGATCGACCGCGAACGCGCACGCCAGGTGCTCGAAGACGACGTCGGCCTCTCGCCAGCGATGACCCGCCAGGAACTGGACCGCTACACCGTCCGCGCGCCCGGCCAGGCCGGCAGCTACTTCTACGGCTATACCCGCATCCTCGAACTGCGCATGCGCACCGAGCTGGTCCTGGGCAAGAAGTTCGACCGCCTGGCCTTCAACAACTTCCTGCTCGACCAGGGCCTGCTGCCACCAGACCAACTGGCCAAGGCGGTGGAAACACAGTTCATTCCAGCGCAGGCCAAATAGAGACAGAGCGGCTACAGGATTCAGGGCGCCTTGGCCCTGTGTTGCTCGATACCCTGGCGAGCTCTCCGCTAGCCGGGGTATTGACTATTTCAGTACCTGAGCATTGAAAGGTTCGGCAGTCGATGGAGATGCGTTTGCGCAGATATTCGTTAACGCGTCTGCGTCAACATCGCCTCTGGAGTAGCGAGGCGAGATTTCTGTTTCATACCGTCCGGATCGGAATCAATGCTTGAACGGCACCATGTCCGCAGGCTTTTTACCGGTCCACTCGCCCGTCTTATTCGCTTTCGGGCAGACACTTACGTATTGGAAATACGCCGTGAAGGCACGTTGTGACCAGCCTTTGCAGTAATTCGTATCCGCAGTCGTCGGAAACGGGCAATAGGGCACAACGGGCTTTATGGTGGCCTGGATTGGGTCCAGCGGTGCCCAGTGGTGGTCAGGGTCCGCACAGCCGTCTGAGCAGAAAAGGAAAGGATCGTTCATGCGGCATACCAGCGTCACGCCCTTGGTCTGCGCCGTCGCCTGTCCAGCAAAGCATCCCGCCAACATCAACATCCCTATCCAGCTTTTCATGGCTATTCCTTAGGTGATTGAGATCAAGGGTTGCGCTTTGCCAAGTGCGAGTGATGTCTTGCGAGTCAGCAGCAACCCTTTAGTGAACCATCGCCTGGCCGGCTCGACCTGTCTGCCGGCGAAGGATACTGCATCCGATTTGGCGTTTCACTACAAGACGGCCTAGGGCGCTGTGTGACTAAAAAGCATCAACGAAAGGGCTAGCCCCCCGTCCGGTGCTGGATTGATGCTAGTCGAAATCCCCCGCATTCAAGTCGATCGGTTCACTGCCCCGGCGGCGAGCGAGCGGCATCCCTGGCCCCCGCCGGCACCCAGATCGCCATGCCGGCCGCACGCTTCTGGGTGGTCGGGATGCCGATGCCCAGGCCACCGCCGACCCGGCCGCCGTAGCTGCCGCCGCCGACCGACAGGCCGCCGCCGGAGCGTTCCGAGCCCACGCCGACGATGACCACGCCGTTGGCGCCCAGCTTGGCGGCTTCGCGCTTGAGCCGTTGCACGGCCGCATCGGTCTGGCCCTGGGTGCCGAAACCGGCAGCGCTGGTGGATTCGAGCTGGGCGATTTCCACCGAGCCGACCGGTGCATTGGAGTACACCTGCACCAGTGACGGGTCGATCGGCGCGCGCGCCTGGCCCAGCATCACCTTGGAACTGCTGGCGCAACCGGCCAGCAAGGCAACGGTGGCAGCCGCGATGGCGGCATTCCTGATCAGCGATTGCATGTACATGGTGGAACCCCCTGTGGGTAATGGCAACGATGATCCGGCGCCCGGACTGAATCGCTCTGGACTTTGCCGCACCCTAGCCATGCCCACGTGAGGCTACCGCCAAGCCGCCATTGGTCAGGGTGACCATCTGCCCACAGCGCATTGGCGGGCGCGGCGCTAAGCTCG
The DNA here is from genome assembly GCF_056675615.1 of Xanthomonas sp. NCPPB 2864. Lineage (NCBI taxonomy): Bacteria > Pseudomonadati > Pseudomonadota > Gammaproteobacteria > Lysobacterales > Lysobacteraceae > Xanthomonas > Xanthomonas sp. NCPPB 2864. The sequence continues at coordinate 42,801 of NZ_JBWWVS010000008.1, forward strand.
GGGCTTCTTTGAATGGCGAGGTGGCACGTGGGATTGATCAGCCTGCTGTGGGGCATTGTGGCGCTGCTGTGGATGGTGCTGGCCTTCATCCCGTTGCTGGGCTGGGGCAACTGGTTCCTGATCCCGTTTGCGGCGTTGGGCGCGCTGATCGCGGCGATCGCGCTGCTGTTCACCTCGGCCGGCAATCGCGGACGTGCCAAGACCGGTCTGCTGCTCAACGGCCTGGTGATCGTGGTCGGGGTGATCCGCCTGAGCCTGGGCGGCGGCGTGATCTAGCACGCGGCGTCGCCTTCCAGGCAGGTCGCGCGAGTTCGGAGGGCCGTGCGCCGGCTGGCGATGGAGAAGATCGACGCGTGGCACCGCCGCCAGCCGGGCACGTTCCCTGTGGGGTGAGCTGACCGCGTGGTCCAAGCGGATCACGCTTGCATTTGCATTGATCACGGCGTGATCCGGCCCGTTGCACCGCTGCGACACAGCGTCGCAGCGCGTCCGGCGGCGGGTCGCGGGCGTAAACTTGCGGGCTGCTGACAGGAGCCCACGATGGCCCATCCCCATTACCGTCCCCGCCGCATGCGCCACGATGCGTTTTCGCGCCGTTTGATGCGCGAAAACACGCTGACCACCGATGACCTGATCTGGCCGGTGTTCGTGCATGAGTTGTCCGGCCGCGCGCCGATCGCGTCCATGCCTGGCGTCGAGCGCCTGTCGCTGGACGAATTGATGCGCGAAGCCGAAGCGGCCCTGGAGCTGGGCATTCCGGTGATCGACCTGTTCCCTGTGATCGACCCGGCCGGCAAGAGCCTGGACGCGGCCGAGGCCTGGAATCCGGACGGCCTGGCGCAGCGTGCGGTGCGCGCACTGAAAGCGCGGTTTCCCGAACTCGGCATCATGACCGACGTGGCGCTGGACCCGTACACCACGCACGGCCAGGACGGCATCATCGATGCCAAGGGCTATGTGCTCAACGAGATCACCGTCGAGGCGCTGGTCAGGCAGTCGCTGTCGCATGCCGAAGCCGGTGTGGACATCATCTCGCCGTCGGACATGATGGATGGCCGCATCGGTGCGATCCGCCGCGCGCTGGATGCGCAGGACCATCTCAACGTGCGCATCATGGCCTACTCGGCCAAGTACGCCTCGGCGTTCTACGGCCCGTTCCGCGATGCGGTCGGCAGTGCCGGCAATCTGGGCAAGGCCGACAAGACCACTTATCAGATGGACCCGGCCAACAGCGACGAGGCCATGCGCGAGATCGCGCTGGACCTGGAAGAGGGCGCGGACATGGTGATGGTCAAGCCGGGCATGCCGTATCTGGATGTGGTGCGGCGGGTGAAGCAGGAATTCCGCGTGCCCACCTTCGCCTATCAGGTCAGCGGCGAGTACGCGATGCTCAAGGCCGCCGCCGCCAATGGCTGGCTGGACGAGCGCAAGTGCGTGCTGGAAGCACTGATGGCGTTCAAGCGCGCCGGCGCCGACGGCGTGCTGACTTATTTCGCACCGCAGGTGGCGCGTTGGTTGCGGGAAGGCTGAGTGCGCTGAGGCGGTGCTATGACGCCTTCCAGGCCGCAATCGGCGTTTGCAGGCTTGGCTCGATTCGAAAACCCAACGATCTCGCAGGCCGCGTTCTCTCGCGGCCTGCGCTGCGTGCGGCGCGCGCCATCCTTCCGGATGGGGAGGGAAGGTGTGGCGCAGGCAGCTTGATCAATCTGCTTCCCGCGGACCAATGAGTACCGGCGTTGCTGCAACGATCGAGTGACACAGCAGTCGCTGTCTGACGGCGTTGCGTCAACGGCGCGAGCCTCCAAAACCCCACGCAAACTGCGATAACGATTCTCATCTACAATGGCGAGCCCACTATTTGCGGCTGCTCGCGCGTGCTCAAGACCGTCCTGTTCCAATTGCACTGGCTGCTCGGCATCACGGCCGGGCTGGTGCTGTCGGTGATGGGGCTGACCGGCGCGTTGATGTCCTTCGAAAACGAGATCGTGCGGTTGGCCAATCCGGCCATCGCGCAGCTGGCACAGCGGCATGCCGCAGGCGAGCGGCCATTGCCGGTGGATGTGCTGCTGCGCCGGCTGGACCTGGATCAGCAACAGGCGGTCACCCGTATGCTGATCGATCCGACTGGTAAGCGTCCGTCCAATGCACGCCTGGCCGGCAAGGGCGGCGGCCGGGTGTATTTCGATCCGTATACCGGCGACAAGGTCGCCGCCCCGCGGCTGAGCGGCGCGTTTGCCTTCATCGAGGACCTGCATCGCCATCTGACCGCCGGCAAGCGGGGCCAGGCGGTGACCGGTGCGAGCACCCTGATCCTGCTGTTCTTCTGCGCTTCCGGCCTGTATCTGCGTTGGCCGCGACGCTGGTGGAGTCTGCGCACCTGGTGGGCAGTGGAATGGCGGCGGCAGGGGCGCAGTTTTCTGTGGAGCCTGCACGCGGTGTTCGGCACCTGGTGTCTGATGGTGTACCTGCTGGTGGCGCTGACCGGGCTGACCTGGTCCTACAACTGGTACCGCGACGGCATGGTGGCCTTGCTCGGCACCGAGCCGGCGATGCGTGGCGACGGGCGCGATCACCGCCCGGCCACGGTGGATTTTGCAGCCGTGCAACGCACCCTGGATGCCATCCCGGCCACACACAGCGCGGCACTGGATCTGCGTATCCCGCCGCGTGCGGGGCAACCGCTGAGCGTGCGGTTCCTGCCCGACCATCCCGATCACGATCGCGCCTACGACAATCTGGAGATCGAGCCGGGCAGCGGTGCGTTGCTGCGTCGCCAGGACTATGCACTGCTGCCGCGCGGGCAGCAGTTGCTGGTCAGCATGTTTCCGCTGCATTCGGGCAGCTTCTTCGGGCTGCCGGGCCGCATCGTGGTGATGCTGGCCAGTGTCGGCATGTCGGTGTTCTTCGTGACCGGCTGGATGTTGTACCTGGATCGCCGCCGCAAGAAGCGCGCGCTGCGTGCCGCGCGCGATGTCCTGCACGGTGCCCCGGCGGCCTCGCAGGCCGAGCCGTGGTTGATCGGGTTCGCCAGCCAGAGCGGGTTTGCCGAACGGCTGGCCTGGCAGGCGGCCGGGCATCTGCAGGCGGCCGGTCTGCCGGTGCAGGTGCGCTCGCTGGCACAGCTCACCGCGCAGCATCTGCAGGGCACACGGCATGCCTTGTTCGTGGTCAGCACCTTTGGCGATGGCGAGCCGCCGGATACCGCACGCAGCTTCGAGCGCGAACTGTTGCGTCAGCGCATGACGCTGTCGCAGCTGACCTATGCCGTGCTCGCCCTGGGCGACCGCCAGTACGCGCAATTCTGCGGGTTTTCCCGACGCATCGAGCAGTGGCTGCAGGCGCAGGGCGCGCAGCCGTTGTTTCCGGCAGTGGAGATGGACAACACCGATCCGCAAGCCCTGGCGCAATGGCATGCGCAATTGGCCCAGATTGCCGGTGCGCCGGTGGCCGCCGTGCCGCTGGCACGCCCGACGCTGCTGCACTGGACGTTGTCGGCGCGTACGCATCTCAACCCGGGCAGCGAGGGAGCACCGATCTGGCAGATCGATCTGCTGCCACCGCCCGGCACGCTATGGCAGGCCGGCGACATTCTCGAAGTGCAGCCCGCGCACGCCTACACGCACGTGCGTGCGTGTCTGGCCGCCTGGGGCCTGCCGCCCGACGCGCTGGTGCATGTCGATGCGCAATTGCTGCCCCTGCAGCAGGCCGTCGCCGAGCGCGTGCTGCCGGAGCCGCCCACGCGCCCGCCCACGCCGCATCCGGATCCGCAGACCTGGCTGGACGCCTGCGCCTGGCTGCCGACCCGCGATTACTCGCTGGCCAGCGTGCCGGCCGATGGCGTTGCGACCGCGGTGGTGCGCCTGACCACAGGCGCCGACGGCAGCCCCGGCCTCGGTTCGGGCTGGCTGATCTGCCACGCACCCATCGGTGGGCAGATACGCGCGCGGTTGCGCACCAATCCCGGATTCCATCGCATCGAACAGGCGCCGATGGTGTTGATCGGCAACGGCACCGGTATCGCCGGTTTGCGCAGTCTGCTACGCGAGGCCGAGCTGGCCGGCGTGCACGGACATTGGCTGCTGTTCGGCGAACGGCAGGCCGCGCACGATGGTCTGTTTGCCGACGAACTTCAGGCCTGGCACGCGCGTGGCCATCTGCAGCAGCTGGACCGGGTGTTCTCGCGCGACCAGGCGCACAAGCGCTACGTGCAGCATCACTTGCGCGAGACCGGCGACACCCTGCGCCACTGGATCGATCGCGGTGCGGTGATCCATGTCTGTGGCAGCCTGGACAGCATGGCGCGTGAGGTCGATGCCACGCTGCGCGAATTGCTGGGCGAGACGCGGCTGGAGTCGCTGACCGCAGCGGGACGTTATCGGCGCGATGTGTATTGAGCGCGGTCATGGCCACTACATCGCTGGGTTGGAGCGGCTAGTAAAACGTGGCGTGCGGTCGTCAAGCGGGTGCGAACGGTTTGGGAAAATCCCGGTGAACGACGGAGACATGCTGCGTCCTAGCAAGCATCGACCGCGCCCTCCTTGCAGCGTGTACGGTGGTTTTGTTAGCTGCCAACCATGGCGGCGTCTAAGCGCGATCCGATGCTTGAATCAAAAGCCCGGTTGGTCGAGGACGCGATGCCCTCACCACGTCCGGGACACGCCGTGAATCCGTCCATGGAGGCTCCGTGGCGGCTCCATGACGCCACGGGTCCCGGAACCGGTAAGGACATCACGCCTGCGAAGTCGGTCGTGCGCTGATGGAACCGCACAAGCGGGATGACTCAAGCGAGACGACTTAACGCAGCGGTCTGGTCGCTTGCATGCATGTGTGGATGACCATTAGCGATAGGGGGCAAGCCCAATCCACTTGCTGCCCGCTTTCGACGGGCAGCTTTGGAAATCAGACCACGTCGGCCAGATCAAAAGGAGCACGGAACCACCGCTGCGTCTGACCCATCGGTCGCCGCTCCCGCTTCTGACCATGCACACCGACCATCCCGGCTGGCCCTTGTCCGCCTACCGTCGCGGGACCTTACGCGGCATGGATGCCGCGTAAGAGCCTACAAGGACGTACTTGCGGCGTGTCCTGCGATGGTGGGCGGGCAAGGGCCCTGCGACCAAGCCTCAGATCAGCAGCCCTGCAGCCGAGCCTTAGTACAGCCAAACCGCAAACCAGCGCTCTGCAGCGTGACCCAGATCATCCGCTCTGCAATAGCTTGGCGTGAAGTCGTATCCCAGGCAGCCCCTGGCAAGAGTCTGCGCACCCACCCACACTCAACGGCAGCTCGTATCCCCCTTCACCGCCGGCGCCTTCATCCGGTAGATGTCCAGCTGCCCCGCACGCGGTGCGCGCGCACTGCCGGTCACCAGCAACTCGCCTGGCTTGGCCGCATCCACCACCGCACCGAAGGTGCGTTCCTGCGGCCCGTTGAACGACAGCGGCACTGCCTGGCCCACGGTGTAATGGCCGTTGCTGCAGGTCGCCAGCAATAACTGGCTGGGACCATTTTGCCGGCCGCGTGCCCATACCAGCCCCCGTCCATCGCCAAGCCAGGCCGCATCCAGCTCGTCGTCGGCGCTGTCGATATCGCTCAACGCCACCGGCGCGATGAAGGCCTGCCCATCCCAGCGCGCCACGAACATGTCCATGCCGCCTGCGCCACCGTGGCCATTGCTGGCGAACAGCAGGCGGGTGCCGTCCAGCGACAGTGTCGGGGAGCGCTCGTCGCCGCGGCTGTTGATCGCCGCGCCCAGCGATTGCACCGCACCGATCCGGCCCTGCGCATCCACCGGCGCGCGATACAGGTCGGCGCCGCCGGCACCGCCAGGGCGGCTGGAGGCGAACAGCAGCCAGCGGCCATCGGCACTGAACAGCGGGGAGGTCTCGTCCTGCGCCGTGTTGATCGGCAGAACTTCTGCGTCCTGCCAGCGCCCGCCGTTCAACCGGGCCTGCCACAGATCCCAGCCCCCGGTGCCGCCGGCGCGGTCGCTGGCCCAGACGATGCGTTGCCCGTCCGGACTCAGCGTGGCGCGCGCTTCGTTGGCCGGCGTGGAGACCACGCCCATGCCTTCGATGCCGAATTCGGCAAGCCCCGACGCGACCGGGACGCAGAGTAAACTTGCCGCCAGCGCGAGCAGTGTCCATCGAAGTTGCATGCGGGGTTCCTGCCTCAAGTCGCGCACAGTCTAGTCAACCAGAGAGCGTTTCATGCCCGTATCCCGTTATGCCGTGTTCGGTCACCCCGTCGCCCATTCGCTGTCGCCGGCCATCCATGCCGACTTCGGGAAGCAGACCGGCATCGCGCTGGACTACACCGCCATCGACGCACCGCCGGAAGAGTTCGCTGCCGCGCTGGAGCGCTTCGCCGACGAAGGCGGCAAGGGCGCAAACGTCACCCTGCCGCTGAAGGAAGCCGCCTGTGCGTTATCGGCCAGCCTGAGCGATCGCGCGCGTCTGGCCGGTGCGGTCAACACGCTGGTGCGCAACGACGGCCAGTGGCAGGGCGACAACACCGATGGCGCCGGTCTGGTACGTGACCTCACCGACCGCCACGGGCTGGATCTGCGCGGTCGCCGTGTGCTGCTGCTCGGCGCCGGTGGTGCCGCGCGCGGCGTGGCGCCGGCGCTGCTGGAAGCGGGCATCACCGAAATGGTGGTGGTGAACCGCTCGCCCGAGCGTGCCGATGCCTTGTGCGATGCGCTCGGCGAGCCGGGGCGGGTGGTCTCGCGCTACATCGAAGACCTGCGCGATCTGGGCGACTTCGAACTGATCGTCAATGCCACCGCGGCTGGGCGCGATCGCGACGCCGGTGCGTTCGCCATGCCGCTGGGCCTGGTCAACAGCCTCACCGCGGCGGTCGATCTCAATTATGGCCCCACCGCCATCGCCTTCCTGGCCTGGGCACGCGCGGCGCAATGCCGCTACGCCGTCGATGGCCTGGGCATGCTGGTGGAGCAGGCCGCCGAGAGCTTCGCGCTGTGGCACGGCGTGCGCCCGGACACCGACCCGGTCTACGCCGCGCTGCGCGCGCGCGAGGCCCTTCTGGTCAGTGCCGACTGAGGTGGGCAGCGTCACCGCCACCGATATCCTGCTGACCCTGGTCACCAGCCTGCTGTCGCGCGTGCCGATGCTGATCGCGTTGCTGCTCGGGCTGGTTCTGCTGTGGCGTGCCTCGCAAAGCCCGTTGCGGCGTGCCGGGCTGGCCGCGCTCTGGTTGCTGCTGGGCTGCTTGTTTGCCGAGGTTGCCTTCCAGGCGATTCCGATGCTGTTGCTGCAGCAAGGCAATGTGCGTCAGATCAGCATGGTGACCAGCATCGCCCACTTCGTGCTGATGGCGATGCAAGGCGTGGGCATCGGCGTGCTGGTGTGGACGCTGGCAGGCAGCCTGCAACGCGTGCCGCCCGCCGCCGGCCCGCGCCCATGATTCCGCTCAAAGCCATCGCGTTGGTGGTGGTCGGGCTGGTCAGTGCCGGGCAGGGCGGGTGGACGCTGCTGCATCCGCAGGCGCTGGCTGCGGTCAATCGCGGCGGCCTGCTGTATGAGCGCTTTGGGCCCACTGGCGTGGGTGCCGGCATGTTGCTGATGGGCGTCGCAATGGTGGTCATCGGGCTGGTATGGGCGCGCCATGCATGGCCGCCGCGGACGCAAGGCCGCTGACAACGTGGAGCGACGCTGCCTGCTCGTTGCAGGCAGCGCAGGGTGATTGGGCCGGCATCCGTTGCGCGACCCTCCGGGTCAGAACTTGCGGCCAGCGCCCGCCGACGATGAGCGGATCCGACGCATGCAGTGGCCGTGCAGCGTGCGTACCTGGGACCAAGATGGCGGTGGCGCCGCCCCGCGCCAGCAAACACGTTCAGCCGAGTGCCACGCCGGTCGCAGGCGCTGCGCCGGTCCGTGCGAAAATAGCGCGATGAATGAAGTCGCCCCACCGGCCGCGCCGTCGGCGCCGGTTCCCACCCAGCGCGTTCTGACCGACCCGATCAAGGCCGGCATCCGCGAGGCCTACGCCAAGCTGCAGGCCAACACGCCCGGCTTTGCCACACGGCGGGCGCAGAGCCAGATGATCGGCCTGGTCTCGCGCGCGCTGGCCACCTCCGGCGGCATCGGCATTGCCGAGGCCCCCACCGGCGTCGGCAAGAGCCTGGGCTATCTCACTGCCGGCGTGCCGATCGCCCTGGCCACCAAGAAGAAGCTGGTGATCAGCACCGGCACCGTGGCGCTGCAGTCGCAGTTGGTGGAGCGCGACATCCCGGCCTTCCTCAAGGCCACCGGGCTGGAAGCCACGGTCGCACTGGCCAAGGGCCGCACCCGCTACCTGTGCACGCGCAACGCCGCCGAGCTGCAGGGCGAGACCAGCCAGGAAGGCATGTTCGACGACGAACAGGTGCTCTACGATCGCCCGCTCAGCCCGGCCGACGCGGATCTGGCCAAGCGCCTGGCCACGGCCTACGCCGAGCGCAGCTGGAACGGCGATCTGGACGATGCGCCCGAGCAGGTCTCGGTGCCGCTGCGCCTGCGCATCACCACGCCGGCCTCCGGCTGTGCCGGCCGCCGCTGCAGCTACGCCGCGCAATGCCCGGTGCTGAAGGCGCGCACCGACGTGCGCGAAGCGCAGATCGTGGTCACCAACCATGCATTGCTGCTGTCGTCGCTGTCGCTGGGCGATGCCGAGAATGGCCAGCCCTTGATCGCCCCGCCCGCCGACATGCTGCTGGTGCTCGACGAAGGCCATCACATCGCCGGCGTGGCGATCGACCAGGGCGCCGCCAGCCTGCCATTGGACGAGATGGCCAAGCGCACCGGCCGGCTGCAGATCCTCATCGCCGCCGCCTACCGCGCGGTGGACAAGGACAAGATCGGCAACCTGTTGCCCAACGAGGCCATCGAGGTGGCCGCGCGCGTGTCCAAGCTGCTCAAGGCCTTCCACGCCGAGGTCGAGCGCGTGTGGAAGCCCGAGCCCGGCGAGCGCGATCCCTTGTGGCGTGCGGCCAACGGCAAGCTGCCGCCGCAATGGGGCCCGGCCATCGAAGAACTCGGCGAAGAAACCCGCGCGTTGTTCAACTGGGTGCATGCCGCGCACAGCGCGATCGCCAAGGGCAAGCAGGACGACTCGGCGCGCGAACGCCTGCAGCGCAGCCTCGGCCTGGCCCTGGAGATGGCCGAACAGCAACACAATCTGTGGAGCGGCTGGCGGCGCGAAGACAAGGAAGGCCAGCCGCCGATGGCGCGCTGGATCACCCTCTCGCGCGACGGCGATCTGATCTGCCATTGCTCGCCGGTGTCGGCCGCGCAGGTGCTGCGCACGATGATCTGGAACGAAGTGGATTCGGTGGTGATGACCTCGGCCACACTCACCGGCGGCGGCGATTTCCAAGCGTTCGCGATCGACAACGGCCTGCCCGATCACGCCGAAATGGCCTCGCTGGCCTCACCGTTCGACCTGCCCAATCAGGCCGAATTGATCGTGCCCAATTTCCCGGTCACCCCAGACGATCGCGAAGGCCACCCGAAGGAAGTTGCGCGTTACCTGGTGCGCGAACTCGACTGGACCGCCAAGGGCAGCATCGTGCTGTTCACCTCGCGCTGGAAGATGGAAAAGGTCGCCGACCTGATGCCGCTGGCGCAGCGCAACCGCGTATTGGTGCAGGGCGAGGGCAACAAGTCGCAGCTGATCACCGAACACTTGCGCCGTATCGCCGCCGGCGAGGGCTCGGTGCTGTTTGGCCTGAATTCCTTTGGCGAAGGCCTGGATCTGCCCGGCGATGCCTGCACCACGGTGGTCATCACCCAGGTGCCGTTCGCGGTGCCGACCGACCCGCAGACCTCGACCCTGAGTGAATGGCTGGAAAGTCGCGGCCATAACGCCTTCAACCTGATCGCCATTCCGCACGCGCTGCGCACGCTCACGCAGTTCGCGGGCCGCTTGATCCGCAGTTCCAGCGACCACGGCCGCGTGATCATCCTCGACTCGCGCCTGCTGACACGTCGCTACGGCAAACGCATCATCGACGCGTTGCCACCGTTCAAGCGGGTGATCGGGCGCTGATATTGGCATTGCGCGTGCCGTGCAGCGACAAAGCGCGCAACGGGTGAATAAGTCACCCGTTGCGCGCGTATCAACACTACACTGCTGCTGCACCACACCTGCCCGCCCAACTTACTGGCCCGCCAAGGGGAGCCATGAGCACTCGTTTTTATGCCTTGGAACTGTTCCTGATGCTCTTGGCGCATGCAGGCAGTGGCATGACCACGGTGCCGGATCGCTTTGTTGGTCAGTGGGCTGGGAGGGCCGAGCCTTGCGGGTCGGACGCAGACGATTTGATGCTGCGCATTGCGCCTGGGCATATCACCTACTGGGAGAGTGACGGCCCAATCAAGGCGGTTGTGGTTCGGGGAGATGCGGAGATTGCGTTGATCGTCGAGCTCTCGGGTGAGGGCGAGACGTGGCTGTCAACTGCACAGTTCACGCTGTCCCCAGACGGGATGCAGTTAGCGGACACGGTGACCATGCCAGGGAAGACATTTGGTTCGTTACAAGTGCCCAGATGCCGTGCGCACGCCGCCTGAGCGTGTGTCGGAGCCACGTCTGCTTCGTGAGCCGGCTAAAGTGAGGCATTGAATAACACTTCAAGCGCCAGCGTTGCATTGCAGCATCGGTGCATCGCATTCGGCAGTTTCGTCATGCATTGCAGACATCGATAACGCAGCGCCGCCCAGGAAAGCGCTGTTATCTGCAACACGATGCCACATCGAAAGCGATGCTTATCACGCAACGCAGTCATCATCATGTTCGCCTATCGCAGCGATCATAACTAACGACTTCTCACGCTTCGGTCCGCTGGCCATGATTCAGCTCCCTCAAACGAGCTGACGCCATGCGCCCTGGATCCCTCATGGTGCTAGCCCTGCTAGCCCCGACGCTGATCGCACCGCCGGTCTTCGCCCAATCCGTCCTGACCCGCGACAACGGCGCCAAGGTCGGTGACAACCAGAATTCGCAGACCGCCGGAGCCGATGGCCCGACCCTGCTGCAGGATGTGCAGCTGATCCAGAAGCTGCAGCGTTTCGATCGCGAGCGCATCCCCGAGCGCGTGGTGCATGCACGCGGCACCGGCGTCAAAGGCGAGTTCACCGCCACCGCCGATCTGTCCAGCCTGACCAAGGCCAAGGTATTCAGCGCCGGCGAAAAGACCCCGGTCTTCGTGCGTTTTTCCTCGGTGGTGCACGGCAACCACTCGCCGGAAACCTTGCGCGACCCGCATGGCTTCGCCACCAAGTTCTACACCAGCGAAGGCAACTGGGATCTGGTCGGCAACAACTTCCCGACCTTCTTCATCCGCGATGCGATCAAGTTCCCCGACATGGTCCACGCGTTCAAGCCGGACCCGCGCACCAATCTGGACGACGATTCGCGCCGCTTCGATTTCTTCTCGCACGTGCCCGAGGCTACACGCACGCTGACCCTGCTGTACTCCAACGAAGGCACCCCCGCCGGCTATCGCTTCATGGATGGCAACGGCGTGCATGCCTACAAGCTGGTCAATGCGCAGGGCGAAGTGCATTACGTCAAGTTCCACTGGAAGACGCTGCAGGGCATCAAGAACCTCGACCCCAAGCAGGTCGCTGCCGTCCAGGCCAAGGACTACAGCCACCTGACCAACGATCTGGTCGGTGCGATCAAGAAGGGCGACTTCCCGAAGTGGGACCTGTACGTACAGGTGCTCAAGCCGGAAGATCTGGCCAAGTTCGATTTCGATCCGCTGGACGCCACCAAGATCTGGCCCGACGTGCCGGAGCAGAAGGTCGGCCAGATGGTGTTGAACAAGAACGTCGACAACTTCTTCCAGGAAACCGAGCAGGTCGCGATGGCGCCGGCCAACCTGGTGCCGGGCATCGAGCCGTCGGAAGACCGTCTGCTGCAGGGGCGCATCTTCTCCTACGCCGACACCCAGCTGTATCGCATCGGTGCCAATGGCCTGAACCTGCCGGTCAACCGTCCGCGTGTGGCCGTCAACAACGGCAACCAGGATGGCGAAGGCAATAACGGCCACACCACCAGCGGCGTGAACTACGAGCCGAGCCGGCTGGAGCCGCGGCCGCAGGACACCGCTGCGCGTTACAGCGCGTTGCCGCTGTCGGGCACCACCCAGCAGGCCAAGATCACCCGCGAGCAGAACTTCAAGCAGGCCGGTGAGTTGTATCGGTCCTACAGCAAGAAGGATCGCGCCGATCTGGTGCAGAGTTTTGGCGAGTCGCTGGCCACCACCGACACCGAGAGCAAGCATCTCCTGCTGTCGTTCCTGTACAAAGCCGACCCCGAGTACGGCGCTGGCGTGACGCGTGTCGCCAAGGGCGACCTGGCCCGGGTCAAGCAGCTGGCCTCCAGCCTGCAGGACTGACCCACCCACGGCATCGCGGCCTGTGCCGCGGTGCCGTTTTCGCTATCGGGAGAGCCATATGCGCACCCTGCTGTTTCTGATGCTTGGCACCCTGTCTGCAGCTGCCAATGCTGCCTCGCCCGCGCCGATGTCCGCCAGCGCCACCGCTGCCGCCGCCGACCCGGCGCAGATCAAGCTGCAGTTGCGCGAGTACTTCTTCGACGCGGCACGCGAAGGGCGGCAGGACATGCTGGCCGAGTTCATCCGCTCGCACTACGACCTCAATACCCGTGACGAGAAGGGCTACACCGCCCTGATCCTGGCGGCCTATCACGGCCAGCGCCCGGCAGTGGAGCAACTGCTCAGCGCCGGTGCCGACCCCTGCGCGCAGGACAAGCGCGGCAACACCGCGCTGATGGGCGCGATCTTCAAGGGCGAGCTGGGCATCGCCAAGCGGCTGATGCAGGCCGACTGCGCGCCGGACCAGCGCAACAATGCCGGTCAGACCGCCGCGATGTACGCAGCGCTGTTCCAGCGCACCGACGTGCTCAAGGATCTGGCCGCCAAGGGCGCAGACCTCAGCCTCAAGGATGGGCAGGGCAACGATGTGACCAAGCTGCAGCGCGGCGAGTTTGCGACGACCCCGGCGCGCTGAGCGCGCCTGTCATGCGTGGCGGGGCAGGTATGCGTGACGCCAGGCGTCAGCAGGTTCGCACCGGCGCCATGCGGCCGATACCGACGTGAGCCGACGGCGATGCGTGCTGCAGCGTGCCGTACCACGATGCACCTGATGCACAGGCCAGTCGCCTGCAGCCCGCAGCCGGGTGGATTGCACGCATAGCGCTCGGCCGTCTTCGAAGCGCTGTAGGTGGTTGCGACGGCAGCTCCATCCCGGTGGCCGTCGGATGAGTCGCTGATTGGTATCGCCCGAGTCCTGCACCTCGATACCCGGAGCCTCGACGGCCTCGCCTGCAGCACTCCATCGCGCGTGCTGACGCCACCGGTGCGTACTGGCGACACCCGCTCAGTTATGACCACCGACGTGGTTCGGGAGGTAGCCGTTGCGTACCGAGCGCACCGCATGCTCGCTCTTGGATCGACTGGCCGCGCGGTGACTTACTCAATCTGCCTTCATCACCTGCCGAGAGGCGCAACCACCGCCTCAGCCAGGTTCGGAGGTCAATCACTGTGCACCGAGCGCAGTGAGTCGTCGCTCCCGGGTCGGCCAGTGGCTCGCCGACCTGCTCGATTTGCCTCCACGACCCGCTGGAAAACGCAGCCACCGCCTCCGCCGGTTTTCCGCCGCAGGCGCGTTGGATCTTTGGCGGCGGTGGTGATTTTTGTGCCACTGCGTCAGGAGTCCCCTGACATGGAAACCTTTGTGCGCCAAGGGTTTGACATAAGTCTGAGTGCGCGCTGACTTGCCTGAAATTTGTTCGGAAAAATCGCAAAAAACAGTTCAAGAAAGCGCTGCGAACGCCGATGCTTCCGCTATCGCACACTGGAACCCCCGGACCATGAAGCTCGATCCCTCCATCCCTTTCCTGATGTCCCTGCTGGCGATGGTGCTGTGCACCGCCACCGCCGTGGTCGCGCTGGTGTTCGGTCAGGTACACGTGCTGGCCACGTCGTGGAGCTTCTACACCGTGCTGGGCACCGCCCTGATCACCCTGGTTGCCTCGTACCATGCGCTCGGCAAGCCGTTGAGCGCCGAAGAGCGTGTGGGCTTCCGCAACCCGTAACTGCAGATCCTGTCCAGGCGCAGTGCACGACGCCAGCACTGGACGACACAAGCTCCGCTCGTCATTGACGATGCACCGCGTTCGCTCGACATGGGCGAACGCCCAGGCACTGCGCATCCTGCAGCGATGCCGCCCGATAACGCGCGCACTTGGCGTGCGAGGGCAACGACAGCAGCGCCGGCACGGTGTCGTTCGTCTCTTTCGATGGCAGCGATAGCCGCGATACCGGACGCCCAGGCGCGCCGCCAGCGGGTTCCATCAACGCGCGGCATGCCGACCTTCGCCAGCCCCTATGGGTCAATCACATGGCGCAGTGAACCGGCGATCGATCAGCGGGCTCCGGCAGGTCGGCCTCGCAGGATGCCATGCCGCGCTGCGGCAGATTCATCGACACCCGTGTAAGCTGTTGATCCTGCTCCGCATTCCGATGGCTGCCTGCTGCGGCCACATGTCGATGACCGCTTCCGCCGATCGCTACGCCGCCTCCCTGCGCCTGTCCGTCGCCCCGATGATGGATTGGACCGACCGCCATTGCCGGGTCTTCCATCGCCTGCTGGCACCCTCGGCACGTCTGTACACCGAGATGGTGCACGCCAATGCGGTGATCCATGGCGATCGCACGCGCCTGATCGGGTTCGATCCGGTCGAACACCCGCTGGCGCTGCAACTGGGCGGCAGCGAGCCGGCGCTGCTTGCGCAGGCGGCGGCGATCGCGCAGGAGTGGGGCTACGACGAGATCAACCTCAATTGCGGCTGCCCGTCCGATCGCGTGCAGGCCGGGCGCTTCGGTGCCTGCCTGATGCGCGAGCCGGGCCTGGTGGCCGACTGTGTTGCCGCCATGTGTGCGGCGACCACGCTGCCGATCACGGTCAAGTGCCGCCTCGGCGTGGACGACGATGACGACTACGCCGTGTTCGCCAGCTTCGTCGATCAGGTGGTCGCAGCCGGTGCCGCCATGGTGGTGGTGCATGCCCGCAACGCGTGGCTCAAGGGCCTGTCGCCCAAGGAAAACCGCGAAGTGCCGCCGCTGCGTTACGACTGGGCGTATCGCCTCAAGCAGGAGCGCCCCGCGCTGCCAGTGGTGCTCAATGGCGGCATCGCGGCGGTGGAGACCGCGATGGAGCATCTGCACCAGACCGACGGCGTCATGCTCGGCCGCGCCGCCTACCACGACCCCTACGTACTGCATCGCCTGGATGCAGCCCTGACGCATCGTGCGGAACAGCCGCGCGACCAATTGCTGCGCGCCTTGCGGCCCTACGTCGAGTCCCAACTGGAGCAAGGCCTGGCCTTGAAACACATGACCCGACACGTGTTGGGGTTGTTCCATGGCCAGCCGGGCGGACGCGCGTTCCGGCAGGTCCTGAGCGAGGGCGCACACCGGCCAGGTGCCGGCTGGGAGCTGGTCGAGCAGGCCTTGCAGCGGACCGACACCCAGGGCTGGCGCGTGGTGGCCTGAACTGGCCTGCCGCTTGCATTACCTGAACAGGCATTTCCGCTGTCTGCATCTGACCGGGATGCCAACTGCCGGGCACGGGCAAGAGTTCCAGAAAAGTGCCGTTCCAGGCGTCCAGATATTCATTTCACTGAACAGCGTTAACACAAAGCTAAAAAGTTCAGATGGGATTCACCGCGAAAAATCAAGAATTTGGACCATTCTCGGGCTCGACCATGCTGTCACCGGTGGCCGGTTTCACGAATTTTGAATGTTCCTGAACAACCCGCTAGGATTCATTGTGACCCAGCCCTCCCGCCGCGCTTGCTATGTCGTCCTGGTTGCCCTCGGGCTAGCCATGGCAGCGCCATTGGCGTGGGGGCAGGCATATCCGATGTCGCACGCGGGACGCGATCCATTGCCGCCTTCCGCGCGCGGTAACGGGCGCACGCTCTCGGACACCATCCGACAGGTGCAGCGGTCCACCGGTGGACAGATCCTGAGCGCCGAACGCGTGCCGTTCGACGGGGGCAATCTCAACCGCGTCAAGTACATGAAGGACGGCCGCGTGCATACCGTGTACGAGTCGGAGCAGATGCAGGCCGCGCCGCCGCGCAGCCAGGCGCCGCCGGATGCGCCACCACGCGACGATAACCACTAGACGTAGATAGTTCTGCGTTCAGTCTCATAAATTCCCCGGCCATTGGCCGACAACGTAACTAGGGAGAGTGCATGCGTATCCTTTTGGTCGAAGACGAAGCTCCGCTGCGCGAGACCCTTGCCGCGCGCCTGAAGCGTGAGGGCTTTGCTGTCGACGCTGCACAAGACGGCGAAGAAGGCCTGTACATGGGCCGCGAAGTCCCGTTCGATGTCGGCATCATCGACCTCGGCCTGCCCAAGATGTCGGGCATGGAGCTGATCAAGGCGCTGCGCGACGAAGGCAAGAAATTCCCGGTGCTGATCCTGACCGCGCGTTCGAGCTGGCAGGACAAGGTCGAGGGCCTCAAGCAGGGTGCCGACGATTACCTGGTCAAGCCGTTCCATGTTGAGGAGCTGCTGGCGCGCGTCAATGCGCTGCTGCGGCGCGCGGCGGGCTGGAGCAAGCCGACGCTGGAATGCGGCCCGGTCGCGCTGGATCTGGCCGCGCAGACGGTCAGCGTCAATGGCGCCAACGTGGACCTGACCAGTTACGAGTACAAGGTGCTCGAATACCTGATGATGCATGCCGGCGAACTGGTCTCCAAGGCCGATCTGACCGAGCACATCTACCAGCAGGATTTCGATCGCGATTCGAACGTGCTGGAAGTGTTCATCGGCCGCCTGCGCAAGAAGCTCGATCCCGATGGTGAGCTCAAGCCGATCGAGACCGTACGCGGTCGCGGCTATCGTTTCGCCATTCCGCGTACCGAAGGCTGAGTCCGCGCATCGGCAAGCAGGAAGATCAGGTGCCGGGCCGCTCCAAGTGGTATAGACGCTGGCGGCCGCGCTCGCTGCAGGCCCGCCAGCTGCTGGCCGCCAGCCTCAGTCTGGTGGCCTTCCTGGCGCTGGCGGGTTACGCGCTGGATGTGGCGTTCGCCGACACCGCCGAAAAGAATCTGCGCGAGCGGCTGAAGAACTACGCCTCTGCGTATGCCGCCAATATCGATTTCGTCCGCGACGGCTCGCTGTACATCGGCGGCCAGCCGCCGGATCCACGTTTCGATGTGCCCGGCGGCGGGCTGTACGTAGAAGTCGTGCGCCCGGACGAAAGCTGGACCTCGATGTCGGCCGAAGGCCCGAACATTCCGCACGGGCGCATGCTCGAGCCGCGCCAGGAAGAATTCATCGGCCCGCTGGAGATGACCCAGATCGACGGCAGCGTGGGCCAGTTGTACCGCTACGGCCTGGGCGTGAGTTACGTCGAGCGCGAACACGGCGGCGAGATTCCATACACCATCTACGTGATGGAAGATGCGCGCTCGATGGGCGCGCAGCTGCGCGTGTTCCGTGGCGCGGTGTGGTTCTACCTCGGCAGTGCCGGTGTGGTGCTGCTGGTGCTGCAGGCCTTCATCCTGCAGTGGAGCCTGCGTCCGCTGCGGCGGGTCATCAACGAGTTGACCAAGGTGCAGCGCGGCGAGATCCAGCGCATGAGCGAGCAGCATCCGCGCGAACTGGAGCCGCTGACCGAAAGCATCAACGCTTTCATTGAGAGCGAGCGCGACAATCTGGACCGCCAGCGCAATACGTTGGCCGATCTCGCGCACAGCCTCAAGACGCCGATCGCGGTGTTGCGCACCCAGCTCGATAGCGGCCAGTCCGAGCGCGACCTGCACGAGGAAATGGATGTGCAGTTGCGCCGCATGAACGATCTGGTGTCCTACCAGCTCGCTCGCGCGGCCTCCAGCGGGCATAAGCTGTTCGCCGCACCGCTGCCGATCGAGTCGACCGCCGAGGAGATCGTGCGCGGGCTGGAGAAGGTCTATTCGGTCAAGGGCGTGTTGTGCGAATTCGATATTTCGCCCGACGCGCGCTTTCATGGCGAGCCGGGCGATCTGCAGGAACTGCTGGGCAACCTGCTGGAAAACGGCTTCAAGTGGGCGCGTAGCCGCGTGCTGCTGACCGCACAGCCTGGTCCCACCACTGGTAGCCGTCGCGCCGGATTGATCTTGTCGGTGGAAGACGACGGCCCCGGCATCGCGCCGGAAGACGTGGCCAAGATCCTGCAGCGTGGCGTGCGTGGCGATGAGCGCGTGCAAGGCCATGGTATCGGCATGTCAATCGTGCAGGATCTGATCAAGGCCTACCGCGGCGAGCTGCAGGTGGTGCGCTCGCAGGAACTGGGCGGCGCCCGCTTCGACGTGACCCTGCCGCCGGGACTGTGACCGGTGTGGGGCGCGGAATGAACCCGTGGTCAACGCTGCAGCGCACTCCGACAACCGTTTAACGCCCCGCGCGTTGGCTTGACCATACTGGGCCCGTTTCAGGCCGTTGCGATGGAGAGCTGCATGTTCGAGCGCAATGCACAGACACGCTGGCTGAGCGCACGTCCAGCAGGCGCGCCCCGCCATCACCGATGGCAGCTGGCATGGCTGTTGGCGGGCTGCGCTTTGGCGATGTCGTGCAGTGCTGCCAATTCAGCACTGACGCCGGCGCAGACGCGCTGGCTGCAGCGTGCGACCTACGGCGTGGATGCCGACAGCGCCGCGCAACTGCAGCGGCTCGGCCCCAAGCGCTATGGCAGGTCGCTGTTGCAGGCCAGCGACGATGCGGCGTTGCCAGCGCCGATCCGTGCACAGCTGCAGCACTTCGATGCGCTGCACACGCCTTTGCTGACATTGCTCACGCAGTACGAGGCCGACAAGATCCGCCTGCAAGACATGCCCGATGGTGAGGAAAAGACCGCGTTGCGCAAGGCATGGCAGGCGCGTGGCGGGCAGATGCTGACCCAGGCGCGCCAGGCGCAGCTGTTGCGTGCGGTGTATGCGCCGGAGCAGACGCGCGAGCAGCTGGTGTGGTTCTGGCTCAATCATTTCAGCGTGTACGCCGACAAGGGGCGGGTGAAATGGATGGTGGCCGATTACATGGAAAACGCGATCCGCCCGCATGCCACCGGCAAGTTCGCCGACCTGGTGATGGCGACGCTGGAAAGTCCGGCGATGCTGGAATATCTGGACAACGCCAAGAACGCCAAGGGCAAGGTCAACGAAAATTACGCGCGCGAACTGATGGAACTGCACACGCTGGGCGTGCATGGCGGTTACAGCCAGCAGGATGTGCAGCAACTGGCGCTGATACTGACCGGCGCCGGCCTGGTGCCGGTCAAGGCCGAGGGCGCTCCGCCCTTGCCGACTGCCGTGCCGGGGCAACCGCAGGTGGTGCGCAAGGGGCTGTTCGAATTCAATCCTGCGCGCCATCAACCCGGCGACAAGACCTTGCTGGGCCAGCGCATCGCCGCGGGTGGTCTGGATGAGATCGAGCGGGCGGTGCAGCTGTTGGTGCGGCAGCCGGCATGCGCGCATTTCATTTCGCAGCGCTTGGCCGAGTACTTTGTCAGCGACAAGCCGCCGGCCGCGCTGGTCGAGCGCATGGCGAACACGTTTCAACGCAGCGATGGCGACATCGCCAAGGTGATGCAGGCCATGCTGGACGCACCGGAATTTGCGCAGGCGCAACCACGCAAGTTCAAGGATCCGAATCGGTTCGTGGTTTCGGCCATGCGGCTGACGTACGAAGGCCAGCCGGTGGTCAATGCCGC
This sequence comes from Xanthomonas sp. NCPPB 2864, assembly GCF_056675615.1. Taxonomy (NCBI): domain Bacteria; kingdom Pseudomonadati; phylum Pseudomonadota; class Gammaproteobacteria; order Lysobacterales; family Lysobacteraceae; genus Xanthomonas; species Xanthomonas sp. NCPPB 2864. The sequence continues at coordinate 62,589 of NZ_JBWWVS010000008.1, forward strand.
GCCGATGGCGAGCTGGCTGCAGCAACTCGGCGAGCCGCTGTTCGGGCGCATCACCCCCGATGGCTGGTCGCTGCAATCGCAGGCATGGACCAGCTCCGGGCAACTGGCGCGACGCTTCGAGGTGGCACGTTCGCTGGGTAGCGGACCCAAGCAACTGTTCCGCTTCGATGGCGATAACGACACGCCACTGCCGGCGCTGACGCAGATCGACATGCGCCCATCGTATCGCTGGGTGGCGCCGTCGCTCTCCAGCGGCACGCGCGATGCCTTGGCGCAGGCGCGTTCGCCTGCGGAATGGAACGGATTCCTGCTGTCATCGCCTGACTTCAACTTTCGCTGATTCGAGAGTTGCCGATTCGACGGTTGCCGATTCAAACCCGCTGTTCAATGTTCGACCAGCGATCACTGCCACGGGAGCGCGCCATGCAACGACGTCAATTTCTGCTTGCCTCTGCAGCGGCCGGAAGTCTGCCCTGGAGCGGTCGCCTGTTCGCTGCGCCACGCGACAGTGCGCGCATGCTGGTGGTGTTCCTGCGCGGCGGCTACGACAGCAATAATCTGCTGGTACCGCATGCCAGCGATTTTTATTATCAGGTGCGTCCGACCCTGGCGATCGCGCGGCCGGATGCGGCCAACCCGAACAGTGCCGTTGCGCTGGATACGCAATGGGGTCTCAACCCGGTGATGCGCGATGCGCTGCTGCCGCTGTGGCAACGCCGGCAACTGGCGTTCGTGCCGTTTGCCGGTACCGACGATCTGTCGCGCAGTCACTTCGAAACCCAGGACGATATCGAATCCGGTCAGGCCGGCCGGCAGCGCCGCGATTATCGTTCCGGCTTCATGGCGCGCCTGTCGGGTGTGCTCAGCGGAGTGCCGGCGATTGCCTTCACCGATTCCTTGCCGCTGACCTTCCAGGGCGGCGGGGATTTGCCCAACGTGTCGTTGCGGGGCATCGGCAAGGGCGGTCTGGATGTGCGTCAGGCACAGATCCTGTCGCAGATGTACGACGCAACCCCGCTGGCGGTCGCTGCGCGCGAGGGACTGGCACTGCGTCAGCAGGTCACCGCGCAGCTGCGCGAAGAGATGGAGCAGGCCGGTCGCGGCGCCGCCAGTGCGCGCACCTTCGCCGACGAAACCCGGCGCATGGCAAGCCTGATGCGCGAGCGTTATCGCCTGGGCTTTGTCGATGTCGGCGGTTGGGACACGCACGCCAATCAGGGCAGTGTCGAAGGCGGCCTGGCGAACAATCTGCGCAATCTGGGCGAAGGGCTGGCGGCGTACGCCGACGCCCTCGGGCCGGCATGGAAGGACACCGTGGTGGTGGTGCTGTCCGAGTTTGGCCGCACCTTCCGCGAGAACGGCAGCAGGGGCACCGATCACGGGCACGGCACCACCTATTGGGTGCTGGGTGGCAGCGTGCGTGGCGGCCGGATCGCCGGCGAGCAGGTAGAAGTTGCGCAGGCGCAGCTGCTGCAGAACCGCGATTATCCGGTGCTCACCAATTACCGCAGCCTGTTCGGCGGTGTACTGAACCGGTTGTGGGGATTGTCGCCTGCGCAGCTGGAACGGGTGTTTCCCGGTGCCAGGCCGCGCGATCTTGGGTTGGTGTGAGTGCCTGGCAATGCGCGAGCGATGTCGATCCGTCCGCGTGTAGCCGCGTGCGACATCGCGCATTGGTGTGCTCAGTCGCTTGAAACGCGTGCGATTGATGCGCGCGACAGCATTGCACGACGACAGCCCAACGCATGCAGGCATGCCACCGCACCATCAGCGCTGCGCTGACGCCGCAAACGGCGACGGCCCATAAAAACGCGTCAGCTGTGCAGCGACATCCGGCATGAGGCGCGCCAGCAGCTGTGGCGCGGAGAAGTGGTATTCGCTTACGACCGCGAAGAATTCTTCCGGTGCCTCGGCGGCATACGGGTCGATCTCGGTGTCTTCGCCCGCATCGACGCGTTGGCAAAACGTATCGAAGGCGCGCTGGAAATCGCGTGCCCAGGCACGCTGTGCAGCGCGCGGCAGCGGCGGGGTGCCGTCGAGCGCGCCATCGAGTGCATCGAGCTTGTGCGCCATCTCATGCACGATCACGTTGAAGCCGGCCTGCGGGTCGTCCAGGTCGGCCTGTACGTCGGCCCAGCTGACGATCAGCGGCCCTTGCTCCCAGGCCTCGCCAATCAGGGTGTCGTCCCAGGCATGCATCACTCCGGCCGCATCCACATGCGTGCGTTGCACGCGAAATGCGTCCGGGTAAACGATCAGCTGCGACCAGCCACGCCAGCCGGCCGCGCCGATGTTCAGCAATGGCAGGCAGCAGGTGGCTGCCAGCAGAACGTGATCGTGCGGTTGCAGCTGCAGCCCGTCGAGCGGGGAAATGGTTTTTTGCCGCAGGAACTGCGCGGTCAGTACACGCAGACGGTGCTGGCGGGGCGGATCGAGCGCAGCGACCCAGGCGCAGCGGCGGCTGACCGGCAGCCATAAGGCATCGGGAATATCGGCCGGCGGCCGGCGCAGCCGGCGCAACAACCACTGGATCAGCGGAACATGCCCGGCAGGAAGCTATGCCAGCGCGGCATCGTGCGCATACGGGGGAACAGTCCGTCGCCGTCGCCACCACCACCGCCGGTGGCCGGCGCGGGCTTGTGCGCGGGAGCACGTGCCGGGGTTGCCGGCTCGCCGTTGGGAGTTCTGCCGCGTGCCGCCGAGTTGCTGCTGACGCAGCTCTCATGATCGCCATCGGCCAGCTGGTCCGATGCCAGTGCGGCAAGCGGAGCCAACAACAGGAGCAGGCAAACCGTGATTCGGCGCATCGTCCACATCCAGGGCAAGCGGCGTGAGTCGCCGATCATAACGTGCTTTTCACTCCCTCACGCAAGCCAGGCTGGGCGGGTGCGGACGCTTGGCGCATACTTTCGCGGATCGATTTGGGGACTTGCCGTGGATGACCGCGCCTTGCTGGCCAAACTTGCGAGCGGCCGGCTATCCGGCGATGCGTTGGCGCGCGATGCCGGGTTGACCCGTGCGGCGGTGTGGAAGCGGATTCAGAACCTGCGCGCGGCCGGGGTCGAGATCGAAGGGCGGGCCGGGGACGGCTACCGACTGGCGGCGCCGCTGGACCTGCTGGACGACGCGCGCATTCGTGCGGCGATGGCGGCCGATGCGCTGGCAGGCCTGGCGGCGCTGGAGATCGCCTGGACGCTGGAATCCACCAATACCAGCTTGCTGGCGCGCCCGGCGCCGGCGCAGGGCGTGGCGGTGCTGCTGGCCGAGCGGCAGACCGGCGGGCGCGGCCGGCGTGGGCGTCAATGGACCTCGCCACTGGGTGCGCACATCTATCTGTCGGCCTCGCGCCGTTTCAGCGGCGGATTGGGCCAGCTGGCCGGGCTCAGCCTGGCCGTGGGCGTGGCGGTGGCCGAGGCCCTGCGCGGTTGTGGCTTTGCCGATGTCGGGTTGAAGTGGCCCAACGATCTGCTGGCGCGCGAGCGCAAGCTGGGCGGCCTGCTGATCGAAGGCGGCGGCGAAATGGCCGGCAACGCGCGCGCGGTGATCGGGTTGGGTTTGAACGTGCATATGCCCGCGGCAGCGGCCGCTGCGATCGACCAACCGTGGGTGGATCTGGATACGCTGGCCGGCCACGCGGTGTCGCGCGATACCGTGGTGGCCGCAGTGTTGTCGGCGCTGCTGCCGGCGCTGGAGCTGTTCGAGGCGCAGGGGCTGGCCCCGTTCCTGGGCCGCTATGCGGACCTGGACGTCCTGAGCGGCCGCGCGGTGCAGGTCGAGGAGGCCGGCACCCGGCATCACGGCATTGCGCTTGGCCTGGCAGCCGACGGCGCGTTGCGGGTGCAACTGGGCGAGACGGTACGGCTGTTCCACTCCGGAGAAGTGAGCGTGAGACCTGCATGAGCGAGTGGTTGTTCGACCTGGGAAATTCGCGGTTCAAGTACGCACCGCTGCAGGGCGACCGCGCCGGCGACGTGCAGGCCTGGCCGCACGGTGCCGAGGCGATGGATGCGGCCGCGTTGTCGGCCTTGCCCACCGGACGCATCGCGCATGTGGCCAGCGTGGCTGCGCCGGCGTTGACGCAGCGCATGCTCGGCTGCCTGCGCGAGCGTTTCGAACAGGTGCGCATCGTGCGGACCGCGGCCGAGTGCGCCGGCATCCGCATCGCCTACGCAGACCCGGGCCGCTTCGGGGTCGATCGCTTCCTGGCGCTGCTGGGCGCACGCGGCGACGCACCGGTGCTGGTGGCCGGCGTGGGCACCGCGCTGACCATCGATGTGCTCGGCGCCGACGGGCAGCACCACGGCGGCCGTATCGCCGCCTCGCCGACCACCATGCGCGAGGCGCTGCATGCGCGCGCGGTGCAGTTGCCGGCCAGTGGCGGGACCTATGTCGAGCTGGCCGACGACACCGACGATGCGCTGACCTCCGGCTGCGATGGCGCGGCGGTGGCGCTGATCGAGCGCAGCCTGCAGCACGCGCAACGTAGTCTGGGCGTACCGGTGCGGCTGCTGGTGCACGGGGGCGGCGCGCCGCCACTGCTGCCGTTATTGCCCGATGCCAGCTTCCGCGCCGCGCTGGTGCTGGACGGGCTGGCGACCTGGGCGAGGTCTGCGTCGGCGCCTTGAACGGCGGGCCATGCGATCGTGCGGCCACGCGGCGGGCGCGGCCGGGAGACGGGATCGGTCGGCCGCGCTCGTACACTGCGCCTACCGCCTGGCGTGGGCAGCAAGCCGACCAGCGCTCGCCGGTTGTGACTGCCCGCGCTTAGAATCCATCGCATGTATGTCCGCGCACTCATCGTCGTCCTGATCGTCCTCAATGCCGGTGTGGCCTTGTGGTGGGCATTGCAGCCGGCACCGGCAGCGGTGGCGGCACCGCCGCAGCCGGCCGGTGTGGCGCGCCTGGAAGTGCTGCCGAGCACTGCGGCAGCATCGCTAGCAGCGCCAGGCGAGGCGAGCGAGGCAGGCATGGTCCCGGCAGCTGCGGGCACCGCACCATCGGATGCACCTGCACCTGCACCTGCACCTGCACCTGCATCGACACCGACACCGACACCGACACCGACACCGACGGCAGCAGCGGCAGCGTCTTCTTCGATAGATGCGGCCGCCGCGAAGGTGGCTGCAATGTCGCAGACGTCGGCACAGGTTCCACCACCGACCAAGGTCGCTCCAACACCGAACGAGGTTGCGGCAGCGGCGATCAAACCATCGCCAGCGGTACCTACTCCCGCCGCTGCGCCGGAGCGTTGCGCCAGCCTGGGGCCGTATGCGGCGCGCGCCGATGCCGATGCCGCGCTGGCACGCCTGCGTGGCCAGGCCCTGCGCACCCGCGTGCGCGAGGACAAGGACGCCGGGGTCAGTACGTTCCGGGTGATGCTGCCCAATGTCGGCGATCGTGCAGCGGCGCAAGCCTTGGTCAAGCGCATCGCCGCCGCCGGCATGGGCGACTATTACGTGATTGCCCAGGGCGAGAACAACACCATCGCGCTGGGGCAGTACCAGAGTCGCGAGCGTGCCGAGCGCCGTCAGGCCAGCCTGGTCGGTGCAGGGTTTCCGGCACAGTTGCTGCCCAGCGGCACCGGGCAATCGCGCTGGTGGATCGATGTGCGCAGCACGGCTGCGATCGGCACATTGCAGGGCACCGCAGGTGCAACGCGTCAGCGGTCGCTAGATTGCGCCGCGCTGCGCTAGAATGCGCACCGGCGCGCAATGCGCCTGCCTTTGCCGGCATAGCTCAGTTGGTAGAGCAACCGCCTTGTAAGCGGTAGGTCCCCAGTTCGAATCCGGGTGCCGGCACCACGAAGGTCTCTCCGCAACGTCCCCACAGAGCACGAATCGCCCGGAAACGCCCGGGTAGCAAGGGTTTCAGCGGGTCGGTGTAAAACGTGGGCGCCCGGTATTGCAACGGTTCGGCCCTACCCACTCCCCAGAAATTCCCCATACGATGCGGCCATGGCCAGCATCCAGCGAAACGGAAATAAGTACCGAGTGCAGGTGTACGTCGATGGCGTACGCGACTCGACCACGAAGGCGACGCGTCAGGAAGCCGCTCAGTGGGCGTTGGAGCGCGAGGCCGAGCTGCGCGGCACAAAGCTGCCGGACAAGACTTTTGACGACGCCCTGAAACGCTATGAGGCTGAGGTTGCACCGGCGCGCGCTGGATCGCGTTGGGAGCTGATCAGGGTCAAGTCGCTGCGACGCGAGCCGATCGCCAAGCGCCGACTTGCAGCGCTCGGGCCGGACGACTTTGCGACCTGGCGCGACGAGCGGCTGGCGAAGGTCAAGCCAGGAACTGTCGCCCGCGAAATGAACCTTCTGCGGGCCGTGCTCGAGATTGCGCGCCGCGATTGGCGCTGGATCCGCGACAACCCGATGCGTGATGTGCGCTGGCCCAAAACGCCAAAGGGCAGGGCGCGGCGTATCTCCAGCGGGGAAGTGGAGACGCTGGCGCGTGCGTTCGGGGTGTGGGACAAGCTGCAGGCGGAGACGGCAACGCAGCGCATCGGGCTGGCGTTCTTGCTGGCTCTGGAGACGGCGATGCGGTCTGGGGAAATCCTTGACCTGACTTGGCCGAACATCCACCTCGACGCGCAGTATGTCCACCTCCCCAAGACGAAGAATGGCGACTCCCGGGACGTCCCCCTATCGCGGCGCGCGTGCGAGATCCTGCGCGCGCTGCCGCTGGGATTTGGGCCGGTCTTCCAGCTTGATGACGCGACCCGAGACGTACTGTGGCGCCGTGTGCGCGACACCACGGCGCACAAGGACATCCACTTTCACGACAGCCGGGCTGAGGCGATATGGCGCCTGTCCAAGAAGCTGGACGTGCTCCAGCTGGCCCGGGTGATCGGTCACCGCGACCTCAAGTCGCTGATGATTTACTACAACGAGCCGGCGTCTTCGCTGGCCCGGCAGCTCGGTTGATTCGGCGTTCGTCCTCTGCCCAGCGATCAACCTCCGACCTCTTCCACTTTTTCTCGTTGCCGATCACCAGCGCAGTAGGGAAGCTCTGCCGGCATGCGACCCGCTCGAGGAATCCACGCCGATTCGGCTGGCCGGCGTTCGGCTTTCCGTCTGGCACGATCAGGCCTAGAAAGACCGCACAGGCGTCCGCGTTGAGCCAGCGGTCTCCCTCGATCAGTGCCGCCAGCGCGGCCAGGGTGCTGTCCTTGCTCGCAGCATCAATCGCCATCGATCATCTCCCATTCCGCACGCGTCAGCTTCTGGTGCATTGCTGCGACGGTTTCTGTGCCCAGGCCTGGCGCACAGGCCACCAGCACATCTGTATCGTTGCGACGCACCTGCACGTCGATCAACCGATAGCCAATCTCTGCGCACGAGAACCGATAGGCGCCGGGCACAGACGGCATCCACGCACGCGCGTTGTTGATGAAATGGACACTCATGCGATCGGCTCCGGCCTGGTGTTGAGGATTGCGTCATCGAGGTACGCCCAATGCGCAACCTCGCCCGCCGTTTCTTTTGCCCAGTCAGTCGTCCCGTCTGCTTTGCGCCAAAAGGTGGCAAGCTCCAGCGACTGCCAGCCCTCTGGTTGACCGCAGATCACGGCATACGAAGATCCTGCGGCTTGCACAACCTGAGCGAGTACGCGTTTGCCGGACTGCTCGGGCAGCTTTTCAGCTGGCGTGAACCACTCGCGCCGCTCTTCGGCCAAATGAATGCTCATGACACTCTCCCGACCTGTGCGTGCGCTTCGGTCTCCGGAGCCGACGACGGCACGCGGCCTGTCACAACGCCGAACCACTCGTATTCGCAGAGCTTAAAACCATGAAGATTTTCCTGATCAGCATCTAGTACCGCGATCGTCCATCGGCCACGGGGGAGCGCAGATGCAGCACCGACATGGCACAACCTGCCGAATGGTTTGCGACCCGCTCGGCACATGATGACGACCTGGCCAGGCTGCGGGCAGGCTGTGAGATCGACGATTAGCAGCTCACCTGCAGCGAACGTCGTTTCAGGAGTGCCGTAGCTATATGCCCAATCGTTCGGCACCACCATGCAGTTGTCACTAGTGAGCAAGCTCTTGGGGACGCGGTGGGATACTGCTTGGGTCGAGTTCATGCGACCCTCCTGGCTTGCGCGTGCGCTTCGATCGACGCCAGCACGACCAACTGCTCCCGGCTCACAAAAAACCCCGAGTCCGGCATGCTCATGCAGAACACGTAGTAAGCCATGCGATTGGATGCCTTCGCATCAGGCTTGAAGTGAATCCAACGAACCAGCTGCCTGTCGCCGATCTGGACGACATATATCCCGTCCCACTTCGCACTGGTCACATCCAGGTTGGCGAGCAGCACATCGCCGATCATGAAATTCGGTGCGTTCAGGTTGTCGCGCACCAGCACGTGCGCATAGTTGCCTTTCGGCAACGGGAACAATACGGAAGCGTGGGTAGAGAGTCCGGCCGGTGGCGCGGACTCGCTAGCGTTACTGAGGGGGGCTACACTGTTGGTCGCCATTGCTGTTCTCCTAAATCTTTGTCGATGCTGGGGGCTGACTGGCAGACGGCTCGAGCGCGCCAACGCTCGGGCCGTCGTTGTTTTCGGCTGGGCAAAAATTGCGCTCGCGATCCACATCCATGCTGTTGGGTGCATAGACGTGAAGCAGTGCGCGGCCTCGATATGCCTGGTGGATCTCCACCGACACGTCGTTCCCGATGAAGATCGTCGTGCCTGCTGCTGCATGCATGACGATCGGCCTGCGTGTGTGGGTAGGCTTTTCCCTACTCATAAATCCGGTTTCCTTCGTTTATGTTCGTGGGTGAAAATGCGAGCGTGGGGAAAGATTTATCCGTCAGCGGACGCAGGCAAAAGAGGGCGCCGCGCTGTGCGCAGCTGCGATTTCCCAGGCACGTAGCGGAATGACAATTACGCCGATCGCTCCCAGCACGATCCACGCGGCGCGCATACGGCGGGTCATGCGAGCACCGGCCCGGTGAACATGTCCGGCGTGGCTGCGGGAAAGACCCGCTGCAGCTTGGTCAGGCCCTTGCCGGTCACCATGGTGGTCACCGAGCGCATTTCTCCCTTCTCCGGATGCGTCCACGGCCTGCTGTACTTGAGGTCGAGCAAACCGGCCTCGATCTTGTCCTGGTACGGTTCGCCGCGCCGGTTGATCCATCGGTGCTCCCGCATCCAGCGCGCCAGTCGCGTGCGGCCGGTGCCGATCAGCTTCGCGGCCTCTCCCAGATCGTGGTTGTGGTTGCTCTGCACCACCTGGTCGTGGAATGCGGCCTTGGGTGCCTGCTGCTGGACGGTATGCTGCAGCTCGATGACCTTCTCGGTGTAGGTCAGCAGCAGGCCGCGCATCGCTGCAGGGTCGGCCAGGACGGCCATCGTGTCGCTGACTTTGGTCAACCGCTGCGCCATTTCGAAGAAGGCCCGTACAAGGCGCTTTTTGAAAAAGCGGACGATGTCCGTATTACGCATGTAGGTCAGGAGCAGGGTGGTCTGCTGCTCGTTGAGCTCGGCGTACTCGCGTTGCTGATTTCCACCGGCGGTGGCGAAGGTCTGGATTTCAAATCCGACCCTCCCGAATTCCTCCAAGTCGGCCAGATAGGTGCGCACCAGTTTGATGACGCTGGCGTGGTCGTTGTCGGTGCCCCCGGCAATGGTGAGGGTGTTGGTGACGGCGGTGCCGCCGCTCAGGGTTACGAGGTCTGTCACGGGGAGGATTCCTGTCGTTGAGCAGCAGCCAGCCGCTCCTGGCGCTCACGAAGCGCTCGGACGACTTCGCTGTTCTGGCTGCTGGCATTTCGCTGCGCTTCCGCGGCGACCCAATCCTTGAGGTCTTGCGGGAGACGGAGTGCGATCTGTGGGTCGAAACGTGCCATTACTTTTTTCCTATCAAGTACGGTGCTTTACGCACAGGGAAATAAAAGCACGGTGCTTTGTGGAGTGTCAAGCACCGTGATTGCTAAACTGGGGTATGGCCAGAACCGATCCTCAAGTGAACTTCCGAATTCCTGCAGCTCTCAATGAGCAGCTGAAGGAATCTGCGGCCGCGAACAACCGCACGGTCACGGCCGAGTTGGTTCACCGGCTGGAAGCGTCTTTCGCCGTGGGTCCGGGTCCGGATCCATTGGAAGATGGTTTTGAAAATCAGTTGACCGGAGCCTGGATTGCCTGCAAGGAGCATCTGGACTTTCTCAGGGGTGAGGTCGCCGAGATGGAAGCGCTGGCTGCACAAACCAAAGCCGCCGATTTGAATAAGGATGGTCAAGCGCCTGGCTGGACACCTCCGGATCCACTGCCGGAGTGGGCGTCGCTCAATGAATCCCTTGCGTTTTACCGCTCGTGGCGTGACAGAACGCAAGAGAATCTGCGCGAATTGACCGCCAAGGTTTTTTTTGTACATGGAATCGTGCCGCCTAATAGCAGCCAACCCAAGCATGGAAAGCCCAAAGCGGCCTCGCCAAAGCGCAAGCGCTGACCCGCTCACGCGGCACCACCAGCGCGCCGCAACAGCGCCTGCACAGGAGTGACGGTGTCTACGATTCCGAACCGCAGTGCGAGCAGTCGCTGGCGATCATTGGCGCTCATCCGGTTGCCGTAGTAGCTGCCACGAATGGCAGCCTGGGCACGGACGGCGGTGTCGCGATCAATGCGGCCGTCTGCCAGGTGTTCGGCGATGAGGGCAGCCGCCTGCGCCACAGTCAGAGAATTGGCCATCGCTCAGTCCTCCAGGATCTGGAAGGCCGGCGCGAAGCTCACCGGGCAGGAGGTGCGGATGTTGAAAGCCAGCGACAGCATGCGAGCGCGGTCTGCGTCCGTTACGGCGATGCCGTAATAGTCATCCTGGGCTGCAACAGTGCTGGCTCGCTGCGCGGTGTCTGCGTCGATCAGCCCTGCCTCGAGGTGGCGGGTGATCAGGGCAAGGGCGGTTTCAAGGTCCATCGTTCTCCCCAGCTGCCAGCTAATCCGGCGCGATGGGGGTACGTTAGCCTTCAGCTAATAATTAGTCAAGGGCTAAATTTAGTTAGCCTGCAATGGCTTCCGGATTGTGCAAAGCTGAACGCCGTTGCGGAGTACGCCGCGCCCAGATAACGCGGCAGCTGCGCGTGGAGTCACAGCGCGAGCCGATCAGGGTGATTGGTCGCGCCCATTTGATAGGTGCCTGGACAGATTGAGGGGAAAGCTATGGCACGCAGGATGCCGCCAGATCCGGAGCTCGTGCGCGAATTGCGAGAAATGCAGGCAGCGCCAAAGATATGGGTCGCAGCTGGCGAGATCGCCTGGGTGGATGCTGGCGGCAGGCCGAAGGGATACAAGTTCAGGGCGGCGCTCTCACTAGAAGGCCATACGCCGGACACCCTCTACGTCGAGGCCTACTATAAGGAATCCACCATCGAAGGCGTGCCGGACAAGCTGTCTCTAAGCCTCTTTTACCGAAATCATCGGATCTTGGGCCTCGACGAGAACGGCGCCACACGCCACAGAAACGAAGTTGGCGTGGGGCGTCAACACTATCTAGAACTGGTGGGTCATCCGCACCTGCACACTATTAGCGACGATGCCGTTTGCGGATATGCTGAGCCACTGGAGTCAGCCGAATTTTCGGCGCACTGGGCTACCTTCCTAAGTCACGCCGGTATCGAGAACGCTCCCGTCTTCAGCCTTCCGCCAGGTCAGCGCGAACTTCCACTATGAACCACGACTCACTAGCACATGCCATCTGTGGGCACTACACCGCGATCAGTGCTGTATCGGGGTACATCGAGTCGCCCTTGGCGTTCCCGCTGGACGGGACTTTGATCGGCGCCTACGTCCTAGAATCTGGGCCAGGGCGATTTGTCGTCACCGATGACGGCGATGTGGCGTTTCACGTTGCCGCTGCGGGCGCCGACATCACTGCGGCGCGCATGAAGGCCTACCGGTCGATCGCCGAAGAACATGGTCTTTCGCTGAACGACGATGGCGTAATCAGCGTCACGTGCGACGATGGCGAGCTGACCGGAGTTCTGAGCCAGTATTTGCAAGCTGTGTCTGCCATCGCCGCAAAGGGGCTGAAACATCGCCCTCGTGATGAAGAACGCTTTGCCCGAATCGTAGGCGCGGCGTTGGCGAAAAGGTACGGCGATCGCCTACTGAAACGCGCGGAGGTGACTGGACTCAGCGGCCACCAAATTCGGTTCCCGTATGCACTGGACATCGGGCGCGAGCGACGCGCCTATGTCCAGCCGATCGCCGCCGACTCAGGAGTGATCCAGTGGAAGGCGGTCTATGAGGCTGGCGGCAAGTTCAAAGACCTGCGCGCAGCTCGGCAAGATGCGCCCGTAATTGCAGTGCTGGAGGCGTCGCGCGACGCAGACCGCGCAAGCGGATTCTTCGCTGATACAGCATCGGTTCTGATCTACCAGGGCGGCGCCATCAATCTAGATTTTGCCATCGCCGCCTGACACTCACCCCCGCTCCGGCTGGGTTTTTGCTTTTAATTAAGGCGGTCAATCCTGTTGCGGAGATGGACCTTCCCCCCCACGACTGCGCCGCGTGGGAGCGGGAACGCGGGATAGAGCACTGTATTGGCACTGACCACATAGATCGCGTCGCCGCGATCCTGCAGGCCCTTGATCTGCTGGCCATTGCCGGTGTTGATCAGGTAGATGCCATCGCCATCAAACGTCGAGATGCCGGTGTCCACGATCAGCGACTCGCCTGGCTGGATGATAGGGATCATCGAGTCGCCGCGGCCGGTCACCAGTACCAAGCGTCCAGGCTGCGGCACGAACCCGACGATCGATCGGATGTAGGCCGGCGTGAAGTCGATCGAATGGATCACCTCGGGGTAGTCAGCGTTGACTCGGCCGTCGCCCATGTCGGCCTCCGCATCCAGCTGCTGCACTCGGACATAGGCGGACTTCGCTGTAGCGTCTGACACTTGGTGCTCGATGGATCCAGTCCACTGTGGGCGGTCCATCCAACCGCGTTGGAGGCCAAGCGCCTCGCAGATCTTGCTGGCAACTTCGTCGCCTATGTACTTGCCGGCTAGCAGCTGGGAGACATACGACGCGGACAGAAATCCGCCCAGCTTCTCGCCCTGGTCGCGCCTTTTCGTGATCCCGTCAGCCTCAAGCTGACTGATCAGGTGCCGGAAGTTCCTTTGCCGAATTTCACCAATGTCCATTGCCAATATCACCTATTTGGTTAGCCAAAGACTAACACATTGGTTGATTAGCGGCTTGCGCAATATGTTAGCTGTGGGCTAACATAATCGCCATGGACATGAAAGCGCTCGACCTCGCCATTGAGATTGCCCAGGGGCCCGCAGCATTGGCGCGGGCTCTTGGCATCAAACCTCCTTCTATCTTCGGCTGGTACGCGCGCAAGCGAATCCCTGCTGAGCGCTGCGCGGCGATCGAAGCGGCCACCGGCGTGCCGAGGCATGCGCTCAGGCCAGACATCTTTCCTGTTCCGAGCCTGCGGGGCGGCGTTGCGGGTGGGTCTGCCATTGAGGCCCCGCCGGTTCAGCCAAGCGATCCCGTGACCAGCAAACCGATCTGATCGATATCGAATAACTCGCCCCAAGGACTGGGGTGCGATGGGTGCAAGGACGGCTGCCACCCGGTGCACGGTAGTGGGGTGCATTGGTGTCTGGCGCGAAGAGGCGGGCCGTTTCGACGGCTCGACAAACCATTCGTCCAGATACGACGAAGCCCCCGCTGTCGGGCAGACATGTGCGGAGGCTTCGTTGAGACCGAGGCCACTATGCCATCCAACGAAACCCCGAGCAAGAATTCAACCGACTGCACGCCGTCGCTGGTGCGCATTGAGCGCATCGATGACGTGGTGTTTGCGATTTTCACCGATCCGGCGCGCCCCGGCTTCGAGTACGACCCGAGCATCCGGAGCGTGCAGCAGGCGCTGGAAATTGCGCGCCACGTTGCAGAGAAGCGGTGGATCACCGCGGCGCATCTGCAGCAGTACAGGGCGTTGATGCTCGCCGAGTTCGGCGAGGCGGTGACGGCGTGAGCTTTCAGGCTATGACGTGGGCCGTAAGCCAGCAATGCAACTCGCCGGGCGAGAAACTGGTGCTGCTGATGCTCGCCAACTGCTGCAACGCACACAGTGGCCGCTGCAACCCATCGCACAAGAGGCTTTCCGCCGAGTGCTCGATGGGTGTGTCCACGCTGAAACGCCACCTTGCCGCGCTCGCCGAGCGAGGACTGCTGAGGATCATCGCGAGCAGTCTGGATGGGGTGTCACTGCCCAACCAATACGACCTCAATTTAGAGGGGGGGGGCCCAAATCGGGCTGGGGGGTCAGCCCAGATTGGACCGGGGGTGGGCCCAAATCGGGCTACAAACCAGGAATCTAACCAGGAAGATAAACCTAAGAACAAATCCGCTGACGCGGATTCGTCCACAGCGCTCGGCGCTGCCGCTGCTGAGGACCATGCCGGCGACGGAGAAGACCAGCACGATCGTGCTAGCAGCGACCTGCTGGGCGGCCAGCAGCAGGTGAAGCCGACGCGTAGGGCTACGCCTCCTTGCCCACACGGCGAAATCATCGCGCTTTACCACGAGTTGTTGCCAACGCTGCGCGGCGTGCGGATCTGGCAGGGCCGGCGCGAGAAAAACCTGCAGGCTAGGTGGCGAGAAGATCCCGATCGGCAAAGCCTAGATTGGTGGTGGCGGTTCTTCAACTACGTCGCGCAGAGCGATTTCCTGATGGGCAAGAAGACTGATTTTGTTGCTGATCTGGCGTGGCTGATCTGCCCGGAGAACTTCGCTAAGACGATCGAGGGCACCTACGAAAATCGCCGGAGGGTCGCATGATCTACGACCGCGACATGGAGCTCTACGACGACGCGGCGCGCTGTCAGCTGCTTGAACCTCCTCACAGCCGCGAGGCTGAGGAGAGCGCCCTGGCTGCACTAATGCTGGACAACAGCCGCTTGGTGGACGTGCAGGACTGGCTGCGCGCCGAGCATTTCTTCCTGCCAGTGCATCGTGCGGCCTATGCGGCGATTCTTGCGCTTGCCGAGAAGGACAGGCCGTTTGATGGCGTCACCGTGTGCGAGTGGCTGGACGCTCAGGGCAACCCGCAGTCCGCCCAGGCCGGCGTCGTGGCACTCAACATTGCGTCGAATGCCTACACCACGGCCAACGTCATCGCCCATGCCGAGATCATCGTGCAGCGCGCCAACCTGCGTCAGCTGGTGGAGATTGGGCAGCAGCTCATGGAGGCCGGGATGAACCCCAAGGGCCAAAGTGCGGAGGCAATCGCATCGAAGGTGGGCGCCGACCTTTCGCTGATCGCGCCGCTTCGCGCGGTGGGCCTCAAGCCCTACAAGGTCGCGCTCAAAAAGCTGGCCACCGACTTCGAAATGCGCAAGTCAGGAGAGCGGCAGATCGGCCTGCCTACGCCGTGGAAAGGCGTCAACAAGGCGATCGGCGCGCTGCTGCCGGGGCAGGTCTACGTACTGGCCGCCAGGTCCAACCAAGGCAAGTCTACGCTCGGTTTCCAACTGGCGCGGTTCAGTGGCCTACGCGGCACACGCACCGGCCTGTTCTCGATGGAGATGAACGACTCCGACGTGGCGGCGCGCGACGTGTCTGCCATCGGCAATGTGCCCTTCGACTGGGTGATGGGCTTGGCCGACAAGAGCGACGACGAGGATATCCACTGGGGCAACTTCACCGCCGGCATCAAGACGCTGATCGGCGCGAACATCGTCATTGACGATGACCCGCAGCTGTCGGCCGCGGCGATCGTGGCGCGGTCGAAGCGCGCGCATCGGCAAGATCCGCTTGGGCTGCTGGTGATCGATCACTTGCACGAAATGGCGTTGCCCGGAAAGCAGGGAGAGGTGATCGAGCGCGGGCAGGCGCTGCGCGACCTCAAGGCGCTGGCCAAGAATCTCGGTATCCCGGTGGTGGTCCTGGCCCAATTGAACCGCGGTGCTGCCGAGGGCCGGCGCCCCACCGTGGCGGACATCCGCGGATCGGGCGGCATCGAGGAGGTCGCGGACGTGATCCTCTTCATCCACCGGCCAGACGTCTACAACCCCACGGATCGGCCCGGCCTGGTCGAGGTGATCGTAGGCAAGGGCCGCAACGTCAAGACCGGCACCGTGGTCAGCCTGCGCAACCGATTCGAATACCAGCGCGCCGAAGACTGGGAGGGCGCGGACCCGGTGGCCGAATTGGACGAGCCGCCTGTCCAGCAGGGATTCGGAGGCGCGCCCTCGAAATGGAGGCCATCGAATTCAGGGCATCGCGTACCAGAGCGTGGTTAAGCGCTATGCATGGGACCCGATGTGCCACGAGCAAGCGGGATCAATAGTTGAATTAGGCCTCGCGATTTTGCAGGGCTGCCAGAGCTGAAGGATTGCGATAATGACAGACGTACGTGAATTACTGGCACGACTCAACCCGGCGAACGTGAAGTTCGACACTGGCCGGGGTGGGCTGCCGGAGCTTACCAACCAGGACATTGCCGGCGCGCTGGCCTTCATTCCCGCAGGGCTGGGCCGCGAGGTGTTCATCGCGTGCCACTGGCCGGACGGCGCCAAGCTGAGCCGCCGGCGGATTACCGGCATGTTCCAGCAGCTGGCCTTGACCGAGTGGCGCAAGCGCATCAACCGCATGACCGACGCGAAGGTCGATCACGGCATCGCGGTATCGATACGGCGCTGGCAGGGGGCAGAGACGGCCGAGCAGCGCGCCGAAGTGCGGCGGACGCAGGTGCGCATCGACAGCGCCCGGGCCGAGCTGTGGCCGGACAGCGTGCCGGAAATGCTGCCGGCGCTGCTGCATGCCATCGTGGATGAGCTGGCATGCCCGAAGAATTGCGCAACCTGCCAGGGTCGCGGTGCGGTCATCGCCAGTGAGCTGCTGGTCGCCTGCACGGACTGCGAGGGAACCGGACACAGCAAGAATTCCGACCTGTGGCGGGCCAAGCGCATCGGCAAGGACTCAGCCAACTTCCGGCGCGACTGGCGGGCCTGCTATCAGTGGCTGTTCGATCGGATGCGAGACGCAGAGGCCGAGGCAGCGGCGCGGATGGCGGCGGCCGTGCGCAAGGAGGCGGCATGAGGTCGTGACATGACCTCGTTTTCCTCGTCACTATACGCGCGTCGGTAGAAGCCACTCGCCGAAACACAAATCCCAAGCCCCGCCATCTGGCGGGGCTTTTTCATTTCCGAGGTTGAACAATGGCGACCATCACGCCAGAGCAAGCCGGTGGTCGCAATGTCGTGGCGTTCCTCGACATGCTGGCCTGGTCAGAAGGCACCGATAACGGCCGGCAGGCCACGAAAGACCGCGGCTATGACGTGCTGGTCGGTGGCGGGCTGTTCCAGGGCTACGCCGACCACCCGCGCAAGCTGGTGCCACTGCCGAAGCTGCGCATCTCGTCCACAGCGGCGGGCCGCTACCAGCTGCTGCAGCGCTACTACGACGCGTATCGGAAAACGCTGGGGCTGTCGGACTTCTCGCCGCTGAGCCAGGACAAGATCGCGCTGCAGCAGATCCGCGAGCGTCGTGCGCTGCCGCTGATCCAGGCCGGCAAGATCCGCGAGGCCATCGCCAAGGTGTCCAACATCTGGGCGAGCCTGCCAGGCGCCGGCTACGGCCAGCACGAGCACAAGCTGGACAACCTTCTGGCGGCATACGAGCGCGCCGGCGGACAATTGGCGCAAAGCTGATGCCCGCCAAGAAGTCGCGAGACAGTGCTGTAGCCAAGCTGCAGATGGCGCTAAGCACCATGAGCACGCCAGGCATGACGCCATCGAGCGCACTGAATCTGGTGCGCGGCATGGTGCAGGACGCGCTGGACCTGATCCAGGAATCCGACCCGCTCAAGAAGCGCGTGGCCTTCATCGTGCTGGCGCTGCAGGAGTCCACCGAGGTTGGCGTGGTCGCCCTGCGCGGCAAGGAACACGAACGCATCCTGATCCGGGACCGGCCGCTGTACGAGTGGGCCATGAAGCAGGTGCACAAACTGGCTCAACCTGAGCGAGAGGCCGCATGACGTTCGCGACCCGCAATGCTGGCGCCGGCCGGATCGGCATCGCCATCCTGATCCTGTTCCTCTACGGCATGGCTATGGCCGCGCTGGTGGGTGTCTCGATCCCGCAGACCAACCGCGACGCGTTCGCCCTGCTGCTGGGCGGACTGAACACCGCTCTCGGTGGGGTGGTGGGCTACTTCTTCAACATTTCCCGCCGCCAGGCTGGCGGCTGACTTAGGAGCACGACATGACCGACCAGACCATCGAACAGGAAATCCAGGCCAAGGGCCTGACCGCGCCGCGCGTGACGCCGAGCGATATCGAGGCGGAGATCAGCGGCGAGTACTTCTTCACCGCCGAGGAGGGCGTGCAGGTCGCCGCGCACTGCAATCCGGACGCTGTCGTAGCCGGAGTGCATGGTGAGCTGCGGCTGCTTACCTTCTGCGTCCTGCGGCTGCGCAACGGCTTCACCGTCACCGGTGAGTCGGCCTGCGCCAGCCCGGAGAACTTCGACTCCGAGCTTGGCCGCAAGATCGCGCGACAGAATGCAGTCGCCAAAATCTGGCCGCTGCTGGGCTTCCGCCTGCGCGACAAGCTGGTCGGTTGAGCCATGAACCGCATCCTGATCGCGATTGCTGCTGTGCTGCTGTGGTCGGCCGCCATGATCGGCGCCGGCTGGGCCTGGCGCGGTGATCGGGCCGAGGCGGCAGTGGCCACCGGCGAGGCCGCAACTGGTAAGCAGGCCTTACAGGTTGAGCAGGCCGCGCGCGCCACCGAACACAAACAGGCCGAGGTGCTGGCCGACATTGGAGCCAAGCATGAAGAAGACCGGCAGGCGGCCCAGGCTGTCCCTGATGCTGTTGTGGCTGACCTGCGCGCTGGTTCTCTCAAGCTGCGCGACGGGTGGGCCAGCTGTGAAACCCAGCGTCTCACCGAAGCCGCAGCCGGCACCCGCGAACGTGATGCGGCCACCCAGCGCCGAGAAGAGTTTGCGGGCCGAATTGTTCGAATCGGGCGTGACGCCGACGACCAGCTCCGCGCCTGCCAAGCCGTGGTGAGTGCTGACCGCGCCGAGTCCGGGCAGGTTCTGCCGTGAGCACCAACCTGCACGTCCTGCCGAGCAGCCAGCTGCAGGACATCCCGGAGATGCTGCGCCGGCTGGCGGACGCGATGGAGGGCGGCAAGTACGGCGGCGTGCCCGAGGCCGTGGTGGTGCTGGGGACCGAGCAGGCCGACCGCATCGAGGTGTTCGGCTTCGGTCGAGCCGATAGCACGGTGACGCATTACCTGCTGGGCTGCGGTATGGCCAAGCTGCAGCGGCCACGGCTGGGAGAGCGCTGATGGGCTGGGTTCCGCTTCACCTCTCAGGGCGGGCTTACGAGTTCAGCAGTGCCAGCGAGACGCCGGCGGTCATTGTCGATTCCGTGGTTTACCCGGATGGCTCAGCCGCACGCAGTGCGCCCTGGGAAATCTTCGTGTATGGCCCGGCTACCAAGCTCGGAATAACGGTTTTCGCTTCGGATCCATCTCCACTCGAAGTGCCAAGTAGCTTTTTTGCTGGCGGCTGGTATGCGTACCAAACTCCGATCCAAGGCTATCGCCCAGAGCGCGACGCGTCTGAAGCTGGGAATTGGCAGTCGGTAACGGACCTGCAAGAAAACGATGCCGCCTCCGTCATAACAGACGGTTCAACGGTTTGGACTGAGCCCATGTATTTGCAGTACGTGGCGCCGCGAAGTGGTGAGGATCCTAGCTTTCAACCAAACCACTACAACGTGCAGCTGTGGGTCTGGGACGGCGACGGCCCCACGCCCACCGATGGCGCATGCGACGAGATTGGCCGGGTGTCCCGCGCATTCGTCTCGGCGCACAACCGCACCCGCGTGCACGGTGTGCATGTTGGCGCGGGTGAGCGTCGCTGCGTGGTCGCCGACTACAACGGCGCGCTGCCGGTGGGTCGCTCGATCGCCCGGGCGGAGTGGCGGCTGGCCGGCGACGGCGTGGCGCGCATGTCTGAGGCGGCAATCCCCACCCCCAGGCAGACGCAGGTGCAGCTGCACGCCCAGCACGCCGGCCGGGTGATGCTCCGCTGCCTGGCCACGCTGGATAACGGCGAGGTGTACGTGCAGAGCTTCATGGTGCTGGTGTCTCCGGACCCGTTCGCCGACCAGGCGGGCGCTGGTGGCTCGCTGGTGCTCACCGCGGTGGCTGGCTGATGGAGTTCACTGGCGGAGGGGATCAGCACGGCAACCGCCCACTGCCACCGAGCCACCTGCAGGACATCGCCGGCATGATCGAGGACGCAGCGATGCAGTTCGCACCGGCGCCGGAGGTGTGGTCCTGGGTGGAGGGCGTATTCCTGTCCGAGGACGGCCACCTGCACAACCCCGACCATCTGCACCTGCAGGATGCCGACGTGGGCGTGCTCTGGGCAGGCAGCGGGTTCACCAAGCAGGGGCGCGGAGTCGTGGGCCAGGCCGAGCTGGTCGCGTTCCGCGCCGGCGGCTGGCAGCGGGCACGTCTGGAGCGGCAGATGGTGGATTGGTTCGGCCATGTGCCCGAGGTGTTGATCACCCTGGCGGCCGACTACTGCGCCGAGTGCAGCGATGCCGACTTCTGCGCCCTGGTGGAGCACGAGCTTTATCACCTGGCCCAGGAGAAGGACGCATACGGAGCCCCGAGGTTCCGGAAAGACGGTAAGGCGGTCCTGACCATGCGCGGCCATGACGTGGAGGAGTTCGTCGGAGTGGTGCGCCGCTACGGTCCGAGCGCTGAGGTGCAGGAGCTGATCGCCGCCGCCGCAACCGACCCGCAGGTCAGCCGGCTGGACGTGGCCCGCGCCTGTGGAACATGCCTACTGAGGGCCGCGTGAAACTGACACCACTTGACGAGACGAACGCGCAATGGCCGCACTGAGTACTGACGTAAAAGCGTTCATCGTCCAGCAGCTGGCCTGCTTCGATACCCCATCGCAGGTGGTGGCAGCGGTCAAGACGGAATTCGGCATCGGCGTCAGCCGCCAAGCAGTGGAGGCGCACGACCCGACAAAGAAGGCCGGGGCCCGGTTGGCGCCACGTTGGGCCGAGCTGTTCACGCAGACGCGCGAGCGGTTCCGCAACGACACCGCAGAGATTCCGATCGCCAACAAGGCGTTCCGGCTGCGTGCGCTCAACCGCATGGCCATGAAGGCCGAGGACACCCGAAACATCGTCTTGGCCGCGCAGTTGATCGAGCAGGCGGCCAAGGAAGCCGGCGGTGCGTACACCAACCGCCACCAGCACGAAGTGAGCGGGCCGAATGGCGGCCCGGTCGAAACCATCACCCGAATCGAGCGCCGCATTGTCCGCCCTGGATCTTCCGACAGCTGAGGTGTTCGTTCCGCTGCTGGAGCCGTCCCGTTACAAGGGCGCCCACGGCGGGCGAGGCTCGGGCAAATCGCACTTCTTCGCGGAGATGCTGATCGAGGACTCGCTGCGAGAGCCTGGTGAGTCTGGTGGCGCCGGCCTGCTGTCGGTCTGCATCCGCCAGGTGCAGAAGTCGCTCAAGCAGTCGAGCAAGCGCCTGATCGAGGCGAAGCTGCGTCAGATGGCCCTGGGTGAGCGGCACGGGTTCAAGGTCTTCAACGAGGTTATCCAGACGCCGAAAAGCGGGGTCATCACGTTCCAGGGCATGCAGGACCACACGGCCGACTCGATCAAGTCGCTGGAAGGTTTCAAGCGAGCATGGTGGGAGGAAGCACAGGGCGCCACGGCGTTCTCGCTGGGCCTGCTGCGGCCGACCATCCGCACGCCAGGCTCAGAGCTGTGGTTCTCGTGGAACCCGCGCCGCAAGCTGGACCCGGTGGACGTGATGCTGCGCGGCCCTCAATTGCCGACCGGCGCCACGGTGGTCCGGGCGAACTGGCAAGACAACCCGTGGTTCACGTCGGAGCTGGAGCAGGAACGGCTGGACTGTCTGCGCATGGAGCCGGACCAGTACGACCACATCTGGGGCGGTGGCTACGTGACTGCCGTCGCTGGCGCCTACTACGCCAAGTCGCTGGCACAGGCGCAGGAGCAGGGGCGGATTGGCCGCATGGCCGCCGACCCGCTGATGACGCTGCGGGCCTACTGGGACATCGGCGGCACCGGCGCGAAGGCTGATGCGTGCGCCATCTGGATCGTGCAGTTCATCGGCCGCGAGGTTCGGGTGCTGCGGTACTACGAGGCGGTTGGCCAGCCGCTGGCCTCGCACGTGGATTGGCTGCGTCGCAACGGCTTCGCCAGCGCGTACTGCGTGCTGCCGCACGACGGTGCCGCGCACGACAAGGTTTACGCCGTCAGCTACGAGGGCGAGCTACGCAAGGCCGGATTCGAGGTGAAGGTGGTGCCGAACATGGGCGCAGGCGCTGCGATGACGCGCGTCGAGGCTGGCCGCCGGCTGTTCCCCAGCGTCTGGTTCAACAGCGCCCTGGTGCGCGATGCACGCGAAGGCCCGGAAGGCATCGAAGCCGACGCCACCGAGGCCGGCCGCGATGCGCTGGGCTGGTATCACGAGAAGCGGGACGACAGCCGCAACATCGGCTTCGGTCCCGCGCATGACTGGGCGTCGCACGGCGCCGACGCATTCGGCCTCATGGCCGTGGATTACCTGAGCACCGACCACAGCGAACCGGATACATCGGCGCTGGACGACTACACGACGGGATACTGATGGCAGACCGCACCGACACCACGCTGGACGAGATGCGCCGGCGCTACACGACCGCGTCGGACGCCTGCGCCACGCTGTACGACATGGCCGCCGAGGATGAGCGCTTCGTGACCGTGCCGGGCGAGCAGTGGGATAGCCGGCTCAAGGCGCGCCGCGCTGGCCGGCCCATGTTCGAGTTCCCGAAGCTCGCAGCCCACGTGCGCCAGGTCGAGAACGAGATGCGACAGGGGCGGCCACAGGGCAAGGTTCGCGGCACCAAGGATTCCGACCGCGGCCTGGCCGAGCTGATGCAGGGCATCTGCCGCAACATCGAGGCGGTAAGCAACGCCGAGCAGGCCTACGACATCGCCTACCAGAAGGCGGTCAAGGGCGGCATGGGCGTGTGGCGCATCGTCACCGACTACGCCAGCGACGACGACTTCGAGCTGGATATCTTCATCAAGCCGGTGCGCAATCCGCGCTCGGTGAAGTTCGATCCGGCTGCGCGTGAGATTGATCGGCGCGATGGTCACTTCACGTTCGTGGAAGAGCTGATCCCGCGCGACCAGTACCAGCGCGAGCACCCCGACGCAGACCTGACGGACTTCGATGCCGATGGAAGTCAGGACATGTCCCGCTGGCGCGAAGCCGGCCTGATTCGTCGCGCCGAGTACTGGTACAAAGACCCGGTGAAGGAGCGTCTGCTGGCGCTGAGCGACGGCCGCGTGCTGCGCGCCAACGAGCTGGCCAAGCAGCTACGCATCAAGCTGGAAGAAATCGACCCGTTCCTGCAGCAGCAAGGCATTGTCATCGTTCGGGAGCGTCCGATCGACACGCACGTGGTGCGCATGCGGCTGACCAACGGCCACCAGTGGTTGTCCGAGCCCTACGACTTCCCCAGCAAGTTCATTCCGGTGGTGCCCGTGTTCGGCAACATCGAGGACATCGACGGCGAGGACTATTGGCAGGGCATGGTGCGGTCAAACAAGGACCAGCAGCGCCTGCACAATGTCCACCGCACGGCGATCGTGGAGGCAGTGGCCAAGGCCCCCAAGGCGCCCTTTATCCTGAAAAGGAGCTGGATCAAGGGCAACGAAAATCAGTGGAAGCACGCCAACAGCGAGGACTACCCGTACCTCGTGGTGTCCGACGAAGCGACCGAGATGCCGAAGCGTGCCGCCCAGGCCGATCTGCCGGTTGCGCTGCTGCAGCTGGCTGGGCTGGACAACGAGGACATCAAGGCCAACACCGGGCTGCATAACGCCAGCCTGGGCGCGCAGTCGAATGAAACCAGCGGCCGCGGCATCCTGGCGCGTCAGCAGCAGGGCGCGACGGCGACCTACAACTACAGCGACAACCTGTCCTACGCGATCCGCTACAGCTACGAGATTCTCGTGGACATGATCCCGCGTGTGATGGACACGCCGCGCGTGGTGCGCATCCTGGGACCGGATGGCGGCGAGAAGTTCAAGCAGCTGTATCAGGAGGTCACCGACCCGGCGACCGGGCAGACCGTTGTGTTGAACGACGTGCGCAAGGGTAAGTACAGCATCGAGACGACCATCGGGCCCAGCTTTGCCACCCAGCGCATGGAAGCCGTCGAAGCCTTTACCCAGATGCTCGGCCAGATGGGCAGCGGCTTGCCGCCGCAGATCGGCGCGCTGATGGCGTACATGGCGGTCAAGAACATGGATCTGCCGGGCGTCGAGGAGCTGGACGCGGCATTCCGCAAGATCCTGGTCGCGCAGGGCGTCGTGCAACCCAAGGATGGCGAGGAGCCGCCGGCGCCCGCGCAGCCCGACCCGAAGCTGATGGCCGACGCGCAGAAGATCATCGCGCAGGCGCAGCTGTACGGCGCGCAGGCCGAGGGCCAGCAGCTGGAGAACATGACGGTGGCGCAGCAGCTCCAGCTGCAGCAGCTTCTGCCGCAGATCCTGGCCCAGCTGCAGGGCGGAATGCCGCCGGATGCTGCGCAACCACCACCAATGGATGCGACGGGCATGCAGTTGCCCGCCCCAGACCCGACACAGCCGCCGCAAGGCGGTTTTTCTTTGCCCGTTCCCACTGGCGGCATTCCCGCCTGACCGCATCGGCCCGGACTGGCCGAAACCCGAGAGGATGAGATGACCGATAGCACCCAAGCCCAGACCCAGGGCGGCCAGACCGCGGCCGAAGGGAACACCGCCACCACCACCCAGCAGCAGCCGGCCCCGCGCAGCGACGCGGAAGCGGATCTGCAGCAGGGCGCCAACCAGCCGCAGGCCGATGCCGATAAGGCTGCAGCGGACAAGGCTGCGGCCGAGAAGGCGCAGCAGGAATCGGAGCGGAAGAAGAACCGCACCAAGGCCTACATCGACCGCATCAACGCAGAAAACGCGGAACTGCGGCGCAAGGCGGCCGAGTACGAAGCGCGCCAGCCCAAGCCGGTTGCTCCGAAGGAACCGACTCTGCAGGACCACGGCTACGACCAGGAAGCCTACGAGAAGGCCTCCCGCGAATATGCCCTGCAGCAGGCGCGCACCCAGTGGGAGAACGAACAGAAGACCCAGGCAGAAGCACAGAAACAGCAGCAGGCCGTCAACGCCTACCAGGAGCGCGCAAGCGCATTCGCCGCCGTCCACGATGATTATCTTGAGGTCGTCGGCTCGATCGATCCGGTATTGCTGCCGCCCGAGCTTCAAGCCGCGATCATGGGGCACGAGAAAGGCCCCGAGATTGCCTATCAGCTCGCCCAGAACGAAGACGAGCTGTTCAACCTGGCGCAGACGCGCCCCGAGCTGATGGAGCGGGCGCTGGCCCGCTTTGCCTCGCGCATGAGCGATGCGCAGTCGGACGCCGGCGCAACTGCCCAACAGGCAAACGCGCTGGCAGCCCCGGCAATCGCCGCCCAATCAACCAAACCCATTTCCCAAGCGCCCGCGCCTGCACCGCGCGTCGGCGGCCGCTCTCCTACGGAAACCCCGCCGGAGAAGCTGACCGACGACGAGTGGTACGAGCGCGAAGTCGAACGCCGACGCAAGCGCTAATCCCATAAGGACACCTGCAACATGGCAAACACCATCCTCACCCACCAGATGATCGCCCGCGAGGCGGCGAAGATGCTGGTGGAAGAAGATACCGTCGTAAAGAACGTGAACACCGGCCGCAAGGGCGAGTTCACCGAGACGGTTAACGGCTACAAGAAGGGCGACACGGTGCAGATCGGCATCCCGCCGGTGCCGGTCACCTTTGACGGCCCCGTCTTCGCCGGCGGCGGCAACGCGCCCGACCTGGTGGAGAAGAAGGTCAATCTGACCCTGGACACGCAGAAGCACGTCCCGCTCACCTTCACCGCCAAGGAAAAGCTGCTGAGCCTGAGCGACTTCAAGGAGCGCTTTCTGGCTCCGGCGATGCAGTCCCTGCGCTCGGTGATGAACGCCGATCTGCTGGTGCGCATGGCGCGCTCCACACCCAACGTGGTTGGCACGCCGGGCACCGTGCCGAACACCCGCCGCACCTACGGTCAGGCACGCGCCTCGCTGGAGCGCTTCCTGGCCCCGGACGGCAACCGCAGCGTGCTTTTCAGCTCCGACGCCAATCTGGAGCTGAGCGAAGCGAACAGCACGCTGTTCAACGCGCAGCGCGACATCTCCGACATCTACCGCATGGGCGCGGTCGGCGACTTCTCGGGGTTCACTTTCTTCGAGAACCAGTCGATGCCGGTGCTGACGCTGGGCGCGGGTAGCGGCTACGTCGTCAACGGCGCGAACCAGACCGGCACCGGCCTGGTGGTGGGCACTGGCACCGGCGCGCTGACCCGCGGCACGGTCTTCACCCTGGCCGGCGTCTTCGCAGTGCACCCGATCACCGGGCAGAGCACCGGCAAGCTGCGCCAGTTCCTGGTGGCGGCGGACTACGCGGGCGGCGCCGGCACGGTATCGATCTATCCGGAAATCGCACCGACCACCAGCATCTTGATCGGCACCGTGACCGCCTCGCCGGCCAACGGCGCTGCACTGACGCTGGTCGGCGCGCCGTCCACCGGTTACCGCCAGAACCTGGCGTTCCACAAGGACGCGTTCGCGGTGGCCTATGCGCCGCTGCCGGTGCTGGCTGGCCTGGAGGGCTACACCGCCACCGCCAAGAACGTCTCGGTGCGCGTGATGCAGTTCGCCGACGGCAAGAACGACATCGAAAGCACCCGTATCGACGTGCTGTACGGCATGGCGACGGTGCGTCCGGACCACTCCGTCCGCGTCACCGAGTAACCCACCCAACGGGGCCGGCATTCGTCGGCCCCTTCTCCTATGGAGCTTCCATGAACAACCAGAACGAATTTCCCAAGGCCCTGTACCTCAAGGGTGACCCGAGCGCGCCGGCAGTGTTTGTCGAAGATGCGGCCACCGAGAAGGATGTGCTGGAACGCGGCTACAAGATGATCAAGGACGCATCGTTGCCCGAGGCCGCCAGCGGCAACGGCATCACGCCCGATCCCAACGCCACCCCGATCAAGAAAGAGGACATCGAGGGCCAGAACGGCGTCGAAAGCCTGCATACCGCGTCCGAGCAGGGCGAAATCTTCCTGGGCCGGGCGATCGATGAAATCCGCAAGGATCTGCCGCTGCTGACCGACGAAGAGCTGCAGCAGTACCGCTCGCAGGAAGTGACCGGCAAGAACCGCAGCACGCTGCTGGCTGCGTTCGATGCCGAGGCCGCCGACCGCGCTTCCAAGGTCGCATAAATGACCACGGCCGCCGTCATCGTCTCGCGGGCGCTTCGCCTGATCCAGGTTGTGGATGCGAACGAAGCACCCGAAGCAGAGGACTTCCGGGATGCCTGCATTGCCCTCAACGCCTTGG
This sequence comes from Xanthomonas sp. NCPPB 2864, assembly GCF_056675615.1. NCBI lineage: Bacteria > Pseudomonadati > Pseudomonadota > Gammaproteobacteria > Lysobacterales > Lysobacteraceae > Xanthomonas > Xanthomonas sp. NCPPB 2864. Next base: position 90,075 of record NZ_JBWWVS010000008.1, read on the forward strand.
GCGTGCGCTGGGCGACGAGTGGGCTCATCTCGGCGTGGCAGACAGTCGAGGGTCCGGAAACCCTCATCTCCACGCCTGCCGCTGCTGACGAGGCGCTGACCTACTCGCTTGCCGTGCGTATGGCCAGCGAGTACGGCCGCCCCATTTCGCCCGAGGTTGCAGCTTTGGCGGAATCGGCGGCGGCGGTCCTCTGGCGCGACCGACTCACCGCACCCGGCGCCGGCACAGTCGCCGCCATCATCTACCGCGCACTGCGTGCCTTGAGCGGGCAGGGCGTGGCGAAGTACCCGGACGGGTTCAACCTGTCCGGAGCGCTGTATGCGCTGGACAGCCTGGGCAGTCGCTGGCGGCGGTCCGGCCTGATTACGGCGTGGACGACGCCGGCCGCGATCGATGCGCCATATTCCAACGGTGCAGAGGCTATCGATGCCTTCGTGCACAACCTCGCGCTGCGTCTGGCTGCCGAGTACGGCGTGCCGATCCGTCAGGAGCTGCCGGTCCTCGCACAGGAGGGCGTCGCAGCGCTCTGGCGCGACCGTCTGGAGGCGACCGGCAGCGGCACCGTGGGGAGCGTCATCCGGCGCGCTTTGCGCCTTGTGCGCACCCCTGGCGGCCTGCCCGACACCGCCACCATGTCCGGCGCCATCGAGGCGCTGAACGCGATGGTGCGGCTTTGGGAGGTGGACGGGCTCTCGATCGGCTGGAGCGATGTCAGCACGATCACCGAGCAGCTGCCGGCACCGCCGGAAGCGGAGGACGTGCTGGCGCACAACCTTGCGCTGGCGCTGGCGCCCGAGTACGGCGCAGATGTGCGGCCCGATGTGGTCGCGCGCGCCGCGTCCGGCTTGTCCACGCTGTCGGCGCAGGTGCAGGCCAACAGCTACGACCGCCTGAGTTACGGCGACCTGCCTTGCGGCGTTGGCCGGCGCGGCGGGTCTTATATCGATGGGATCAACGGCTGATGGCAACGCAAGAAATCGACCTGCTCGGTGGCTTCTATCAGGAGGACGGGCGCGAGTGGGCCGGGCAGGACACCGTGAACTTCCTGCTGGAATTTGCGGAAGTGGCCGGCACGCGCACGCGCATGAAGCTCAGCTCGGCGCCGGGCCTGCGCCGGTATCTGGACATCGATCCGGCGGCGGTGCGCGGGCTGAAAACGGTGGGCGGCTCGCTGTTCGCCGTTGCAGGCACGCGGCTGTATCAGATCAACACCAAGGGCGTGGCCACGGCGCGCGGCACGATTCCCGGTGTGGGCCGGGTCAAGATGGCATACAACCAGGTGACAGGCGGCAATCAGCTGCTGATCACCACCGGGCAGAGCAACGCCTATGTGTTCAACACCGCCGACAACACATTCACCCGGATCAATGACGAGGCGTATCCCGGTGCGCGCTCGGCGGCATACAAGGATGGGTACATCCTGCAGGTCGAGCCGTTCGGCCGGTTCTTCTTCCACTCGGAGCTCGCTGACGCTCTCGATTACAGTTCGCTTGATCGCTACGAATCGGAGGCATCGCCCGACAAGCTGGTGACGGTGGAGGTGCTGGACGACGTGGTGGCCTTCAACGAGACCACCATCGAGTTCTTCTACAACGCCGGCACCACCACCGGCACGTTCCAGAACAAGGGCGCGGTAGTGGCGCGCGGCTGCGCCAGTGGTGCGTCCGTGGTGACGCTGGACAACAGCGTGATGTGGCTGGGCGACGACGGGGTGGTGTATCGGCTGGACGGCTACGCCGCAGTGCCCATCTCCACCGGGCCGGTGCAGGAGGCGATCCGCAGCAACAACTGGGCGCAGTCCTTCGCGTTCAAGTGGGAGGGCGATCGGCACAAGGTCTACTACCTAACCTTCCCGGACGGCAAAACGTGGGGCTACGACGTGGTGACGCGGATGTGGCACCGCCGGCAGTCGTACGGCATGGACCGCTGGCGCTTGAACGACCTGGTGTACTGGAATGGCATGTGGATCGGGGGCGACTTCCAGACCGGCACGTTGTGGGTGCTGGACCCGGAATACATGCTGGAGGGTGATGACCCGATCGTGCGCGAGCGCATCACCCAGCCGATGGCCGCCTCGCAGAATGAGTTCTTCGTGAGCAGTCTGGAGCTGCTGGTGCGTACCGGCGCCGGCAGCCTGACCGCGGCGCAGCCCTCCCTGGATATCAGCGGGGTGACGCTTATCCCCAGCACCGGCAATTTCGCGTACTCGACCGTGCCGCATCTACGCGTGGTCGACGGCGAGCAGCCGGTGCTGGAGAACCGCCACGCCGGCACCAGCAGCACCGACGTCATGGTGGCGCTCGACCAGCTGTTCGCCACCTTCCCGACGTGCGAGACGGTGAGCCTGGTGGTGTCGTGGTTCGGCGACGACCTGCGTGCAGGGCAGTGCCAGATCCGGCCGCGCCTTGCGGTGGCGCCCAGCATCGCCGATCGCGTGTCCTGGACGCCAAGCAATTGGGCGGTGGAGCAGGTGACGCCGACCACGGCCACGCTGGTGACCTACGTCAACAACAGTGCCGGCGGCTACAGCGTGTACGGCTCCACGCCGTCCGATGATTCGATTGTGCAGGTGATTCAGTACCTCAAGAGCAAGGGCAAGCGGGTGGTCTTCTACCCGTTCCTGCTGATGGACGTTCCCACCGGCAACACGCTGCCCAATCCCTGGGGCGGCGCCAGTCAGCCGGTGAACCCGTGGCGCGGGCGCGTGACCTGCTACCCGGCGCCCGGTGTGTCCGGCTCGCCGGATGCCACTGCGGCTGCCGGCACGCAGATCGATACGTTCTTCACTCGGGAATGGGGCTTTCTGCGTTTCGTGCGGCACTACATCGCCCTGTGCGCGCCGCTGTTCCATGCAGGCGATGTGTTCATCGTCGGAACGGAAATGGTCGGCATCACGCAGGTGCGATCGAGCCGCACCGCATACCCGGCGGTCGCGCACCTGCGCCAGCTCGCGGCCAATGCGAAGGCGGCAATGCCGCAGGTGCTGGTGTCCTACGCGGCCGACTGGACGGAGTACCACAGCCGCCAGTACAGCAACGGCGATCTGAACTTCCATCTCGATCCACTGTGGGCTGATGCCAATGTGGACTTCGTGGGCATCGACAACTATTTCCCCATCGCCGACGTGCGCACCGACGACAACCCCGAGCTGGTGCACAGCGTGCCGTATCTCAAGTCCAACATCGAAGGCGGCGAGCTGTACGACTGGTACTACGTGGATCGCGCGGCCGGCACGCGCGCGCCGATCAGTGACGGCGGCTACAACAAGCCGTGGGTGTATCGGCAGAAAGACATGCGCGGGTGGTGGAGCAATGCGCACGTGACGCGCCAGGCCTACGTCGAGACAACGCAAACGGCATGGGTGCCTGGATCAAAGCCGATCTGGTTCACCGAATACGGATGCGCGGCGATCAACCGCGGGCCGAATCAGCCCAACGTCTTCTTCGACCCCAATTCGTCGGAATCGACCCTGCCGTATTTCTCCAACGGCGTGCGGGACGACGCGGCGCAGCGCGCCTACTACGAGGCGACCATCTCCTACTGGCGCGAGCACGGCGGGTCGATGATCAGCACCGCCAACATGATCGCCTGGACGTGGGACGCGCGCCCCTATCCGCAGTTCCCATCGCTCACGGAGGAGTGGGGCGACTACGGCAACTACCCGCGCGGCCACTGGCTGCAGGGCCGGTTCCGCGCACAGGCAGAAATGCCCGATCGCGCCATCGAGGTCTGCTATTCCGACGACGGCGGGAACAACTGGACGAACTGGCGCCGCAAGGAGCTGGGCGGGGTGGGCGAGTACTCCAAGCGCATCCGCATGACGCGCCTGGGGTCCAGCTACAGCCGAGTCTGGCGCATCCGCTGCAGCTCGCCGCTGCCGGTGGAGCTGCACGGCGCCGTCGCGCAGATCGAGGTCAAAGCATGATCGTGATAGACGACTTCCTGGCCGATCCGCAGGCGGTGCGCCAGGCAGCGTTGTCTGCTCGCTACGAGGATTGGCCGGGCCACGATGGCGAGGTGTATCGGCGCATTGCGCTGGTCGATGTGCCGGGCTTGCGCGAGGGCATTGAGCGGGCGATGGGGCCGGTGAACATGCTGGGCATGGCTTACCGCCTCAACTACGGCGGCGAGCTGCCGAACGCGGCGATTCATTCCGATCTTGGGTGGGGCACGCACGCGGCGGTGCTGTACCTGAGCGACGGCCCGGGCGGCACTGCCTTCTGGCGGCACCGCGCCACCGGTGCGCACCGGATCGATGCCGGCGACGTGCAGCTGTTCGAGCTGGTCCGCGGCGACTGGGACGACGCCAGCCGCTGGGAGCAAGTCGGCATCGCCGAGATGAAGCTGGGCCGCTGCGTCATCTACGAATCTGCGCTGTTCCACAGCCGTTGGCCGTTCGCGGCATTCGGCACCGATGCACACACCGGGCGACTCACAGCAGTCGCCTTTTTTACGCCCGAAGGAAAGTAATCATGCACAGCATCTGGACAGCACTTTGCACCGCTGCAGCAGGAATGTCGGCCGCCCGGCATCGCAGCAAGGCGCGCGAAGCGCGCGGCGTGCCGCATGTGGCACCCAAGCCCGCTGCGAACACGCACGCCGCGCCCGTGTATCGGCCAGCGCGGGACAGCGGTCCCGACGTAATGTCCACCGCCTCGATGGCGTTGGCCTGCCCCAGCTACGACAGCACCAGCAGCGCGGACGCGATTGCCAGCTACGACCCTTCGCCGGTGTCGGACTGGGGTGGTGGTGGCGGGGCGAGTGACGGCGCTGGCGCATCGGGGGACTGGTGATGATCCGCAGAGCAACCGAAGACGACCTGCCCGCCATCCTGGAGATGTCGCGCAAGTTCTATGCGACGACCAGCTATGCCGCGCTGACGCCGATGGATGACCACACCGTCGCAAACCTGGTCTTCCAGCTGATGGACAGCGTGATGCTGGTCGCCGAGCTGGAGGGGCGCGTGGTCGGCATGGTCGGCCTGATCGTGGCGCCCTTTATGTTCGATCGCAGCATCAACGTGGCCTACGAGGTCGTGTGGTGGGTCGAGCCGGAAGCGCAGGGCGCAGGAGTCGGCAAGGCCCTGCTGGCCGCCGTGGAGCCTGCGTGCGCTGAGTGCGGCGCATCGGCCGTGGTGATGGTCCACCTGGCCACCAGCCCGCCGCAGGCCGCCGCCCTGTACGAACGCGCCGGGTTCCGGCACTCCGAAAGCAGTTTCACCAAGAGGATCTAACATGGCCGCAATCACAGGCGCTGCGCTGGTCGCTGGCGCGACCGTCTATTCCGCGAACCAGGCAAAAAAGGGGGCGCAGGGCGCCGCCAATGCCACCGCCGCCGCGCAGGGCGAAGCCCGCTATGCCAACCAGCAGAATTTCCAGCCCTATCTCAACCAGGGCGAGGCAGCGATCAACAAGCTGACGCAGCTCAACAACGGCGACTACAGCAGCTTCATGGAGGCGCCCGACTACCAATTCACGCTTGACCAGAGCATCAAGGGACTCGATCGGAGCGCAGCGGCGCGCGGCGCCCTGTACTCGGGCGGCCAGCAGGCCGATTTGACCCGCCTTGCCTCTGGCCTGGCCTCACAGCAGCTGGGCAATTACCGCAACAACCTGGTGCAGCTGGCCGGCATGGGCCAGAGCGCGGCAGGAGCGATTGCCGGCGTCAACACCGGGTACGCCAACGCCGTCGGCGCGGCAAATTCCGATGCGGCCAACACCAACGCCGCGGCGAACGCGCAGATGCTCACCGGCTTGGCCGGCCTGGGCAACAACGCGCTGCAGAGCTACGCCGCCGGTCGCACCAGCGCTTATCAACCGCAGGCCAGTGCCAGCCTGTGGCAAGGCCAGGCGACGACCGGGCAGGGCAGCGCGTACAACTTCGGCAACAACCTGGTCAACTTCGCGGGGCGCGTCTGATGGCAAATCTCCTGGCCCAAATCAGCCCATTGGAGGCCGCAAGCTACGTCCAGCAGCAGGGCGACGCCGGTCGTGCGCGCGGCCAGCAGAACATGCTGACGCAGCTGGCCAGCCAGGCCTACACCGCGGCACCGGAGCAGCAGAGCGGCATCCTTGGCCAGATGGCGGCGATCGACCCGAAGGTAGCGCAGGCGCAGCAGACCCAGTTCGAGAGCGCGGAAGATCGCCGCAACAAGACGTTGGCCAACATGGCCGGCCTGCTGGTGAAAGCGCCGGAGCAGGCGCGCGCGGGCATCTACCAGCGCATGCTGCCGGACCTGCAGCGTTTCGGCGTGGAGGCGCCGGCAGCGTACGACAGCACGACGGCGCCGATGATCAATCAGACCGCGACGGCCCTCTACCAGGCATACAGCAGCGCCGGGCAGACGCCCACCGATGTGCGCAGCTTCCAGATGATGACGGCGGGGCTGTCTGCGGAGGACCGCGAGAAGGCGCGACGGGTGCAGCTTGGCCTGGATGGACGCGCGTCAACGTCTGGCTTCACCCAGGTGAAATTCACCGGTCCGGATGGTCGCGAGCGTATCGGTGTGATGAACGGCCGTACTGGTCAGATCGATCTGCCGGACGGCACCAGCTTCAACCCACAGACCGGCGCAATGGCTGCAACGCAAGGGGGTGGCGGGATGGTGCTGCCGCAGGGTGGCGGGCAGCAGGTCGTGGAGCAGGATGCGGCTCTGGCCAACCAGATGATCGCCGCCGGCATCCCCTCGGATCAGGTCGATCGCTTCCTGCAGTCGCGTGCCGCTCAATTCAGCGGCGGTGTGCAATCGGGTGGCGGTGCGCAGAACACCTTCGTCGGTCGTGCGCCCGAAGAGCAGGCCGCGGCAACTGCAGCTGCGCAGCGAGCAGTGGAGTTGGGCACGCTGGCCCCGGAGCTGCAGATGCGCACCCAGGATGCCGTGCAGCGCGCCGGCGCGACGACGGCGATCGAGGCCAACGCCAAGCGTCAGGCCGAGCAGCAAGGGCAGCGGGAAGAGCGCACGCGGGACGCCAACGACACGCTGTCGCTTCTCGATCAGGCCGAGAAGCTTCTGCCCAACGCCACCGGCGGACGGGCCGGGCAGCTTGGTGATGCTGCGGCCGCTGCGTTCGGCGTGTCCACTGCGGGCGCGCAGGCCACCGCGCAGTTGCAGACGATCGCGGGGCAGCTCACTTCCAAGATGCCGCGCATGCAGGGCCCGCAGTCCGATCGGGACGTGCAGCTCTATCAGCAGATGGCCGGCGACCTCGCGAACCCGAATGTCCCAGTGGCCACGCGGCAGGCCGCATTGCAGACGATCCGCGCTCTGCAGAAGAAGTACACGGGCGATCAGCGCGGCACGGGCGGCGGCGGACAGAAGCCGGCCCCGACCGGCGGCACCTACAGCAATCTCTGGAACTGACGCATGGCGAAGAAATGGGTGGAAGTGGCCGCATCGCCGGCCTACCAAGCGCTAGCACCTGAGCAGCAGGAAGAGGCGCGCAACCAGTACTGGAGCGAGGTAGTTGCTCCGAACGTTCCGCAGCAGGAGCAGGCCACGGTGCGCCAGGCGTTCGATGCGGACACTCAGCGGACTGTTAACTGGCCGGACGCTGGCACGATGGAAATCCCGATCACTGGCGGCACGCCGGGGCCGGCAAGCGTGGGCCAGAGCGGCGTCACGCGCGAACAGCGCCAGCAGCGCATCGCCGCCGCAGACGAAGCGCTGGATTTGGATGCACGGCGGTCGTCGCTGGACACGCAGGAAAGCATCGGCCGCAATCTGGCGCTCGGTGGCCGCGCGATGCTGCGCGGCGTGGTCGGCCTGCCGGATATGGTGGTGGCGCCGCTGGTGGCCGGCGTGAACCGCCTGCTGCCTGAGCGCTACCAGCAGACCGGCCTGACGGGCATGGTGGACTCGCTGGCCGACAAGGTTGGCGCGCCGCGTCCAGCCAACGCCGCCGAGCGAGTGAGCAGCGACGTCACCAGTGCGATCACCGGCGGCGCCACTGGCATCGGTGTCGGCAACATGCTGGCCAACCTGGGGGCGCGCGGTGTGCAGTCTGGCGGCGGCAACATGCTCACCAGCATCGGTAACACGCTGCAGGCAAACCCCGCGCTGCAGCTGGTAAGCGCCGGCACCGGCGCGGCTGCCGCAGGCACGACCCGCGAATCGGGCGGTGGCACCGGCGCGCAGTTGCTCGCCGGCCTCGCAGGCGGCTTGGCGCCTGGCGCTGCAGGCGGTGCTGCCGCACTGGCTGGTCGCACGCTACTGCCCAACCGGCTGGCCCAACTTGTCCCGGAGCCTGTCGGTGCTGTCCCGACCGCATTGGCTGGAGCGGTGCGGCGCAGTGTTCGCGGCGAGGACACGCAGAGCATGCGCGACGCGATTGCGGCGTTCGATGCCGCTGGAACTACGCCGAGCGTGGGACAAGCGTCAGGCAGTCGGACGGCGAGCGCACTGGAGACGTTCGCCGGCAATTTCCCAGGTGGTGCCGGCCGCATCGAGCGACTTGGCAGCCAGCAGCAGGAGCAGGTGCGCGGGCAGATCGACGACCTTTCAAATTCCATCGCGCCAAATGGTGCAAGCCTTACCCCGCAGCAGGTGGGCGCAACGGTACAGGAGGGAATCAACGGTCCGAGCGGCTTCGTCAACACGTTCCGAGGCACGGCCAGCAAGCTGTACAACGCCGTCGACAAGTATCTGCCGGGCAACACCAAAGTCGCCGCGCAAAACACCGACAACTTCCTCACCGATCTGACGACGCCGACACCAGGCGCAACCAACACGTCGCAGGTGCTGGCCAATCCCTTCATGGAGCGGCTGGCGGAAGGTGTTGCCGCGGACCTGAAGGCGAACAACGGGACCATTCCATACAGTGCACTCAAGAGCATTCGATCGCAGGTAGGCGAAAAGATCGCAGATGCCGGGCTAAACCCTGATATCAACGTGAAACAGCTGCGTGCGCTCTACGCAAACCTAACCGAGGACATGACTGCGGCAGTGCAGGCGACCGGCAACCCTCGCGCAGTACAGCTGATGGATCGAGCCAACAACTATTACAAGCTGGGTGCGACGCGCATTGATCAGATCGAAAAGGCCATTGGCAAGGTGAGCCAGGCGTCTCCCGAGCAGGCCTATATGTCGCTGTTCAACGGGGTGAAGAACGGGGCGACCCCATTGAAGAGGGTGATGGGTGCTCTACCGCCAGAAGCGCGCTCGGAGGTCACTGCATCTTTCCTGCAACGCATGGGACGGGCAGCGAAAGGGCAGCAGGACGTCAGCGGCGATGCCTTCTCTATGCGCACGTTCCTTACCAACTGGGCAGACCTGAGCCCGGAGGCAAAGAAAGAGCTGTTCCAGACCGCTCGCTATGGCAAGTCATTCCGCGACAACATCGACAAGATCGCGCGAGTCACGGATGCGATCACCAAGGGCAACAAGGTTTTCTACAACTCGTCCGGCACCACGCGCCAGACCGCTCTAGGCGGCGTCATTACGGCCGTACCTTCTGCGGCCGGATTGGCGTTCACCGGCCACGTTGCGCAAGCTGCAGCGGTGTTGGCCTCTACGGCTTCAACGGTGGGAGCGGCGAATCTAAGCGCGCGGATGATGACGAACCCGCGTGTGGTTTCCTGGCTCGCCAGCAACACGAGACGTGATGCTGGCGACCTAGTAGCGCAGATACAACTCTTGCGCCAGGCAGGCGAGAAGGCTGGCGACGACGATGCGGTTGAGGTAGCTGACGCTCTCAGTCAACGTGCCAGCCAGGCACCTAGCGCCGCTCCAGCAGCTCAATGATCCGTTGAAGCAATGAGCCAATCCGGATAACTCCGGCTGCAATGCCACCAAGCAAGATCGCGCAAAGCACAAGCAGATATTCCATGGCCAACCCCCGATAAGTTCGGCCGAATCCTACCATCCACCCCAGCCCCGCCATGTGCGGGGCTTTTTTTTGCCCGGAGCATCCATGTCTCAACGCTTCTACAACCCCGCGCCGGTGTTCGCCGATCTGCTCGGCCTTAAGCCACTGGCTGACGGCAGCCTGCAGTTTTACGACCAGGGCACGACCACCCCCAAGGGCACCTGGTCGGACTCGGATCTGACCGTCGCCAACCAGAACCCGGTGCCGCTGGATTCGTCCGGCCGGGCGAACACGAACATCTGGCTGGATGGCGCCTATACGGTGGTGCTGCGAGCGGCTGACGGCACGTCGGTGTGGACGCGGGATGTGGACGACGGTGCCGGCGGCGGCGCGACCATCCCCACGCTGCAGAACGGCCAATTCCTGACCAACGACGGCAGCAACCTGCTGTGGGGTCCGGTGCTGCAGGTGCCTGACCCCTCGGGCTCGTCCGGCAAGGTGCTCGGCACCGATGGCGCCAACCTGATCTGGCAAGCGAAGCCGGAAGCGCCGGTGCTGCCGGTGGAGAACTTCAACGGCGGGGTGAAGATCGGCACGATGATGATTCAGTTTGGCACGTCCAGCTTGGCGGCAAGCGGACAAACCGTGGCTGCAGGGAGCGTCAACTTCGGGCGCGCATTCTCGGCCCCGCCAGTGGTGAACGCTAACTCCAACACCAGCGCCGCTACCGCCGAAGGTCAGATCCCAGTTTTTGAAACTGAGGCAACGACCACAGGGTTTACCGTGAAGGTCCACACTAATGACTTCGGCCGTAACGGCGCACGCATCACCAGCGCCGTGCCCTTCTCCTGGATTGCGGTGGGTCCGGTTGCAGCGGCTGCAGCCGGCTGATGGCCACCATCCCACGCCCGCAAGCGCCTGTCGTCAACGATGCAGGATTGATAACACGCGAGTGGCACAACTTCCTGTTGGACTTGGCGAACAACGCCGGCTTGACGCCAGCCCAGCGCAAGCAGCTAGAAGACCTGCTCGGGCGCGTGGAGGCGCTGGAGAGCGGCGGCGGTGCCGGCGGCAACGTGTCCGTGCAAGGACTCGGGTCGATCGTCACAAGCGGCATCGACATCGTGCTGGTGATGCTGGACGGTGACAACGACGCGCCCGGCGCCAGCTGGTACTACGGCACCGGCCCGGACGGGACGAAGGGCTGGTATGCGATTGCAAATGCGCTGGCAGCGACCACCGACCTGACCAAGGCAGTGGACGGCACCACGGGTGTTACCACCTACGGCCTGGCCGACCTACCGAACAGCGGCACCGGCACCGCGATCTACAAGACCGCGCGTGACTCAAAAGGGCGAATCTCCGGCCAGGTCGCAGCGAATACTGATGATCTGCCAGAGAGCAGCACACCTACCAATCAGTGGTTCACCGCGACGCGTGCACGCGCCGTCGTGTTGACTGGCCTGTCCACCGCGACCAACGCCGCCATCGCCGCTACCGATTCGTTCTTGGCTGCTATGGGAAAGCTGCAAGCGCAAATCACCGGGCTGGGCACGTCCAAAGCGGACAAGACGACGACTATTTCCACGACTGCACCGCTTGGAGGTGGTGGCGACCTGTCCGCAAATCGGACGTTGACCATTTCTGCGGCGACGACTGCCGCGGCAGGCAGTATGTCAGCAGCGGACAAGGTCCTGCTGGACGGCATTGTGGCGTGGTCACCATCTGCCCTCGCCGGTCTTGTGCTGGTTTACGTGAGCGGGACGAGTCTCACCGTAAGCACGGGCGCCTGCTACATCCAAAGCCTGGGACGGGTGTTGGTTTTTCCTGGCGCTATCACCCTTTCCGGCCTTTCGTTGAGCGCCAGCACGTTCTACCACGTCTACGCATACCTCAACTCATCTACCGCTGCCGTGGAGCTTGTGACGACAGTGCCTGCCGCCGCATATTTCGGCGATGCCCGTAGCAAGACTGGGGACGCGAGCCGTCGCTATATCGGCAGCATTTTGACCGACGCGTCTGGCGCGATCATCCGGTTTGTGATGACCTCCCAGGGACTGGTCAGTTATACAAATCCGGGAACCGGCGCAACTCCGTTCCGCGTCCTCGCGAACAAGCAGTCTGCGGCTGAGGTCAGTGTAAGCCTATCTTCTGTCGTGCCGGTGACGGCAAATTCTGTCACTGTCCGCCAGTTCTTCAACCGCACCGTGGCCGACAATGCAGCGAGCCTGGGACCTGCATCCGGCCAATACTGGAACAACGTGTCGTCGCCCGGCGTTGGGTTTCTGACTTTCCCGCTACTGAGCCAATCCATTTACGCAAAACTTAACAATGACGTTACCGATGGCAATGGCGGGCTCTACGTCGATGTTGAGGGATACACGATCGCGAGGTGATGCATGTATGCAGTTAAGGGTCGAGGTTGGCGCGCCGTCGCTCCCGGCGACGCGCTGGAGGATGGTGAGCAGCTGTGCGCTGAGATTCCGGCCGAAGCGTTTGAGCCGGATCCGGTGACAGAGACCAAGATGCAAATCAGCCTTTGGCTTGATCGTGTAGCGCAGTCCCGCGGCTACGACAGCATCGTCTCGTGCGCCTCCTACGCATCCAGCACCAACGACCAGTTCCGCGCTGAGGCTCAGGCCGCCATTGCCTGGCGCGACGCGGTGTACGCCAAAGGGTACGACATCCTGGCCAGCACTCCCGAAGGTGTCGAAACGCCCGACGACGTGATGGCCCTTCTTCCGCAGCCGGGCGCGTTCGGCTGGCCGTCGGCCTAGGAATCCCCCGACACACCGCTGCGGGACGCCCCGATGCCGCTGGCCCCGCGGCGGTGGCATCGTGAGGTTGCCGGACGCGGGGCCGTAGACAGCTCAACCCGCGAGGCGCCTGAGCAGCGCCAAGCCGGCACCCAATCGCAACCCTGGAGGCCTGAGCAGTGCTCTCCGGATACAGCGTGAGCCGCTCCAATTTTGCGCATCTATGCTGCACTGCCATGACGCCGTGCTCAGGATGTAAGACCAGATTGTCTAACATCTCATCCGTTAATGATACTGAACATCTTTTCAAAACAGCAACTTGCATGCTGCTGTAGGAGTCGGGACTGCCGCAAACGTTCACGTTGCCTACTGCAGTTTTTTTTTTGAACCTTGAACCGTTGCAACCGTTGCACCACAACCCCTAAGATCCGCAGCAACGGGGCACATCTCGTTACTGACCCGGTCGGCTAAGGCTAAAGAAAGCTCGATGTAGGCCGATAGCGATAGTGATGGAGAACTTTTTTCGGGCAGTCTGGTCTTATATGTAGGCCATCCAGGCCTTCTAAGCGAGGAGATGAGTATGAACATGGTCGGCGTAGAAGAGTAAGGGATAACTTTTTTCGATCAAACAAAGGGGGCTCAGGCCCCCTTTGCTATTGAGCCAAGCAGGCTCTTCATAGAACAGATTTGGGCTGGGGGGAATGGAGGGGATGGATAGGATTTTCCTGGACTTGGTGACCAAGTGTTGGTGGTCATGGGTTGCACTTTTATTTTCTGTAGTGATCGCTGCAATCGCTTTGTCAAACCCAGCTCTCAGCCGTCCGGAAACGGGGATGCTGTGGATTGCTTCATACGCCTCATTGTGTGTATTTTTTTCAAGACAACTTATTGCTGCAGCTTGTAATGGGCATAAGCATTTACTGACCGTGTGCTTTTGGTCATTTGTGCTGGTGCTATTACTGGTTATTCTTTCCTACTATTCGTTTTATGCGTTTATTCCGACAGACGATGCTGGACATTACGAGAAGTTTCTGAACATCGTTCCCGTTTTTGTAGCAATTTGGGCCGCCGCTTTGGGTTGGTTTGTTCATTTTCGACTGTCCACGAAGGCTCATAGAACTAATAATGCTTTCCAAATTTGCATGGAGATTCGGAAGAGCGGGGAATATTTAAAACGCTCTGAGCTAGTGTCTCTCCACTTCCCTTCTGGCACAGTGGATATTCCTAAGGAATATCACGAGCATTTTCCGATAAGCTCACTCAGCAAGGCGAAGGCGTTGCAGCCCCCTGATGCGGGCCAAGTCGAAATGGCTGAAGCGCTACAGGCACTGCGTTATCAGTTGAATTATTTTGAATTTATGGCTGTGGGCATCAAGGCAGGTGATCTTGATGAGGATCTTCTTTATAACAGTATCTCCGTGCAAGTTGTAAAGTTGTTTGAACGTTCCCACCAATTAATTGCATATCTTAATAGTGATGCGCCTGCTGGCGCAGGACAGACGCTTGCTTTCTGTGAGTTGCGGGCACTTGTAGGTCGTTGGAATCCAAGACTCAAGGCAGACATTGCCGCCTATACCGCGGCGCCTTAATTAGGTCTGAGGGTTGAGTGGTTAAAGCTGGTTCGAATAGCAGGTTCTACAACGCTTTAGCGCCTGCTACGCCGCTCGCTCAAGCTTTAGAGAGGTTAGGAAATGTTTGCAGCCCTAGCCCTTACTTGGCTTCCAAACCGGCATCGCCGGCGGGTGAGTCTCAGATGGCTCAACCGCTGAGCGCAGCACCACTGGCCATCCATAGGCGTCGAGATAATGCCGAATTCCGTTTTGGCGCAAAAAGAGCGCCTGCCGCGCCCGCTGAGGACTCCGGCAAAGCTCCTTTATCTCATCGCGAGATAGACACAGCTCCGACACAAGTTGCCGCTTCTGTTCAGTTGAGGCTGATTACAGCACAGAACATACTCTGTATCTGCTCCGCCGCCAAGTGAGGTGAAATCGCGGGATCGTCTCGTAATCGCATCCCATGCGACAGCGTTCTTTAGTCTCGGGGGCATGAGCGACCAGCACCGAAAGAGTGCCCCCCCACCCGATCTGCCGTATGAGCAATTCGCCGAGTTGATCGGTCTGTTTGCTGAAGCCGTGGCTGAAAGAGTTGCAGCCAAGCTTGAGGTGAAGGCGTCGCGCGCGCTCCCACCCACTGAGCGCCCTGGACATGTGCAAGCGCCATCTGACGGCCGGCCTCGCCTGCTGCGCATTGCGCGGGTCAAGGACCGGGTAGGCATGTCCCAGACCACCATCTACGACCGAATCAAGAAGGGCACATTCCCCAAGCCGGTGCCGTTGGGCACGTTGGTCGCCTGGTTGGAGTCTGAGATTGACGAGTGGATTGCCGCGCGCGTAGCCGATCGCTCTGACGCGCAGCCAGGCTGGGATCGCTGACGGCGACAGCCAGGGGCGGCTGACTTATGGATGGCCGTATCGCCCGGGTCACAGGCGGCGACTTAGCAGGAATTCCCCAGGCTGCCCGGAAACCCTTGCAGGACAAGAGGGCTTGAATCCGGGTGCCGGCACCACGAAGGTTCTCTCGTCCTATCCCGAAATGTCCATGTAGCTCGGGGCTGACTGCGCTGTTGGGTCAGCGTCTCCGGGCCGCGCCTTGTCCGGTGTGATCGGCCGAAACAGCTATCTGCCCGCGGCCCGCCAATCACAACGCGCCAGTTGCTGTTGCCTGCGCGCAGGACGCGCAGCGACTCAGGCCGGGCGACCGGCCGACAGCAGTTCCAACGTGGCCTGGTCGGCATCGGTGGCGTCGACGCGCAGGCGTTCGGCCAGTGCGGCAACAACGATGGCGTGGGCCTGGCGGAGCACGCTGTCCGCGTCGGCGCTGGCATCCACGACGTGCTTTCCCGGCAACTGCAGCTGGGCAAAGATGCTGCGGCAGCGCTCCAGGTTGTCCTGGGTTTCGAAGTGATTGGGTGCATCGCCGCGGGCGCGGATACGCGCCAGGCCGGTGGGTGGAGGCAAGTCGAGCAGCAGCAACACGTCCGGGCGCGGCGCGAAGGCGTTGCGGTCCAGCAGGTCGTCCAGCGGCAGGCCGGCGGCGCCTTGGTAGGCGACCATCGAGGGGAAATAGCGGTCCAGGATCACGATGTCGCCCCGCTCCAGCGCCGGTGCGATCAGGGTGTCCACGTGTTCGTGGCGGTCGCGGATCAGCAGCTCGGCTTCTTCGTCGGCGCTGAGGCGGCCGGTGGCGGCGGACTGGCGCAGCTGGGTGCCCCAGGGGCCATTGGTCGGTTCCTTGCTGAGCACCACGCGCGCGCCGGCCGCTTCCAGCGTGGTGGCCAGGCTGCGGGCGAGGGTGGTCTTGCCGGCGCCGTCGATGCCTTCGATCGCGATCAGCAGACCGCCGGGCTTCAGTTCGATTGTCATCGCGCTACTTTATCCGATCATGGTGCTGGATCAGCACCTGGCATTGGTGGACGTCGCCCTGCAGCGGCCGATCCCGGCGCATCGGGTCTGCGCTGCGCGTCACCGATGGCACCGCCGCTGCCGCGCGTCGATGCCTGTGCGAGATGGCTTGACGACCGTCATGTCCAACGCAGCGCCGGGCGCGCACAACAACCGCATCACGACCGCCGCTTGCAGGCGCTGCCGGCTGCTGGCGCTATTGCATATGCCGTATGACCGGTATGTCCTGCGCGATGTCGGGAACGTCCCGATGCCCTGATTTCTGGCTGCGCGGCATACTGAACAAGTCAGGCAAAGCACCCGAATGTATGACGTCCGCGTTGCGTGCCTGGCAACAAGGAAGATGGACGCGTCGCCGTCACCCTAGAGGCGGCATCCCCCGCGTGACGCCCTGTCAGGCACCGTCGTGACCGGATTCCTTGTTTTTCTCGCGCGCCGACCACGTCGGCAATGCCACGTACGCGCCCGCTCAGCTGGTCGCCGAGGTGTAACGATAGGACAGCAGCGACTTCACCAGGAACGTGATCTGGGTGGCCGAGCGTGCGTCCACGCGCATGACCGGGATGCGGAAGCCTTCGGCCACCAGCGCATCGCGGAACGGCGGCAGCAAAAAGTCCTGCATTTCGTCGGTCATGGTGATGCCCACCGCCAGGCTTGCCGCAGGTGCGATCTGCGAAAACTCGCGCAGCAAGGCCACGGTGGCATCGCGCATCTGCGGATCGCGCGCGCTGACCAGCACGATCACGCCCAACGCGCCGTCGCACACCAGCGGCCACATGAAATCCAGGTACTTCTGCCCGGGCACGCCGTAGACGTGCAGCAACTCGCCGTCTTCCAGTTCGATCGAGCTGTAGTCCAGTGCGACCGTGGTGTAGGTCTTGTCGCCGTAGGCATCCTGGCTGAGCGGCATCTCGGTGCTGACCGGCTCCACGTCGGAGATGGCGCGCACGGCGGTGGTCTTGCCGGCGCCCATGCCGCCAACGAACACCAGTTTGTTGGCCGGAAGACTCATGACTGCGCCTGAAAGAGAGAGAGGCCAAAGCGACGTGCGACCCAGGAGAAGAACCGGGAGTTGCTGCTGTCCGGACGGGGCTGCGTTGCAGGCACGGGAATCTCCGCAGTCTGGGCAAGGCCGCTGGCGAGTGCAGCGGCGAACAGGCATTCCACCGTTTGCAGCGGCAGCTTGCAAGCATTGGCCAGCGCCTGCGGGCGCCACGGGCGCGCATGCAGGTGGGCAATGGCAAGCAGCTGCGCCGGCGAACTGGTCTCGGCACTCAGCTCCGGCCATTGCCGCAACCGCAGCGCATGGCTGGGTTCGACCGCCGGCAGCGCGGGGCGCAGGTGCTCGGGCAGGGCGAAGTACAGCGCTTCGAAGGAAATACGTTGGCTCAGTGCGCTGTCGGCGGTGTCCGGCGCAACCTGCCAGCCGGGGCGATCCAGGGCCGCCAGCAGCTCGGTCAAGGCGATGCCGGCGGGGAGCTGCACGCAGCTGTCGGCCGGGTCCACGCGCACCTGCAAATGTCCGTTGCGCAGCAGCACCGCAGCGGTGCCGAATTCGCCGCGGCAATGGCGGACCAGCAAGGCCGGCTCGGCGACCTGCGCATGATCGGAGGACGACAGCAACAGGCGCATCTGCTCGTTGAGTTCGCGCACGGTGGCGCCGTGCTTGAGCCATGCGCCGCCGACCGGTGTCCGCGACACCACCAGCACACGCACGGGTTGCCCTTGCAAGGCCTGCCAGGCGGCCAGGCCGTCGGGGCTTTCCAGCCCCAGCACCACCACCTCGGCGGCGTGTTGCGGCCATTGCCCCAACTGCACGTCGATGCGCTCGGCCAGCAGCAACGAGCACGCCAGTTTCAGGCGCGTGGTGTGCAGCAGGTCCAGGCCGGCCGTGGCGACCCGCATGGTGTGAATGGGTGAGGTCATGACAGGGCGCCGCGTCGGCGCGTAGCAAGTACGGTGGCTGCCGGTACGGACCGGCAGGCCGGGCAGGCGACGCGTGCGCGCCGCCTGGTTGGCATCAACCGAAGTCCAGGGTCTTCTCGAAGGCCTTGAGCTCATGACGGGCCATGGCCAGATTGGCCTTGGCGCGATCCAGCACGACGTACAGGAACAAGGTGCCGTTGCTCTCCAGCGGGCGCAGCAGGTGGTATTGACGCGCCAGGGTGATCAGGATGTCTTCGATGGTGTCGTTGAGGCCGAGCTGCTCGGCGATACGGCGCTTGGCACGCACCACCTCGGTGTTGCCGGCTGCGGCAAGTTCCAGGTTGAGATCGGTGCCGCCGGTCATGCCCAGCGCCATGCCGCTGTCGCTATCGACCAGGGCAGCGCCGACGAAGCCGGCGATCGAATGCAGGTGTTCCAGATTGAGTTTTGACACGGGTCGTCCTTACGAGCGGTGAGAAATTCAGTGCACTGGCACAAGCACGAACAGTGCCAAACGCTCAGTTGGCCGGCTGCGCCAGCGCTGTCGCCAGGCGGCCGGCGCAGTCGCGTGCGTTGAACAGCAGCGCTGCGGCATTGAGATCGCTGCTGCCCACCGCGGTGAGCGTCAGCGGTTTGTCGGCGCGAATGCGGATCAGCACCAGCTGCCCGCCGCGCGTACTGATGGTGGCGTAGTCGGCTTCGCTCAGACTGGATTCGCGTGCCAGGGTCTCGCCCAGGGTCAGGAACGAATTGGCCATCGCTGCCAGCCGGCGACCGTCCACATCCAGGCTGGATTGTTCGGCGATGGCACGCCCGTCGGCAGTGGACAGCATCAGCAGACGGATGCCCGGCTCACGCTCGATGGTCTGCGCGAACTCGCGCCCGATGCGCTGCAGATCGTATTGGTGCGACGCCCGCGCGACCTCGCCCACGGCAGCCTTGACGACCTGGTTGACGGCGTTATGCGGCATGAAATCCTCCCCTGTACAAAACCCGCTGCGCGATGAAAGACCTTGTCGATGACACCGGGTCCCGCGCTGGCGGGCGAACAGTAGCATCGGCACCTTCCGTCATCGTCATAGCACCCTCAATCTCTTAACTGTGCGGTCAGACAAGCACAATCCGCAAAGCGCAGATACGCCACAAACTGCCCAACCACGTCACTTCAGGCGGCCAGCACGCGTTGGTCGCCGCCGCCAAGCGGGCGCGGCCGATGCACTGCCAGTGCTCCGGCCTAACTGCAGCGCGCCTGTACCGCGGTGTTGCGCCTGCCATCCGTACCGGTCCGACCATTGCCCGCTACGCACTATCGGCCGCACTTTCGATTGCTGCAGGGGCAAATGCGATTGCGTGATCGGTGACGCAGGCCGGACGCCGTGCTGCGCTGCCGCGCGTCAGCGCACGAGCCGGCGACTAGACTGCAGCGCTTTCTCGATGCTGGAGCAATGCATGGCGACGCAGTACCTGCCGGTTTCCCTGATTGGCGTTCCCACCGACATCGGTGCCGGCCACCGTGGTGCGCGGATGGGGCCGGAGGCGTTGCGCATCGCCGGGCTGCAGGAGGCTTTGATCGGCCGCGGCGTGGAGGTGCACGACCTGGGCAACCTGGATGGCCCGCGCAATCCCTGGCAGGCCCCGCAGGCCGGCTACCGGCATCTGGACGAGGTGGTGGCCTGGAACCAGGCGCTGATGGAGGCCAGCTATGCGCAGCTGCGCGCCGGCCGCATGCCGGTCATGCTCGGTGGCGACCACTGCCTGGGCATCGGTTCGATCACCGCGGTGGCCAAGTACTGCCGCGAGCAGCAACGCCCGCTGCGGGTGCTGTGGCTGGATGCGCACTCGGACTTCAATACCAGTGAGGTGACACCGTCGGGCAACGTGCACGGTATGCCGGTAGCCTGCCTGTGCGGGCTGGGCCCGCAGGCGTTGACGCATCTGGGCGGCAGCGCACCGGCGTTGCTGCCCGAGCAGGTGCGGCAGATCGGCATCCGCTCGGTGGACCCGGAGGAAAAGCGCCTGATCAAACAGCACCGCATCGATGTCTACGACATGCGCTACATCGACGAGGCCGGCATGAAGCGCACCATGGAGACCGCCCTTCAGGGGATGAGTGATGACACCCATCTGCATGTGAGCTTCGACGTGGATTTCCTGGACCCGAGCATCGCACCGGGCGTGGGCACCACCGTGCCGGGTGGGCCCAACTACCGCGAGGCGCAGCTGGTGATGGAGATGATCGCCGACACCGGGCGCATGGGGTCGCTGGACATCGTCGAGCTCAATCCGGTCCTGGACAACCGCAACGCCACCGCCGAGCTGGCGGTGGATCTGGTCGAGAGCCTGTTCGGCAAGTCAACACTGATGCGAGATTGATCAATCGCTGAACGCAGCACGCCGCGTTCACATCAAATCCACGGCCGCGCAGTCAGATTTGTCGCCAGACACGGTGCGTCTGCACCGAACGCAGAACTGAGGAAGACCGATGAAGCGACTGCTGACACTGATGGTACTGGGCCTGTTTTCGGCCGGCGTGATGACTGGCTGCAACACCATGGCCGGCGCGGGCAAGGACATGCAGGGTGCAGGTGAGAAGGTCGAAAAGAAGGCCGACAATTGCAGCGACGGTAAGTGCTGATCCTTGCGTTTTGAATCCTAGTTGTTTGATTTGATTGATCTGCGGCAAGCCGCCGCTTTACCCACGAAGGAGTCTGTTATGAAGCGTGCAATTGTGCTGCTGGTGCTGTCGGTGTTGTCGGTCGGTATGCTGTCGGGTTGCAACACCGTCGCAGGTGCCGGCAAGGACGTGCAGGGCGCTGGCGAGAAGGTGGAAGACGCTGCGCGCAAGTAATCTAGCGCTGCATGCAGAAAAAACGGGCCGCAAGGCCCGTTTTTTTTGCCTGATGCCTTGCGCAGGCAGGGCAGCGCGGCGACGCATCTGGGCATGCGACGGCGCGGCCATACATAGAACTGCGCCGCAAGCGTCGGCAACCGTTCAGTGCGGTGAGTGCGGGTTTGACGGCTTTTGATCTGCGGCGAACGGTGCGGTGGTCAACCTGCGCAGACGGTCAATCGCGGCCGCATCAGCGGAGTCGACGCAATGAACACTGACATCATTTCCGGCAAGTGGACCCAGCTCAAGGGCAAGGCGCAGGCCAAGTGGGGCGACCTCACCGACGACGATTTCAAGGTTGCCGAGGGCAACGCCGAATATCTGCAGGGCAAGCTCCAGGAGCGCTACGGCTGGGACCGCGACCGCGCCCAGACCGAGGTGCGCGCCTTCGAAAAGTCGTTGCGCGACGACACCTGACGGTGCCGCGCAACCGCGCCCACCCGCCGTGGTGAGCGCCAACTGCACAGGACGGGCCGCTCGATGCGGCTCGTTTTGCGTCTGCCGCCGAAGCCGGTAGCGGCAGGCACAAGGCACGGTTGCGGTCATGCCAGGGGCACGGAACCGCTAAACTTGCGTGCTGACTCCCTGGCCTTACGCAGATGACCACTCGCGTCCTTACCGGCATCACCACTTCCGGCACCCCGCATCTGGGCAATTACGTCGGCGCGATCCGCCCGGCCATCCAGGCCAGTACGGCTGCCGATGCGGAAAGCTTCTACTTCCTGGCCGACCTGCACAGCCTGATCAAGGCGCAGGACCCGGCGCGGACGCAGCGCTCCACATTGGAGATCGCCGCCAGCTGGCTGGCCTGCGGCCTGGACCCGGAAACGGTGTGGTTCTATCGCCAGTCCGATGTGCCGGAGACCACCGAGTTGCTGTGGCTGCTGACCTGCGTGGCAGGCAAGGGCATCCTCAACCGCGCGCATGCCTACAAGGCGGCGGTGGACAAGAATCGCGCCGACGGCGAAGACGATGATGCGGGCGTGACCGCCGGCTTGTTCATGTATCCGGTGCTGATGGCTGCAGACATCCTGATTTTCAACGCGCACAAGGTGCCAGTGGGGCGCGACCAGATCCAGCATATCGAGATGGCGCGCGATTTCGCCCAGCGCTTCAACCACGTGTATGGCCGCGAGTTTTTCACCCTGCCCGAGGTGGTGATCGACGAGCAGGTCTCGACCTTGCCGGGTCTGGACGGCCGCAAGATGAGCAAGAGTTACGGCAACACGATTCCGCTGTTCTCACCGCGCGAGGAACTGCGCAAGCTGGTGTTCTCCATCCTCACCGATTCGCGCGCGCCGGGCGAAGCCAAGGACACCCAGGGGTCGGCACTGTTCCAGCTGTACCAGGCCTTCGCCACGCCGCAGGAAACGGCGGCCTTTGCGCAGGCTTTTGCCAATGGCATCGGCTGGGGCGACGCCAAGCAGCAGCTGTTCGAGCGTATCGACCAGGAGATCGCACCGCTGCGCACGCGCTACGAGGCGCTGATGGCCGAGCCGGCCAAGATCGAGGCGATCCTGCGCGCCGGTGGCGCACGTCTGCGCGCACGCTACGCCACGCCGTTTTTGGCCGAGCTGCGTGCTGCGGTGGGGCTGCGCGATCTGTCCAGCCAGGGCGATGCGGCTGCGACGCCGGTGGGCGAGAAGAGCGCGCCGCCGGTGTTCAAGCAATACCGCGAGAGCGACGGGCAGTTCTATTTCAAGTTGACCGATGGCGCCGGTGCGTTGTTGCTGCAGAGCGATGGCTTCGCCTCGCCACGCGATGCGGGCCAACTGATTGCGCGGCTGAAGCAGGCCGGGCAAGGCAGCGACCTGCAATTGCCGGGCGTGCATGCGCAGGTGGAGGCGGAGGTGATCCTGGCGGCGCTGCGCGTGTTGCGCGAGGCGTAACGACACTCGTGGAGCCGGTGGCTAGACTGTGGCCTCTCGCATAGCCGTGGGGGGAGCAATGACAGCGACTGCCGATTCCAGCATCCACACCATCGACACCGGCTTTGGCGGTGTGCAGTTCGATGCGGCGTACCTGATCGTCGAGGCGCAACGTGGCGCCTTCGTCGATTGCGGCACTTCGCTGTCGGTGCCGCAGATGCTGGCCGCATTGCAGTCGGCCGGGCTGACGCCGGCGCAGGTGGACTGGCTGATCCTGACCCACGTGCATCTGGATCACGCCGGAGGAGCGGGTGCCTTGCTGCAGCATCTGCCCAATGCGCGGGTGCTGGTGCATCCGCGCGGCGCACCGCACATGATCGATCCCACCCGGCTGATTGCCGGGGCCACGGCGGTGTACGGCGCGGCGGAAATGGCGCGCAGTTACGGCGCGATCGTGCCGGTGCCGGCCGAGCGCGTGGTGGAAGCGGCCGACGGACAGACCGTGATGCTGGGCGAGCGCGCGCTGCGCACCATCGAGACGCCGGGCCACGCACGGCATCATCTGTGCGTGTGGGATGCGCGCAGCCGCAGCTGGTTCACTGGCGACACCTTCGGCCTGTCGTATCGCCAGCTCGATAGCGCGCAAGGCGCCTTCATCCTGCCGACCTCCTCGCCGGTGCAATTCGAAGCCGAGGCGATGCTGCACTCGATCGCGCGGCTGATGGAGGCCGCGCCGCAGGCGATGTATCTCACCCACTACGGCCGGGTCGAATCGCCGGCACCGCTGGCGCAGGCACTGGTCGAGCAGATCCATGCGATGACCGCCATCGCGCTGGACTGCGCGCAGCATGCTGACCGCCATCGCTGCATGGTGGCGGCGCTGACCGACCTGTATCTGCAACGCGCCCGCCTGCACGGCTGCCGGCTGGATGATGCACGCGTGGCGCAGCTACTGGGCACCGATATCGAACTCAACGCGCAGGGCCTGGCGTGCTGGCTGGATCGCGCGACGCGTACCAATTAGCACCACTGGAGTGGGTAACACCCCACTAGAACGCTGCAGCGAGTCGTCGCGTCGTTCGGCAACAGTCAAAAGCCGCGTCGGTCGAGCGCGCGGTGCCCTCACCGCTTGCGGGACACGCCTTGAATCCGTGCGTGGAGGCGCGGTGGCGGCATCCACGCCGCCACACGGTCCCCGCAATCGGCGAGGACACCGCACCAGAGAGTTGGTCGGCTGCTTTTGAAAGCTTGTTGCTCGGCTAGTGGTAGTAGCTGAGACGTTTTAAGTTGCGTGTTGACGCCTGTCCGCCGCTCGGCTTGTGATCGAAAGATGGTGAGGCCTGGTCGAACGCACAAGTGACCGGCCAGTGCGCTTCATGCTCTGCTTGCAACCATGCACACCGACCATCCCGACGGGTCCTTGTCCGCTCACCGTCGCGGGACCTTACGCGGCATGGATGCCGCGTAAGAGCCTACATGGACGTACTTGCGGCGTGTCCCGCGATGGTGGGCGGGCAAGGGCCTTGCAGCCAAGCTGCAAATCATCAGCTCTGCAGCTGATCTATCCGCACTGTCCAGGCTCTCGAAGCACAACGCCAAAGCAATCGAGACTTCGAACCCTAGTCATGTTTAGGCGCGATCAGAGGCGTGAACCAAGAGCTCTGTGAGCGGAGCGCGCGGTGTCTTTGCCGCTTGCAGGACACACGGTAAATCCGCCATCGAGCTCCGTGACAGCATCCATGCAGCCCAAGGGGCCTGCTAGAGAAAGAAGACATCGCGCCTGCCAACGCGGCCCAAAGCGCTCCCGTGGCGGCCGCGCGCTTGTAAACTGTGTGTCATCTATCTGTTGCAAGGCCATGCCGTGAATCCGATGCGCATCCTGTTGTTGTCCGCCTGCCTGTTCGTGGGGGGCGTGGCGCAGGCCGCCAACGATCTGCCCGGTGGCGGCATCGATGCCGAAGCGTTGTCGCGGCATGTGCGCCTGCTGGCCTCGGACGAGTTCGAGGGCCGTGCGCCGGCCAGTGCCGGCGAGCAGCGCACGGTCGATTACCTGGTCGAGCAGTTCAAGGCTGGCGGCCTGCAGCCGGGTGGCGAGCAGGGCGGTTGGACCCAGGCGGTGCCGTTGGTGCGCGCCCAGGTCGATGGCCCGGTGCGCGCCAGCCTGCGTGTCGGCGGCAAGAGCCAGACACTGGTCAATGGCACCGATGTGACCCTGCAGAGCCTGCGTCCGCAGGACGCGGTGCGCTTGAAGCATGCACCGCTGGTGTTCGTGGGCTACGGCATCAGTGCGCCGGAGCGGCAGTGGGACGACTACAAGGGCGTGGACCTGCGCGGCAAGATCGCGGTGATGCTGATCAACGATGCCGACTTCGAATCCAGCCAGCCTGGCGCCTTCGATGGCAAGGCGGTGACCTACTACGGCCGCTGGACCTACAAGTACGAAGAGGCCGCGCGTCGTGGTGCCGCCGGTGTGTTGATCGTGCACGAGACCGCGCCGGCCGCGTACGGCTGGGCGACGGTGCAGAGTTCGGGCCTGTCGCCGTTGTTCGATATCGAACGCAGCGATGCCGATGCGAAGGCGCAGCATGTGCCGGTGCGTGGCTGGATGCAGCAGACGTTGGCGGTGTCGCTGTTTCAGCGCGCCGGGCTGGATTTTGCGCAGGCCAAGCTGCGCGCGCAGCAGCGCGACTTCGCCCCGGTGGCGTTGGGCGATGCGACGCTGTCGGTGGACTTCAAGCTCAAGCGCGAGCGCGTGGTCACGCACAACGTGGTGGCCAAGCTCACCGGCAGCCAGCATCCGGACGAGACGGTGATCTTCTCCGCGCACTGGGATGCCTTCGGCGTGGGCAAGGCCGATGCCGGCGGCGACACGGTGCGGCGTGGCGCGGTGGACAACGCCACCGGCGTGGCCAGCGTGCTGGAACTGGCGCGCGTGTTCGCGGCCGGCCCCAAGCCGCAGCGCACGCTGTATTTCATCGCGTTGACGGCAGAAGAGAAGGGCCTGCTCGGCGCCAACTATTACGCCGCGCATCCGCTGGCGCCGCTGGACAAGACCGTGGCGGTGCTCAACATGGAGATGTTCAGCCCCGATGGCCCCACCCGCGATATCGCCTCGTGGGGACGTGGACGGGTGTCGCTGGAAGGCGATCTGGAAACCGCGGCCAAGGCGCGCGGCCGCAGCTATTCGCCGGACCCGAATCTGGAAGCGGGCTTCTTCTACCGCGCCGACCATTTCGCCTTTGCGCGCATGGGCGTGCCGGCGATCACCGCCGGTCCCGGGCTGGACATGCTCGACGGCGGCGTGGCGGCCGGCAAGGCGCTGCGCGACAAGTATTTTGCCGAGTGCTATCACCAGCCCTGCGATCGCTGGACCCCGCAATGGGATGCCAGCGGCCACGCGGCCGACACCACCCTGGTCTACGATGTCGGCGTGGCGCTGGCCAACGGCCGGCAGTGGCCGAGCTGGCAGGACGGTTCGGAGTTCAAGGCGATCCGCGCCAGCAGCGACGCCGCGCGCAAGTAGGGCCGGTGGTATGCAAACGCCTGCTGCTTTCGAGCCCGGGCGTCGGGCGATCGGCGAGGCGAACGTCAGTGCATCCGGCCCTTGCGTGGCGGTTGGTCGAGCCGGCTTGCGGCGACCGCGCCGCCTATTTGCGGCACGGGTAGCGCTTGGCCAGCGCCTGTACGATCAATGCGGGTGCGGCCTCGTCCAGGCGTGCATCGGGTAGCGCGCCGATATCGCTGATGATCGCCTGCATGTCCGGCGGGCCGCTCTTGCCGGCCGGCATGCACCATTGCGTGCGGTAACTGCTGCTGGCGACGCCGAGCAGGTAAGCGCCGGCGCGGTTCGCCGAGAGCATGACCTTGAGCTCGGTTTGTTCGGGCGCGATCTCCGGCGCCAACGAACCGTCCAGCCCGGCCTCGAGGAGCTTGCGCCCGCTGGGCTCCCAGGGTTCGGGTACGCGTGCCAATGCGCTGGCCGATAGCACGGTCAGGGCGGCCAACATCAACCAGGGGACGCGACGCTGCATATGCACTCCGGGCCGGGGATCAATGCGCACCATACCGCGGCAGGCGCCCGAGAGGCGTACGACGTTGGCGTGGGCAGGTGATCTAGAATTGAAGCTTCCGCTGTATTTGGCAATCTTCGATGTCCTCTTCACACGATGCTGTGGCGCCTGCGCGCAGCGGCCTGGTCGTTGTCGCGTTGTTGCTGGTCTATGTGGTCTGGGGCTCGACCTATCTGGCGATCCGCTTTGCGTTGGAAGGCGGCGCGTTGCCGCTGACCATGGTGTCCGGGGCGCGCTTCGTCGTGGCCGGCACGGTGCTGTATGCGGTACTGCGCTGGCGCGGGGTGGCTGCGCCGACGCGCGCGCAATGGAAGAACGTGGCGATGATGGGCGCGGCCCTGTTGCTGCTGGGCAACGGCATGGTGGTGCTGGCCGAGCGCAGCGTGTCGTCGGGCCTGGCCGCCACCTCGGTGGCATCGGTGCCCCTGTGGATGGCCTTGTTCGGCGCCTTGCGCGGGCAGCACGCCAGCCGTGGCGAATGGCTGGGTATCGTGATCGGCTTTCTGGGCGTGGTCTGGCTCAACGCCGGCAGCAGCCTGACCGCCACGCCGGGCGGGCTGGTGTTGTTGCTGATCGCGCCGATCGGCTGGGCCTTCGGCTCGGTGTGGTCGCGCGGACGCGACCTGCCGTCGCCGTTCATGACTGCCGCCGGGCAGATGCTGTGCGGCGGCGTGTTGCTGGTCAGCACCGGCCTGCTGATCGGCGAGCGCCCACAGAGCCTGCCGACCTCGCAGGGGCTGCTGGCCGTGGCCTATCTGTGCGTGTTCGGCTCGATCGTGGCATTTACCGCCTACGTGTGGCTGCTGCATCACGTGCGCCCGGCGTTGGCCGGCAGCTACGCCTACGTCAACCCGGTGATTGCGGTGGCGTTGGGTGCGTGGCTGGGGCATGAGCGTTTCAGCGCGCACGACATCGGCGCGATGGCGGTGATCCTGTCCGGCGTGCTGGTGGTGACCCTGGCCAAGGCGCGGCGATGACGGCGGTCTCGCCGACCGAGGCGCGTCGCGGGCTGTTGATCACCGCATCGACCTTCGTGATCTGGGGCCTGGTGCCGCTGTACTGGCACCTGCTCAAGGCGGTGCCGTCGCTGCAGATCATCGCGCACCGCATCGTCTGGAGCGCGCTGCTGGTGGTGGCGTGGTTGCTGGCCAGCTCGGGCCTGCGCTGGTGGCGCGCCATCGCCGCGCAGCCGCGCGCGCTATGGATGCTGGCCGGCAGCAGCGTGGCGATTGCGTTCAACTGGGGCCTGTATATCTGGGCGATCAACGCCGGGCACGTGATCGAGGCCAGCCTGGGGTATTTCATCAATCCGCTGCTGAGCGTGTTGCTGGGCGTGCTGGTGCTGAAGGAACGCCTGCAGCGCATCCAGTGGGTGGCGGTGGTGTGTGCGGCGGTGGGCGTGCTGTGGCTGACCCTGGATGCCGGTGCGCCGCCGTGGATCGCGCTGGGGCTGGCGTTCTCGTTCGGTGCCTATGGCCTGCTGCGCAAGCTGGTGGCGGTGGATCCGGTGGCCGGGCTGGGCGTGGAAAGCGTGTACCTGTTCGTGCCGGCGCTGCTGCTGGCGGGCTGGGGCGAGCAGGGCCATGGCGGCGCCTTCCTGAGCGGCTGGGATCTGCGTACCGATCTGCTGCTGATCTTGGGCGGCGTGCTGACCGCGGTGCCGCTGATCGGGTTTGCGTATGGCGTGCGGCGGATTCCGCTGTCGCTGGTGGGCATCCTGCAATACATCGCGCCGAGCCTGCAGTTGCTGCTGGGCGTGTGGTTCTTCCACGAGCCGTTCGATCAGGGGCGCGCGATCGGATTTGCCGCGATCTGGGTGGGGCTGCTGCTGTTCGTCGGCGATAGCCTGTGGCGGCAGCGGCGGCCGGTGGTGGTGACGCCTTAAGCATCGGCCGCTGCGCGATCCGGGCAATCGCGCAGCGGCTGCGTTGCGCGGTGGGCAGCAGCGCGGTGCGCGCTTCGACAGCCTGCCGTTGCGCAGCTCCTGCCTGGATTCAGGGCGAGCAACATGCGCAGCTCCTGCCTGGATTCAGAGCGAGCAACAGACGACTGCGTTCACCGCGGTGCGGGTGCAGTCATCGGCATGTCATTCAGACCCAGCGTTTCGGAACGCGCGGTCCGCTCCCGCCTGACGACCGTTGGCGACGTCTGACAGCCGCTCTCAGCCGCGCGGCGCCAACGCCGGTGTCGCCACCGCCAGCGTGGAGGTCGGCAGTGCCTGCGGCGCGGGGCAGTGGCCTGGATCCTGTTGCGTCTGCGCCAGCCATTGGTCGATCGGTCCACCCAGCAGATCCAGCCGCAGCGGCAGGCTCAGATGGGTTTCCCCAGGCAGCTCGACGTAGTGCGCGCGCGGGCTGGCCAGCGCCAGCGCACGCCCATGCGCGACCGGGATGTGCTGATCGGCATCGCCGTGCACCAGCAGCACGCAGCTGCGCGTGTCGGCCAAGGCCTGCGTGACATCGACGTGGTCCAGGTCCAGCTGCAGCTGGCGGTCGGCGGCGGCGATCACCGCATCGATATCCTGGTCGGCATAGCGCCAGCGCGCATACGCGGCCACCGCCTGCCCACGCCAGCCATTCGGTTGGCTGGCGAGCAGGTGCGGGACCATGTCGCGAATGCCGCGCCCGGCGTTGGCGAAGGATTCCATCGCTACCACGCCGGTCACACGCGGCCCGAGCTTGTCGGCGGTGAACAGCGCGGTGGCGGCGCCGTAGGAAATGCCGAACAGGTACAGCGGGCCACGGATCTCGCCACGCGGTTGCAGCGCATTGAGCACGTCGATGACATCGTCGGATTCGCGCGTGCCGTAACCGGACGGGCCACCGCCGGAATGGCCGTGGTTGCGCAGGTCGATGGTGATCACCCGGTAGCCGGCCTGTGCCAGCTCCAGCGACCATGGCAGCAGCGAATCGCCATCCATCATCCAGCCATGCAGCAGCACCACGGTGCCGCGCGGCGTCGGTGGGGCCGCGGTGGGCACCTTGAAACTGAAATCGACATCCAGCGCATGCGCCGGATCGTGGCGCTGGCCGAGATAGCGGTAGTGCATGGCGTACTGGCCGGGGTCGATCGCGCGCCAGAAGATCGGCACCTGATCGCGCGTGACCACATGCCCGCTGCGGTTGGGCACCGTGGCGATGGTGGCGGCAATGCGCTCCTCATCCAGCAATGGCGAGGTGCCGCCGGGTGCAACCAGGCGCTCGCTGAGCGAGGTGGAGGACGAGGAACAGCCGGCCAGCCACAGGCAGGCGCAGGCCAGCAGAATCAGGCGCGTCATGGGCGAAGATCGATGGATGCAACGGCCGGGCAGCCTACGGCCTGCCCGACCCGCGCATCTACCGCAGTGCAGTGACAGAACGATGACAGCCCGCACTGCGTTCAGCCGCAGCAGCGCACTTGCTCCGCTTTGGCTGTCACCAATCCCCACTCCCGATTCCCGATTCCCGATTCCCGGCGGGCCAAGGCCCGCGCTACACCTCACGCAAGGCAGTGGTGATCGGCAACCGCGCCGCCCGCAAGGCCGGGAACAGCCCGCCGACCAGGCCAATGCCCAGCGCCCATTTGAGCCCGCTCCACAACAGCTCCGGCGAGACCTTGAACTGGAACACGATCTGGCTGAAGTTGCTGCCCAGCGTGGACACGCTGTAACCATTGAAGATGGCCCAGGCGATCAGGCCACCGAGCAAGCCGCCCAGCAGCGCCAGCAGCATGGTCTCCAGCATCAGCGCCATGATCACCGGCGTGCCGCGGAAACCGATCGCGCGCATCGTGGCGATCTCGCGCGCGCGCGTGGCCACCGCCGCATACATGGTGTTGAGCGCGCCGAACACCGCGCCCACCGCCATGATCGCGCCGATTACCGTGCCCAGGATGCTGATCAACCTGTTCAAGCCACCGCCCTGTTTGCCGTAGTAGGCACGGGTGGTTTCCACATCCAGTTTGAGCCGCGGATCGGCGGCCATGGCGGTCTTGAACTGGCTGAAACCGGCCTTGCCGGCGGTGCGCACGCTGATCGACTGGTAGGCGCTGCGGTTGTAGGTGGTGGCCAGCGTCTGCGCATCGGTCCACAGCTCCGAATCGTGCGCATCGCCGGAGGCGAACACGCCGACCACGGTCCATTGCTGGCTGCCGAGGGTGAGCGTCTTGCCCAGCTGCAGGCCGCGGAACTGAGTCAACGCGCCCTTGCCGACCACGATCTCGCGCAGGCCGGGGGTGAAGCGCCGTCCCTGCACCAGCCTGACCTTGTCGTGCACCGCCCAGGCCTGTTCGCCCACGCCACGCAGTTGTGCGTTGACGTCGGTGCCATCGGATCTGGAGGCGATGTTGACCACCTGCGAGAGCTCCGGCGACAGCAGCGGGCGGCCCCTGGCATCGGCGGCGATGCCGGGCAGGCTGCCGATCAGCGGCACCAGGTCGCGGGTGATCACCGAGTTGGTCTCGGCCTGCGAGCCGCCGCGCAGAACAATCGCGGTGGTGTCGTCGCCGGTGCTGTTGAGCGTGGCCTGAAACCCCTGGCCCATCGCCAGCATCGCCACCAGCACGCCGACCACACCGGCGATGCCGACCACGATCACCGAGCTGGCACCCCAGCGTTGCGGCAGCGTGGCGATGCCGATACGTGCAGCGGCCAACGACAGCCGGCCGCTGCGGGTGACAACCAGCCACACCGCCAGCAAGGCGGCGAGGACCAGCACGCCGATCCACGGCAGCGCGATCCACACGGCCAACCCGACGGCCAGTGACACGACCGACAGCAGATTGACCAGACGGTTCTTCCATTGGGTTTGCATTTGCCTGCTCCTGTCAGCGGCCGGCGAGGGCATCGACGATCTTCAAGCGCTGCGCGCGTCGCGCCGGCAGCACACCCACCACGATGCCGATGCCGGCCATCAGGCCCAGCCCGACCAACCAGGTCTGCATTGGCACGCCCTGCACCGGCATCACCCCGCCGCTGCGTGCGGCCACCAGCGGGATCACCAGCGATGCCAGACCCATGCCGATCAACCCGCCCAGGCCGATCAACAGCACCGACTCCACCATCACCAGACTCAACACGGTGCGGTCCTGAAAGCCCAGCGTCTTGAGCGTGGCCAGCTCCGGTATGCGCTCGCGCACCGCCTGCGCCATGGTGTTGCCGGTCAGCAGCAGCAAGGTGAAGAACACCGCGGCCATGATCGAGGTGACGATCAGGCCGATATCGGCGAACTGTTTGATGAAGGCCTGCTGGAACGCCGATTCGGTCTGCGACTTGGTTTCATGATCGGAGTTGGCCGACAACGCGTCTATCGCCTGCGCCACACGCGAGGCCTGGTCGGCGTTGCGCAACGTCACCGTGTACCAGCTGACCCTGCTCTTGATGTAGTCGTTGGACTCGTCGAAGTATTTCCAGTTCATCATCAACTGGCGTTCCTGGTTGGCTGCCACCGCGCGGTCCTTCATGCGGAAGATGCCCACCAGTTGCAGCGGCCAGTCGTTGCTGCCGCCACGCGGGAAGATGGTGGCCTGCAGCGGAATGGTGTCGCCGATCTTCCAGCCATTGGCCTTGGCCAGGGTCTCGCCGACGATGGCGCCGGTGCGCGTGGTCTGGAACGCCTTGAGCTGTTCCTTGGGCAGCTCGTACTCGCTGTAGACGTCGAAAAAATTGGGCGCTACCGAAAAGTTCGGGAAGAAATTCTTCGGGTCGCGGTAGATGCCGCCGAACCACATCGCCGAGGTCACATCGCGCACGCCCGGCACGCTGCGGATCTGCGGCTCCAGGCTGATCGGCAGCGATTGGGTGATCGACAGGCGCGAGGCCACCACCAGGCGGTTCACGCCGCTGACGCTGCCGCCGGAAGTGAAGGCCACGCGCACCGAATCGAGCATGCCGAACAGCAGGAACGCCGCCACCACCGACAGCAAGGTCAACAAGGTGCGGGTCTTGCTGCGGAACAACTGCGCCCACACCAGCCAGAGATACTTCATGGCAGCACTCCCTTAGAGCACGAGCGGCGCATCGGCCAGCTCGCCCTTGTCCAGATGGATGGTATGGGTAGCGTACTCGGCGGCCTTGGGGTCGTGGGTCACCATCACGATGGTCTTGCCGTGTTCGCGATTGAGTTCCTGCAGCAGGCGCAGGATCTCCTCGGCGTTATGGCGGTCCAGATCGCCGGTGGGTTCGTCGCAGATCAGGAAGGTGGGGTCGGACACGATCGCGCGTGCAATCGCCACGCGCTGCTGCTGGCCGCCGGACAGTTCGCTGGGCTTGTGGTTGCGGCGTTCCTGCAGGCCGACCAGGGTCAGGGCGATTTCCGCATTGCGCTTGCGTTGCGCGGCGTTGAGCGCGGTGAGCAGCAACGGCAGCTCCACGTTCTTTTGCGCGGTGAGCATCGGCATCAGGTTGTAGAACTGGAACACGAAGCCGACGTGGTGACTGCGCCAGGTCGCGAGCTGGCCGCCGCTCATGCGGTCGATGCGCTCGCCCTGGATCTCGATCTCGCCACCGCTGGGGTTGTCCAGCCCGCCGATCAGATTGAGCAAGGTGGTCTTGCCCGAGCCGGACGGACCCATCAACGCGACGAAGTCGCCACTGGCGATTTCCAGGTCGATGCCGTGCAGCACCTGCACCTGCTCGGGGCCGCGTTGGTAGGTCTTGGTGATGTTGCGCAAGCTGACGAGAGCGGTCATGGCGACTCCTGGCGGTGCAATGGAAAGAGGCAAGCGCGATGCGGCATGGCGACCGCGATTGCATGAGGCGGCAACACGGCGATGCGGTGACGGTGAGGCGGCAAGACGGTGCGAGGCTGGATGACGACAGACGCAACTGCTGGGTGACGTGCGCGACGACGCATGGCGGCGACAAGCCAGGCGGCTAGGTCTGCACTGACCGATGACAGCCGCTGGCTGTGGATCACCAACGCCGCTGTGATCGTTGCTATGTGGTTGCATCGCCTTGCGCGATCGCAGCGCCATCCAGGTGCCACGACCGCATCAGCCATTGCCGCCACCGTGGGCGCCGCGCTCCCCGGAGCGGCGTCGCTGCCCAGCTGGTGACTGCAGTGACCGGCGCAGTTACTCGGCAGCGGCCGCGTCGGCTTCGGCCACCGTGTCGCCGTCTTTCAGGCCTTGCGGCGGATCCAGCACCACAGTGTCGCCCGCACTCAAACCCGACACCACCTGGCGGTCCTCGCCCATCACCATCCCGGGAGTGACCGTCTTCATGCTGACGGTGTTGCGCTCGCCGACCACGAACGCGACCGTGCGCGTGTCGCGTTCGACCAGTGCCGCAGCCGGCACGCGCACGCCTTGCGGCTTGCTGGCCTCCTGCGTATTGGCCCGCTCCAGAAAGCTCACCCGCACGCCCATCTCCGGCACGATGCGCGGGTCCTTGAGCTTGAGCGCCACGCGCACCTTCACCGTGGCCTTGCCGCGGTCGGCCGTGGGAATGATGGCGATCACCTCGCCGGGAATCTTCCATTCCGGATACGCGTTGAGCACCGCTTCCACCGGCATCTTCGGCTGCACGCGGCCGATGTAGGACTCGCCCACTTCCACTTCGATCTCCAGCGATTCCATGTCCACGATGGTGCCGATACCGGTGCGGGTGAAGCCGCCGCCGGCCGACAGCGGCGAGACGATTTCGCCGGGCTGCGCGGCCTTGGCGGTGACCACGCCGGCAAACGGCGCACGCACCACGTTGAAGTCCGAGCGGATTGCCGAGATCGCCAGCTGGTCCGATGCCACGCGCACATTGCGTTGCGCATTCTGCAGCTGTGCGCGCAAGGCATCGCGCTGTGCGGTGGCCTGCTCGTACTGCGAGCGCGACACCAGTTGCGCACCGACCAACGATTGCAGCCGCGCCGCATCGGCATTGGCCACTGCCAGTTGCGCCTGCATGTTGTCGACCTGGCTGCGTGCGGCCGACAGCTGCGATGCCGACAGCGTGCGCTGCGCATCGGCATCCAGCGGGTCCAGCGTGGCCATCACCTGGCCTTGTTCGACGCTCATGCCTTCTTCGATCATCACCTCGCGCACCTTGCCGGTGACCTGCGCCGACACCGTGGCCATGCGCCGCGCCACCACGTAGCCCGATGCGTCCAGCACCGAGGCACTGCTGCTGCCGGCGCTGATCGCCACCACCGCTGCGGTCTGTACCTTCGCCACCGGGCGGCGGGTGAACCACCACGCCGCGGCCGCCAGCAGCACGATGACGATCATGGCGGCGATGACCCAGCCGCCGCGCCGTGCAGGTTCGGGGGCGGCAGGACGCTGGCGGTCGATGCGGAGTTGCTTGAGCAGATCGGCGGAAGTATTCATCGATGACCAGGACGGGATGCTGCGCGAAATGTGACCGGCCGCAGGCGGCGCCGCAAGCTGCCGGAAGTCACCAATGCGATCGCGGCGACGAACGGTAGCGCGACCAACGCTGCTGCCAGGTGCTGCGCAGCATGCGACCGCGATGGCGGCATCCACCAGTGACAGCTGTCACCTGCCGTGCATGACAGTGGCAACTGGCCGCGCCCCTCAGGATGGGCGAGGCTGCAGCATCGGGCGCCCGGTCGGGCCCGGCAGTGGCAGAATCCGATCACCCACATGGACCCACCCCGATGCGCGTGTCGTTACCCGCCTGGCTTCGCCCCGCCGCCAATTCGCAGGTTGCCGCGCGGCTGGCGCAGGGCCAGTCGCCGTGGATGGATGGTGTGCATCTGCTGTGGTCGAGCTGGGTGTTCGTGGTGCCGGTGTTTTCCTCGCGGGGGTACGACAGCACCTGGCTGCTGTGCACCTTGCTGTCGTATCCGGTCTTCCTGCTGCTGTATGCGCGCATGTTGCTGGCGCCGCGCGGCACCCTGTATCGCTATGCCTGGGCGATGGGTGTGCTCAGCGCCGCGTTGCTGCCGGTGTATCCCTCGGGGATCAGCTATTTCGTCTTCGCCTGCCTGAGCCTGCCCCCGTCCACACGGCAGGCCCTGTGGCGGCACTTCGCGATGCTGGTGGTGATGAACGTGCTCTACCTGGGCTGGGCGCACTGGCTGGGAATGCGCCTGCAATCGCTGGTGTGGCTGCCGGTGTCGGTGCTGGGCATGGCCGGTGTCGGTGCGGTGTACAGCATCAACGAACGCAAGGACGCGTTGCTGCGCCTGTCGCAGGACGAAGTGCGCCGGCTGGCCGCCACCGCCGAGCGCGAACGCATCGGCCGCGACCTGCACGATCTGCTCGGCCACACCTTGTCGCTGGTGGCACTCAAGTCCGATCTGGCCGCGCGCCTGATCGCGCGCGATCCGCAGGCCGCGCGCGGCGAGATCGATGCGGTGGCGCAGATTTCGCGCGATGCCCTGGCGCAGGTGCGGCGTGCGGTTACCGGCATTCGCGCCGCCGGGCTGGTGGCCGAGCTGGCGTCGGCGCGGGTACTGCTGGAGATGGACGGCATCGTGCTGGAACACGCACTGGAAACGCTGGCCTTGCCGCCCGAACACGAAACCGCACTGGCACTGGTGGTGCGCGAAGCGGCCACCAATGTGCAACGGCATGCGCAGGCCAGGCGGATGCGCGTGAGCCTGCGCGCGCAGGGCGAGCAGGCGGTGCTGGACATCAGCGACGATGGGCGTGGCGGGGTGATCGTGCCCGGCAATGGCCTGGACGGCATGCGCACACGCCTGCACGGCCTGGGCGGCGCGCTGGAAGTGGAAGCGCTGCCGCGCGGCATGCGCCTGCGCGCCAGCGTGCCGTTGCCGCAGCCCACGCTGGCGACGGCGCAGCCGCCCTTGCCGGTGCCGCTGCTGCCACCGTCGCGCTGATCGCGCACACGTCCACCGCATTGCACGCAATGCACGGCGGGCCCAAGCGCTGCTATCGTGCGCCACCGTTGTCTGCATATGAGCGCGCGCGATGATCCGGGTGTTGTTGGCCGAAGACCAGGCGCTGCTGCGTGGCGCGTTGGTCGCCTTGCTTGGGCTGGAAGACGATATCGAGGTGGTCGGCAGCGCAGGCGATGGCGAAACTGCCTGGCGCGAGCTGCAACGACTGCAGCCGGACGTGCTGATCACCGATATCGAAATGCCTGGCCTGACCGGCCTGGAGCTGGCCCAGCGCATCCAGCGCCAGGCGCTGCCGCTGCGGGTGATGATCGTCACCACCTTCGCCCGCCCGGGATTTCTACGCCGCGCGCTGGATGCCGGTGTGGCGGCGTATCTGCTCAAGGACGCGCCGGCCGAACAACTGGTCGGCGCCCTGCGTCAGGTGCAGCGTGGCGGGCGGGTGATCGACCCACAACTGGCGCTGGACGCCTGGGTCGAAGCCGATCCCTTGAGCGAACGCGAGCGCACGGTGTTGCGGCTGGCCGGCGAAGGCCGCACGGCCAGCGAGATCGCGCAGCAATTGCAGTTGTCGCATGGCACGGTGCGCAATTACCTGTCCGAATGCATCGGCAAGCTGGGCGTGGCCAATCGCATCGAAGCGTATCGGCTGGCGCGGCAGAAAGGCTGGCTGTGACGCGGTGACGCAGACGCGTTGCGCTATCAGCGAGCGCAGCAATGGATGGCATGCTGCGCCGCGTATCCGTTGTGCATTGCTGCCTGCCGCTATTCCAAATAACGCGAAAAGCATGCCGCGCAGGCGCGGGTACACTGCCGGGCCAGAACGATCCCTGCGAGCGAACGGCATGAAATCCCTGTGGCTGTTGGGCCTGCTGATGGTGTGCGCATTCAACGCGTCTGCCGAGCAGTTCAAGATCCTGGTGGCGGCGATTCCCAACCAGTATCACCACGACTATATCCCGGTCGCCAAGCCGCAATTCGAAGCGATGGCGCGCAAGCATTATGTCGAGTTGGTGTGGGCGTGGAATGCCAAGGCCTTCGATGGCGATCTATCGCAATACGCGGCAATCGTGCTGCTCAATACGCCGGCCACCGATCTGGATCCCACGCAGCGTGCGAACTTTCAGGCCTACGTGCGCAACGGCGGCGGCGTGGTGGCGGTGCACAAGGCGTTTGCGATCAAGCGCGGCGAGTGGGAGTGGTACGACCATCTGATCGGCCGCTCGTTCCGCACCCATCCGTACATGCAGACCGCGATGGTCGACGTGGTGGACGCCAACTTCCCGGCCACTGCCGGCCTGCCCGCGCGCTGGGTGTGGACCGACGAATGGTACGAATACGATCCGCCGTACAGCGACGACCTGGTCACGCTGATGACGGTGGACGAAACCAGCTACGACCCCACGCTGATCTGGCCGGGCCAGGTCGCCAAGGGCATGGGCAAGCAGCACCCGGTGGCCTGGTACCACCATTTCGAAGGCGGCCGCGTGTTCGCCACCGCGCTCGGCCACCTGGCCGAGGCCTACAACGACCCACGTTATCTTGAGCATCTGTACGGCGGGATTTACTGGGCCGCCACCGGCAAGGGCATCCAAGCATCCGCGCCAGCGGCCAAGACAAAACGCCAGCGTTAAATCCTAGCCCCTCTCCCGCCGGGAGAGGGGTGAGGGTGCGCGGCAACGCCACTCCAGATGGCGGTCAACCCGATGCTTCGCCCGCACCCGCATCCGTCCTTGCGGGGCACCTTCTCCCGGCGGGAGAAGGGAGCCAGCAGCCATCCATCAACGCGCAGACCGCTCGCCACGCGCCATGCTGGAAAACACGCCATCGCGGCGCACCCAGGCATGGAACAGCGCCGCGCTCAGATGCCCCAGCACGGTGGCGAACAACAGGTACGCCAACCAGCCGTGCGCGCTCCGCAACCAGGCGTACAGCGCAGGATCGTGCGGCGCGATCGCCGGCAGGTTCGCGCCCGGCCATAGCACGATCGGATAAGCGCCGGCCGACAGCATCGCCCAGCCGATCAACGGCATGCCCAGCATCAGCGCATACAACAACCAGTGCGAAGCGGTCGCCGCGGCCTTCTGCCAGGCCGGCAGGTCGGCCGGCAGCGGTGGCGGGCGGTTGCGCAGGCGATTGATCAGGCGCAGCACCGCAAGGATCAGGATCGCAATGCCCAAGGGGCGATGCAGATCGATCAACCACGGCCGCTGCGTCACCGAAGCCACCATGCCCACGCCGACGAACAGCATGGTCAGGATCATCGCGGCCATCAACCAGTGCAGCACGCGTGCGGGCAGATTGAAGTGGGTATGGCTGCTCATTGGCGTGCTCCCTGGCCGGTGGCGGCGCTGCCTGTGCCATTGGCGATCTCATGCTCGCGCCGGTTGAACGATTGCGAATACACCGACGAGCGCGCCGCCAGGATCGGGTCGTTGGATCCGGCAATGCCCTTGGGCAGGATCAGCGGGTCGTAATTCAGGTCGCGGCACGGGCCGGTGGCCTGCGGCTCGGCATGATCGATCGATACCGTGCCGGCGACGATCTGCTTGCGGCTTTCCGGCCATGGCTGCGAGGGATCGTCCACCGCATCGCCCGGCTCGGCCATGGTCAGCACCAGGTCCCAACGCAGCGGCCCCTGCGCCAGGCGCGTGTCCAGATCGGTGGCGAGAAAATCGCCATCGGCCTGCGCGCGCTGTTCGGCGCTGAGCTCCTGGAACGGGGTATGCGGACGCATCGACCAGCGGATGTAGCGCTCGCGTCCATCGGCGGCAATCGCGCGGAACGCATTGACCCCGTTGTATTGCGTATTGGCCCAGCTGTTGGACCACGGTGCGGTCTTGGCCCACTGCTGGAACTTGGCCGCTTCCGGATACTGCTTGCCGAACGCGGCCAGCTTGGCCGGATCTGGCTTGCCGGTAGCCGGGTCCGGCCGCGATGCCACGTTCAATGCCTGGAAACCGGCCGGCGTGGCCACCACGAAGAACGGAAAACTGTTCATCGCGGTGCGCCATTCCTGCCCGTCGTCGCTGCGCAACAGCAATGCCATGCTGCGTACGCGTGCCGCACCATCGGCGCCATGCGGGTCGCCGCCGCCGATCGACAGGCGCCCGAGTACCGGCGTACTGGCCTGGCTGAAGATGCGTGCCGACGACAGCCAGGTGGCCTTGCCGCTGGACTTGAAGTCCCCGCTCACACACACGCCCTTGGTATGTGCGCGGCGAAAGCCCGGATGCGGCGGCCCGCTGGCCTCGATGGTGTCGGTCATGCGCGCGGCGGTCAGCCGGTCGCCACCGATCCAGCCGGCGGTCCAGGCGAACGCAACCGCCAGGCCGCCGGCAATCGCGGCGATCCCCAGCAAGGGCGCCACGCGAACGCGTCCATGCTGTGGCGGTGGGGAAGGAGGTGGCAAGGTCATGGCTGGCTCCAGGGGTCGGTGCGGTGAGTGGTCGATGCAGTGAGACGACGTGCAGGCCGACTTATTCCCGTGATCGCCCAGGCGTTGTGGCACGCGCATCGAACTTGGGAATAGTCCACGCTCCAGCGCGTCTACTTTGTGATGCCACCACCAAACCTGCCGATGGATGCTCTGGACGATGACCAACTGCGTGCTGTGCTGCCGGCGCTGCGTCGCTTCGCGCGCTCGCTGAGCGGCGAGCCCGCCAGCGCCGACGACCTGGTGCAGGCCACGCTGGAACGTGCGCTGCGGCGTTGGCGCACCCGCCATACCGCCGAGGCCCTGCAGCCGTGGCTGTTCGCCATCCTGTACCGGCAGTTTCTGGACGGGCAGCGCCGCGCCGCGCGCTGGCAGCGCGTGGTGGGCTTGTTCGCACCGCAGCAGCCCAGCCAGTCCGCATCGGCCGAGCAGGTGCACGACGGCCGCGCCATGCTGGCCAGCCTGGCGTTGCTGCCGCCGGAACAGCGCGCCTTGCTGCTCCTGGTCAGCGTGGAGGGTTTCAGTTACCGCGAGGTGGCCGACACTCTCGGCATCCCGATCGGCA
The DNA here is from genome assembly GCF_056675615.1 of Xanthomonas sp. NCPPB 2864. Lineage (NCBI taxonomy): Bacteria > Pseudomonadati > Pseudomonadota > Gammaproteobacteria > Lysobacterales > Lysobacteraceae > Xanthomonas > Xanthomonas sp. NCPPB 2864. Next base: position 130,641 of record NZ_JBWWVS010000008.1, read on the forward strand.
CGGTGATGTCGCGGCTGTCGCGTGCGCGCGAACGCCTGCGTGCATTGAACGAGGGGCATGTGAACCACGCACCTGCATTGAGGATCCTGAAATGACCAGCACGCCGCCGCCTGACGAACACGCACTGCACGCCTATGTCGATGGCCGGCTGGAGCCGGCGCAACGGGCAGCGGTGGCCGCCTGGTTGCAGGCGCACCCGGCGCAGGCCGCGCGCGTGGCCGGCTGGAAACGCGATGCCGAAGCGCTGCGCGCCGCGCACGCCGGCCTGGAGCCGGAGATGGCCACGCTGGCGCTGACGCCTGCAGCGATTCGCCGTGGCCTGCAGCAACGCCGCCGGACCCTGGTGGCCATGGCCGCCAGTTGCGTGCTGGCGCTGGGCCTGGGCACCGGGCTGGGCTGGCAGTTGCGCGAGAGCCGGCTCGCCATTCAGCGCGTGCCGATGGCTGATGCAGTGGCCGCCTACCGCCTGTTTGCCGATGTCGACGCGCATCCGGGCGTTGCGTTGGAGGTGCAGCGCCGTACGGAATTGGAGCCGTGGTTGCGCACGCATTTCGGCAATGCCGGTGTGGTGCCGGATCTGCGTGCGCAGGGCTATGTGCTGCGCGGCGGGCAGTTGCTTTCCACACCCGAAGGCGCGGCAGCGATGCTGGTCTACAGCGATGCCGACGGCGCGCGTATCGGCCTGTATCTGCGTCCACGCAGCGGGCCGATGCCCACCGGCGAACGGCGCGATGGCCGTCTACTGGCGCAGTACTGGGCCGAAGGCGAGACCGCGTTTGCGCTGGTCGGCCCGGCGACGCAGACACGCATGCGCACGATCGCGCCGTTGCTGCGCAGCCAGGGATGACCGGCGCGACTTGAGGCGCATGCTGATGGCCCGCATGCGTTGCGTGCGCGGCGAGCTCAGCCGCCGTAGCGTTGCTGGAGCATCGCAAAGGCCGAGCGCAGCGCCAGCGCCTCGCCGCCTGCCGGGCGGCCGGGGCGGTCGCTGTCGTTCCAGGCATACACGTCCAGATGCGCCCACAGCTGGCCCGGCGCGACAAAGCGCTCCAGGTACAGCGCGGCGGTGACCGCACCGGCCATGCGCGAGCCGGCGTTGGCCATGTCGGCGACGTGGCTGTTGAGGTAACGCAGATACGGGCGCCACAGCGGCATGCGCCAGACCGGGTCGCGGGTCTGCTCGCCGGCACGCAGCCAGGCCTGCGCCAGCGCATCGTCGTTGGCGAACAGCGCGGGCAGGTCCGGCCCCAAGGCGATGCGTGCGGCACCGGTCAGCGTTGCGAAATCCAGGATCAGATCGGGGCGCTGCTCGGTGGCGTAGCTCAGTGCATCGCACAGCACCAGGCGGCCTTCGGCATCGGTGTTGTCCACTTCCACCGTGACGCCGGCGCGGGTGGTGATGACTTCGCCCGGGCGGAACGCATCCGGGCCGACAGCGTTTTCCACCGCGGCAATCAACAGGGTCAGTCGTACCGGCAGCTGCTGCGCCATCACCAGGCCGGCCAGCGCCAAGGCATGTGCCGCGCCGCCCATATCCTTTTTCATGTTGCGCATGCCATCGGCCGGCTTCAGATCCAGCCCGCCGGTGTCAAAGCACACGCCCTTACCAACCAGCACCAGATGCGGATGCGCCGCATCGCCCCATTGCAACTGGATCAGCCGCGGCGCCCGGTGCGAGGCGCGCCCGACCGCGTGGATGGTGGGGAAGTTCTGCGCCAGCAATTGCTCGCCAACGATGGCGTCGACCTGGGCGCCGTGCGTTTGCGCCAGTGCGCGCGTGGCCTCTTCCAGATGCTGCGGGCCCATGTCCTCGGTCGGCGTATTGACCCAGTCGCGCACGCGGATGCAGGCCTCGATCAAGGCGCGTGTCTGCGGTGTCGGCGTGGCGGCCAGTTCGGCCGGTGCGCGCGGTACCTTGCGGTAGCGCGAGAAGCGGTACGCACCCAGGCCCCAGCCCAGGTGCAGCAGCGCCTGCTCGCTCTCGCTCAGCGTGTTGGCCAGCATCCAGCGGCTGGCCGGCGGCAGCGCCATCGGTGCATGCGCGTAGGCGTAGGCATCGGCGCGGTCGCCGATGCCCAGCACCGCGCCGGCCAGCCCCTGTTCGCCCGGCAGCAACAGCACGCTGCCCGGCGCGGCATCGAACCGTTGCGCCTGTGCCCACGACAGCACGTGCGTGGGCTGCTCGGCGCACCAACGTGCAAAGCCTTCGCGGTCGAGCACATGCAGCGGCAAGGCTGCGGCGTTGGGATCGATGAAACCGGTGAGCTGCGACATGGAAATCCTCGGAGGCGGCGCCATGCGCCGAGCAAAAAGTGGCTCAGGCGGGAAGGCGGATGCCGGCGTGTGCGGGGTCAGGGTGCGGCTGCTGCGCGTCCAGCCAGTCGGCCAGCCCGGTCATGGAGTCGAACTCCAGATCCGGTTGCTGGGTCGGGTGCGACCACTGCACTCCATCACGGTTGATCCAGCAGGCGCGCAGCCCGGCATCCAGCGCGCCCAGCACGTCCATGCGCACGTGGTCGCCCACATGCAGCACCTGCGCCGGCGGCACCTCCAGCCGCGCGCATGCGGCCAGGAAGATGCTCGGATCCGGCTTGGCGCTGCCGTGCTCGCGCGAGCCCAGCTGAAACGCGAAGTGATGCATCAGCCCGATGCGTTGCAGATCGGCATTGCCATTGCTGAGCGCCGCCACCGGCACATGCGCGGCGATACGCGCCAGCGCGTCCAGCGCATCCGGGTAGCACTCCACCTGGTTGCGCGCGGCGTAGAAGACGTCGTACGCAGGCTCCAGCAAGGCCAGGTCGCCGCCGCTCTCGCGCAGCGCCATTTCCAGCGTCAACCGCCGCAGCGCGCTGAGGTCATGATGCAGGTGCGGGTTGTCGGCAAAGCTGCGCTCGCGCAGTTCGCGCATTGCCTCTACCGGAAACCGCTCGGCGGTGACCGGGCTGTGCTCGCGCATCCAGTCGTACAACACCTGGTCGATCCGCGCCCCGATCGGCGCAAAGGGCCACAACGTATCGTCGAGGTCGAGGGTGATGGCGCTGATTTGGAAGCTCATCGCCAGATTTTACGGTCTTGCGTTGGGATTGGGGAATCGGGATTGGGGATTGGCAACGGCAACTGCGCGGTTGCGTTTACCAATCCCCAATGCCGAATCCCCAATCCCGGCTACTCCAACAGCCTGGCCCAACGCTGCATTCCCTCCACCCGGCTCAGCACCATCTTGATGCAGACCAGCAGCGGTACCGCCAGCAGCAAACCGACCATGCCCCATAGCCAGCCGAACAGCATCAGCGCCAGGATCAGCATCAGCGGGGAGATCGCCATACGGCGGCCGAGCACGATCGGGGTGACCACCTGGCCTTCGATGGTGTGCAGTGCCAGGTACAGGATCGCCGGCAGCATCGCCGACAAGGTAGTGCGGAATTCCACAAAGCCCATCAGCAGCATCAGCATCACACCGATCAACGGGCCCACATACGGCGCGAAGTTGAGCAGCGCCACCACCGTGCCCCACAGCAGCGCTTCGGGAAGCGGAATCTTGAGCACATACAGAATGCCGGCGAAGACCAGCCCGACCAGCGTATTGATCACGCTGATGGTGAGCACGTAGCGCGAGACCTCGCGCTCGATGTCCAGCATGATTTCGGTGGTGAAGCGTTGCTGCTGTCGGTTGGGCAGCAAGGCGATCGCATGCCGTTGCAGGCTTTCGCCGTAGACCATGAAGAAGAACGTCAGCAGCACCACCGCAAGCACCGAGGCGGCCAGCTTCGGCGTGCGCACCAGCGCCTTGTAGGGGTCGTCCATCTGCGTGCGCACGATCTGCACGCTGCGCTGGCCATCGCCGCCGGCCGCGCGTGCAAAGTTTTCTGCGGCCTGGTTGGCCTGCATCACCGGCTTGGTGAAATCGCGCACGTCGCGCGCGATTTGGCGCATCTGCCGGGGCGCCTGCTGCACCCACTCGGCGGCCGGCCCGGCCAGCTGCGCGGCCAGTGTCACGGTACCGGCCAGGCCCAGGCACAACACCATCAAGGCGCCGAGAAAGCGCGGGATGTACAGCTTGCGCAGACCGCGCAGGATGGGGTTGCCGATCAAGGCAAAGAAGGCGGCCAGCATCACCGGCAGGATGATGGTCTGTGCAGCCCACAGCGTATAACCCACTGCAAGCGTGGCCAGCACCACCAACGAGACCGGTGCGCGTGGGCGTGGTGCCGGTGGCGGCGGGAGTGAATCTGCCGCAGCGGCAGCATCCATAGAATCGACGGGAAGAGTCATGCGCGCCCTGGCAGCAGACTGGCGTGCTGCCAGCGGTGGGCCATTATCAGCCGAACACGTCAACGCAGCGCACAGAGGGTGTGCGCGTAACGTCAGTCCTTAACAGCACCGGTAGCGGGCTCTGCCGCGCATCGGGCGGCAGACATCCGCAGCGTGATCCCGAGCGACGCTCGGGAAAGCTTCATTACGCGGCGCGGTCGATCGGGGCCTGCACCACGGTCACCGGCGGATCGGCGGCGACTTCTTCGGCACTGTCTGCGGCACGTTCGGCCTGCTCGGAGGCTTCCTGCGCACGGTGTGCGGTGAACAGTGCAGAGATCGTGCTGATCATCTGCAGAATCTTCGGGATACCGCCGAGCTTGCTGGCGATGCTGCCCAGTGCCGCCTGCGGTTCGTTGCGGCCGGTGACAAAGCCCAGGCCGAAACCAACCACCATGATTCGCAGCGGAGACCACCCAGCACGCCAGGTGTCACGCAATTGTCCCCAATGCAGGCGCGTTTCCTGAGCGCGCCCCTCCACCAGGAATTCGGCGCGTTCGACGCGCTGACGCAAGGTGCCAAACTTCATGTGCGTGCTCCATTGGCAGCCGATGCGTGGGCATCGTCGTCGTCGTTGCTGTCATCGAAGATGCCCAGCTTGACCAGCTGACGACGTGTTGCATTCAGGCCGGTATGGTCGAAGTAGAAGAACACCCGCCACGCCGCAATACCGGTGACCAACAAGCTGGCCAATGCGGTGAAAAACATCGCCTGGAACCACGACAGGCCGGCGCGTTGCAGCAGCGCGATGATTGCACCTGCCAGCAACAGCCACGACGACGCGCCGAAGACCACGGCAACGCATGCCCAGGCCAGTCCACGCCCGAAGGCACTGCGTGCAAGTTGCAAGTCGGCCGACACCAGTCGGCGCAACGCGCGGCTGGTGTCCTTGGCCGAGCCCAGCGTGGCGCGGCCGGCTGCGCCGACCGCACGTACGCTTTCGTCCAGTCCTGGCGTTTCCGGCCGCGCGTTGGGCGCGTCGGAGGCGGCAGCTGTAGAGGCCTGGTCGCTCACGGCTTAGTTGTCGTTGCTGCGTGCCAGCTTGGCAATGATCCAGCCGGTCGCAAACGCAACACCGAACGCAGCCAGCGGGCGCTCACGAATCAGATCGGTTGCGCTTTCCAACAGGTCGTTGCCCTTGCTGACCAGCACGTCGAGTTGCTCCTTGGCAGCGGCGCCGCCGAACTCGGCAGCAGCCATGCCGGCCAGTGCAGTGTCGGAAAGCTCAGCCTTGACGTTGGCGCGACCGAGCTTGAGCTCATCGCCTGCAGCGCTGGTGGCGCCCTTGACGGCTTCGCCTGCGGCGCTGGCGGCAGACTTCAGGTGGGTGCCGGCTTCGCTCAGGTTTTCTTTCAGCTGGTCGGTATTGGTGGGGCTCATGTGATATCTCCTTCGGTCATTGATGGCAGCCGCGACAGCATGCGGGCGTGGTGCAGCAATAGCATCGCTGCGGTGTAGGAGGTGTTAGTGCACGCCGATGGCAGTGCACGCCACGTCAACGCATCAACGCGTCGTATTGCGCGTTGCCACGCAGGATGCGCACGACCAGTTGCTGCGGCTTGCGCTGGAAATTGGCGCGCCAGCTGGCCAGATCGGCAAACTCGCCCACGCTGCTGGCCACGATCACATCGCCGCTGACCAGACCATTGGCTGCGGCACGACCGCCGCGTTTGACCTCGCTGACCATGACGCCGGTAATGCCGGACTGCCGCAGCGATTCGGGCAGGTCAACGAAGGTGGCGCCGCCCAGGCGTGGGTCGAGCATGTCGCCGGTGACTGCGCGGTCCTGCTCTTTCAGTTTGGCGGTGAGGGTGAGCGGTTTGCCATCGCGGCGAATCTCCAGCCTGACCGGGCTACCAACCGCCTGCAGGCCTTCATAGTTGTGCAGCGCTTCTGCACTGTCCACGCGCTGGTCGTTTGCCGCCACCACCACATCGCCCGGCTGCACACCTGCGGCGGCCGCAGCGGACCCTGGCAACACACGCGTCACCAGCGCACCCCGCAACGAATCCACACCCAGGCCCTGCAGCATCTGCTGGGTGAGGTTCTGGGTTTCCAGCCCGAGCGTGCCACGCACCACCACGCCCTTGGTCACCAATTGCTCCACCACATTGCGCGCCAGGTTGGAGGGGATCGCCAGACCCAGGCCGATATTGCCGGCCATGCTGCCCTGGGGATTGAAGCTGGCGGTATTGATGCCTACCAACTGGCCCTGCAGGTTGACCAGCGCACCGCCGGAGTTACCCGGATTGATCGAGGCATCGGTCTGGATGAAATTCTGGTAGCCCAGCCCGCGAATACCGCTGCGGCCCACTGCCGAGACGATGCCGGAGGTCACCGTCTGGGTGAAGCCGAACGGGTTGCCGATCGCCACCACGAAGTCACCCACGCGCAGCGCATTGCTGTCGGCCAGCTTGATGTCGGTAAGGTTGTCGGCCTTGATGCGGATCAGCGCGATATCGGTATCGGCATCGGAGCCGATGAAATCGGCCTTGACCGTGCGCCCGTCGCCAAGCGTCACCTGCACATCGTCAGCATTTTCGATGACGTGGTGATTGGTCAGCACATAGCCTTTTTGCGCATCGATGATCACGCCAGAACCCAGCGACTCGTTGATGCGGTCCTGCGGCACCTGCGGAAACAGCCGGCGCAGGATCGGGTCGTTGAAGAACGGGTTGCGCACGCGCACCACTTGCTTGGTATTGACGCTCACCACCGCCGGCATCGCCTGTTGCAGCATCGGCGCCAGCGACGGCACCGGTTGCCCGGCGACGGCGGCCGGCAACGCGGCGGCCGCGGGCAAGCTAAAGGTAGTGGAGGCACCGGCCGGTGCGGCCTCGGCGCGGTTGTCCATCCAGGCGTTGATGCCGGTGGCGGCAAATCCGCCGAAGGCAGCGGCCAGGGAAAGGGTCAGCAAGGTGGGCAGCGGGCGCATGCAACGAGTCCGGGTTACGCGGTGGAAGAGGAATAGGGCGTCTGACTGCGTAAATCAAGCTGAACGAGAGTGCCAGCGGGCAATTTAACGCCTGGTGAAAGCGCCGCCGAGCCCTTGCCGGCGCTGCGTTGACAGTCGCTTGAGCCCGGCGTAGCGTCCGCTTGATCCGATGCCTGTTCAGCATACGCATGCCGCTGCGCATCGCCCGCGTTTTCAGCACTGATGCCCTTAAGGAGGGTCCTATGAGCAACGGCAATGGTGTGACGGCAACCCTGTCCGAGGCTGTCGATAGCGTCAAGAGCACTGCCACCGAACTGGGCGAGACCATCGCCAGCACCACCAGCGACGCGGTGGCCAGCGTGCAGGACGCGGCCGGCACGGCGGTGGCAGAGGCCAAGACCCGCGTCGCCAAGGCCCGCAAGGCCGTGGTCAAGGTCGAACAGCGCGTCGTCGAAAGGGCTGGCGATGCAGCCACCGCGGTCAAGCGCAGCGTGGCCAAGACCAAGCGCTCGCTGGTGTCGGGCAAGGAGGCCGCCAAGGACAAGTTGACCGCCACCAAGGACGCTGCCAAGCAGAAGCTTGCATCTACCAAGGATGCCGCCAAGCAGAAGCTGAGCAGCACCACCGATGCTGCCAAGAAGAAACTGGCCAACACCAAGGCCAGCGCCAAGCAGAAGCTGGAAACCGCCAAGGCCAATGCCAAGGCCGAAGCCGCAGCACTGAGTGCCAAGACCGCGGCCAAGAGCGCAGCGCGCAAGAGCGCAGTGGCCACGGTGGGCGCGCGTGCGGCAGCGAAGAAGGCTGCGGCCAAGGCGGCCCCGGTCAAGAAGCCGGTCGCCAAGACCATCGTCAAGCCCGCCGCCAAGAAGGCACCGGTGGCCAAGCAGACCGCCACCAAACAGGCAGCAGTGAAAAAGGCCCCGCTCAAGAAGGCGGTGACCAAGACCACCCTGAAGAAGGCTGCCAAGGTCACCAAGACCCCGGCTACGCGCGCCGTGGCCAAGACCACCGCCGCCCGCAAGGCGGTTGGCAAGAAAGTGGCCAAGCGCGTGACGCGTTGATGCTGCAACGCCGAGATGGCATTGCACGCTGACGACGCGTTGGCCGTGCAGACTGACAAAGGCCGGCGCTGTCTGTACAGCGCCGGCCTTTTCTGTGGTGTGACCGTTAACGAGGCGGTCCCTTGCTTGCTGCGCTCATGTGATCGGGCAAGTGACTGGATCTGACATTTGAACCGGATGGGCATCTGTCCGCACCGCTCGCCAGATGCGGGACATCAAGCCACGCTCCTCACGGAGCGAGAAGGTACGGCTTGCACGCCATGGGCGCGCGTCCTTGAGCGCCTGCGCTGCAAGAATGGGTTGGGTGTGCAGCGGCGGTAGCGTGAAACCGACGAAGCCGCATGTCGTCGCGAGGCTTCGCCCGTACCCTCATCCGCCCCTGCGGAGCACCTCCTCCCGATGGGAGAAGGAAACTGGAAGCCATCGCTTCCGCTAATCCGATTCCCGATTCCCGATTCCCGAATCCCGAATCCCGAATCCCGAATCCCGAATCCCGAATCCCGAATCCCGAATCCCAGCTACTCCATTCCCTTGACCAACTGCTCGGCGCCCTTGCGAATACCTGCCTTGGCGGCGTCGTAGGCGCCCAGGCTGGCCTTGATGTTCATTGCGCTCGGATACTGTTTTTCGACATAGGCGGCGAGCAGGCGGTTGCTCTGCGCGTCGAAGATTTCCACCGCGTAGCTGACCGAGCCGGAAAACGCGCCTTCCTTGCCGCGTGCGGCCTGCACCGCGTTATAGGAACCGCCACCCAGATCCACCTTCATGAAGGTGCCCAGCACCCGCTTGCTGGGCTTGGCACCGGTCAGGCTGATGCGCACGCGCAAGGTGTCGCGACCGGCCACCGTCGCGCGCTGCCAACGCTGCCCGATCGCATTGCCGAACTCCTGTTGCATGTAATCGGCGAGCATGCGTTTGTCCTGCTCGGGCACGTCTTCGAATTGCGCGTCAGGACCGCGATAGATGCTGACCGGCTCGATCAGTGCGGCGCGGTAGCGCGTCCAATCCACCTCGCCCTGGTAGGCGTATGGCATGCGGTCACCACGGCTGCCATCGTGCGGACGCAGATAGCTTGAAGACGGCAGCTGGCTGTACGGCATCGGGCGCGTACTGGCACAACCGATCAGCGTCACGCCGACAACCAGCAGCGCGCAGCAACGGACAAGGGAATGCAACGACATGGGCAAATACCTGGAGAGGAAGCAGATAGGGGCAAGCACGCGCGAACGGGGCCGCGCGCTCAATGCATCAGATAGCTGGCCACCGCCAGCGCAAACACCACGGCGGCGGCAGTGAACAACACCCCGCTCTTGGCCCACTGCTGCAGCCGGCGCGCCTGACGCGCGCTGCGGATATCCGGCAGTTCGCTCCAGATGTCGCGATTGCGCGTGCCGGTGCGGCCACAGCGAAAGTCCAGCAGTAGGACATCGGCGACCGGGGCAGGGGCAACGCTGTCGTTGGCAGCCGTATGCGGTGCCAGCAGCGCGATGGCGGCGGGAGAGAGCGGGGTGGAACGGATCGAGTGAAACATCACCATGCATCCTGGATGCGTGCGGTGAGTGCACTGTAGGCAGCGGGTGTTGGAAACTTATTGGGTTGGGCGCTGGGCGATCGCCACGCGCCACCTGCGTTCAGCCGGTGCGGCGCACGCCCTCGCTGGCGAACACCACGCGCACGCACAGGCCGCGGCCCTCGTGGCCTTCGCAGGTTTCGATGCTGGCTTCGTGCAGGCGCGCGATGCCGGCCACCAGCGACAGCCCGATCCCGCTGCCCTGCACCTGGCTGCCGGCAACCCGGTAGAAGCGTTCGAAGATGGACGCGTGGGCACTCTCCGGCACGCCCGGGCCGTCATCGCTGACCTGCACGAACGGATGCAGCGCATCGGCGCGCAGGCAGTAGCCGCAACTCACTTCCACCATGCCATGAGGCCGGCCATAGCGGATGGCGTTGTCGACCAGGTTGCGGATCAGGATGCCCACCGCATCCACGTCGCAACGCAGCAGGCACGGCGATGCTTCCACCTGCAGATTGACGTGGCGGGCCTCGGCCTGCACGCTGAATTCGTCCAGCACATGCGAGATCAGCTCGCCCATGTCCACCTGCTGGTACGCCGCCGAACTGATGCCTGCATCCAGCCGTGCCAGATCCAGCAATTGCTCGGCCAGCCGATTGCTGCGGCGCGCGGTTTCCAGCAGCTGCTGCAGCGCCGCGTCCTTGGCCTCCAGCGTGGGTGCGCGCAGCGCGACCTCGGCGTAGGCATGCAGCGCAGACAGCGGGGTGCGCAGTTCGTGCGCGGCGTCTGCCACGAAATCGCGCTCGGCCTGCACGGTCTTTTCCACGCGGGCCAGCAGCGAATTGAAGGAGCCGATCAGCGGGCGAATCTCGTCCGGCACCTGCGCCAGCGGCACCGGTTCGGTTTCCAGCCCGGTGCGTTGCGCGATGGCGCCGGAGATGGCGCGCAGCGGTGCGAGCGAGGTGCGGACCGCCCACCACACCAGCACGCCCAATACCCCCAGTTGCAAGGTGTTGAGCACCATCGCAATCAAGGTCTGCTTGAAGCTCATGCGCGAGGACACATTGCCGATCGGGGTGTGCGTATCGACCGCGGCCGGCGGCTCCGCTTGCGTATCGAAGCGGTGCTCCAGCGCATCGGGCAGGGCGCTGATCAACTGGTCGCCGAACATGTTGAGCTCCTGCTCGAACACGCTGTGATGGCCCTGGGTGACCAGGGCGACCAGGATCCACAACGAGGTGGACCAGCTCAACAACACGATTGCGGCCAGCGCCGCCAGCATGCGTGCCTGCAGCGATTTCATTCCGGTGCCTTGCCGACCATGTAGCCCTGGCCATACACCGTGGAGATCAGCTCGTCGCCGAGCTTGCGGCGCAGCTGGTGCACGTATACCGCAATCATGTTGCTGCCGCCTTCGGACGGACCGCCGTAGACGCCTTCTTCCAGTTGATCCTTGGTGACCACGCGCCCGGCGCGTTCCATCAGCGCCAGCAGCAGGCGGTATTCGTGCGCGCTCAGCGCCACCCACTTGCCGTCGCGGGTGACCTTGCGGCTGCTCGGGTCCACGCAGACATCGCCCTGCGTGAGCAGCGGCACCACGCGTCCCTGGCTGCGCCGGGTGATCGCACGCAGCCGAGCCATCAGCTCGTCGAACTGGAACGGTTTGACCAGATAGTCGTCGGCACCGGCATCCAGGCCGCGGATGCGGTCGGTGAGCTGGCCGCGCGCGGTCAGTGCGATCACCGGCGTGGCGTCGTAATGGCCGCGCATGAAGCGGATCACCGTCAGCCCGGACTCGCCCGGCAGGCCGATATCCAGCAGCACCGCGGTGTAGCGGTGGTCCACCAGCACGGTCTTGGCGGCATTGGCGCTGCCGACGTGGTCGATGGTCCAGGACTGCTGGCGGACGCCATCGCAGATCGCGTTGGCCAGCATGGTGTCGTCTTCGACAAGCAGCAGGTGCATAGGTGTTCCGCCGGGCCCAGGGCCAGTCCGAGATCGGCAGCACTGTCGGAGATGGTCGTTAGGCAAATATTAGTGCATGGCCCTCCGTGCCGTTACAGGCGGCCGGCAGCCCTGCCATTGCGCAGGGCCCCAGGGCCACGCAGGCGCTAGCGCTGCAGGATGGCGCGCAACGCCGCTTCCAGATGGACATACTGGAAGCGGAAGCCGGCATCCAGCGCGCGTTGCGGCAGCACGCGCTGGCTGATCAGCAGCAGCTCGGCCATCTCGCCGAAGCCCAGCCGCAGCAGGCCGGCCGGCAGCGCCAGCAGTGCCGGGCGATGCAGCACGTGGGCCAGGGTGCGCGCGAACTCGGCATTGGTGACCGGGGTCGGTGCGGTGGCGTTGTAGGCGCCGGGCTGGCCGTGTTCCAGCAACCACAGCAGCAAGGCCACCATGTCGGCGCGGTGGATCCAGCTCATCCAGTGGCGGCCATCGCCGAACGGGCCGCCGCCGCCGAAGCGGAACGCCGGCAGCATGCGGGCCAGGGCGCCGCCGTCGCGGTCGAGCACGATGCCGGTGCGGACCCAGCTCACGCGCGGGCCGAGTGCGCCGATCTTTGCCGCTTCGGCTTCCCAGTCGCGGCACAGCTGCGCAGAGAAATCGTTGCCGGCGTGGTCCGCCTCGGTCAGGACGCTGTCGCCCCGCTCGCCGTAATAGCCTACCGCCGAGCCGGAAATCAGCACCGCCGGGCGCCGTTCGGCCGGCTGCTGCGCGATCCAGGCATGCAGCTGGCCGGTGATGCCCAGGCGCGATGCGCGGAAGCGCTGCTTGCGCGCATCGGTCCAGCGGCCGGCCGCCAGCGGCTCGCCCGCCAGATTGATGACCGCATCGGCCTGCACCCCGTCCAGCGTGTCCACCACGGTCATGCCGGGCAGGCGACGCGCTGCGCGCCGCAGGTCGCGGGTCAACACGCTGACCTGGTGCCCGGCCTGCACCAGTGCCGGACACAAGGCCTGGCCGATGAACCCGGTGCCGCCGGTGATGAGCAACTGCATGGGACATTCCTGCGCCGAATCGATGCGGCACGATAGGCCAGCGCTGCCTGCTGCAAAGTGAAGTCGCTGCTGCACCCGCTGCGATGGCCGTGTGCGACACCAGGACGGCGGCCGGGCGCAGCGCGCGTCCACCAGTAAAGACCAGCAAGGCCCAAACGCCAACGCGCCGGACAGGCCGGCGCGTTGGGTGCTTGCAGACGCTGCAACAGGCTCAGCGCGAGGATGACACCGCGTGGGCACGCTCGAAGTGCGCCGACACCACGCGCCGGCTTTCTTCCAGATGCTGCTTGACCGGCGCGCTTTCGGCGGCGGGCAGCAGTTCGGCGTCGATGATCTTGATGGTGTCGCCGTGGTCGCTGACCATCGTGCGCAGGAAGGCATTGCGGTAGGCGTCCTTGCCATCGGGCAGGGTCGCTGTCTTTGCCAGTGCGTCCACCGCTGCCTTGCCCTTGGCGCGCATTGCATCGGCGCGCGGGCTGTCGGTGGCACCCAGTGCCTTGCTCTTTTCCAGGTTGGCTTCGTGGTCGTGCAGCAACTGCTTGGCGAAGGTGTCGGTCGCACCGCCCAGATCCTGGGAGATGGCCTGCTTGGCCAGCGCGATCTCGTTTTCATCCAGCGCCGCCAGCACGCCGAGCACGGCGGGATCGCCCTTGGCCAGTTCGGCAGCGCCGGTGCCGCTGACCGGTGCGGCAGTCGGTTCGGGCGATACTGCCGGCGCAGTCCGCGAGGCATCGCCGCCGGGGCGATCGCAGGCGGTCAGGGAGAGCACGGCAAGGAGTGATGTCGCGACAAGAAGGGATTTCATGGAGGTCCTAAAAGAATGCGGCCAATACTGCCGACGGTGAAATGCAAAGGAGCCGCTACGCGGCTCCGGTGATGCGTGGATCGGCGCCTGCCGGTCAGGCCAGCTGCGCCTGGGCGGCTGCGCCAAGGCCCAACGGTCTGGCTGGCGGACGCACGCTGTCCTGTGCGGTGCGGCACACGCGCGCCATGCGTGCGGTGCGCTCGCGAATCAAAGCGTGTTCGCTAGCCGGGGCACTGCCCAACAAGCTGGCGACATGGAAGCCTAGGATGTCCTCCGCGCGGTCGCCCTGGTCGCTGACGATGTGCGGAACCAACCGCTCCAATCGTTCCAGCTCCTGCTGCACTTGATACGGGGTTTTCATGATGCTCTCCAATGAGTAACGGTCTTGCTCAATACATACTGCTCAACTATTGCGTGCACCCAGCCGCTGCCAGCAGTCGGTGGCCAATTGCTCGTAATTGGACTGGGTGCTGGATGAAATGAAGTGATGTTCCAGGCGGTCGCGAAACAGGCGCAGACGTTCCTGATCGCTCGAACGCGGTGCCTGCAGGTAGATATCGCAGGCCATTTTCACCACCGGGGACAATTCGCTGAACTTGCCTGCACCCAGGTTGCCCTGCGCGTGCCGCGCCTGCCAATGCGCGATTTCGGCTTGTACATCGATGACGGATGGGTCTCTGCTCATGACTTCGCGTGGTCCGGGTTAAACAAACTTGACATGCAGGGTAACTGCGGCTGTGTCAACGAATGATCATCGAACCCGACTATTCAACGCACTGCAGTGGTGCGTGCTTAACTGGTCAGCTTGCATTTGCGCCTCTACACGCTACGTATGCAGGCAATGTCTCGCGAGAACTGCAGTTGTGATCGAAGCCGTAGCGTCGTGCTGAGCAATAGCCAGCAATCGATTGCATTGGCTGCAATGTCGGCAATCGAGGTGTGAGACTTGCCATCGCGTATCGGCTGGTGGCTGCATTGATGAGCGAGAAAACGCCTGCGCAATGCCGCAATTTACGGAAGATTCTGAATCGTTCCACACTTGTGTAACGTCTGATGCTTAGGATGTGGGATGACTTTAGGGAGATGAGAGTACTCAGGATGCAGGACAGCGAAAGCAGCCGTAAGCCGCAAGCCGCCAGCGGTACCTCCGAAGCACGCGTGTGGTGGCATGCCTTGGTGGAGCTACGAGGGGGACGTGTCGCCATCAGCTTGATCGTCGTCCTTGCGATCGTGTTTGCGTTCTATCTGACGCTGAAATAAGCCGGTTCTCCCGGGCATCGCATAGCGCTGCATCAATGCCCGCGTGCGTCTCAACTGTTTGAACAAGCCAGCAACGGCACGCGGCTCGACGCTGCGAGGGGAGACGTGATGGCGCACAGGCAGTACTGCCGGGTCGTGGGGCATGTCACGCGTCCGGTGCCCGAGGACGGTCATGAGCGTGCCACGCACGCCTGGGTCTGCGGCGAAATCGCACGCTTGCTGGGCGTGCGCGGCGCAGGGCACGCCGGTGACTTCAAGCATGCTGTCCCTGAGACCGTGTTTCATGTGCCCGATGAGACCTTGACCTCGGAACAGGCGCATGGACTCGGTATCGATGACGCGGCGGATTTGCTGGGCGGCATCGTGCCGCATGCCTTCCTGGCGACCAAGGTGATCGGCCACCCGCTCATTGCCGACCATGCAGCCAGCATCGCCGGATGGAACCAGACGCTGGCCACTGCACTGATTCCGGCCACATTGGCGGGCTATACGGTATTTTCGCGCATCGATGCCCTGCGTACATTGGAGCTCCTGCTTCCGGATGGCGGTGTGCGACTGAAGCTGCCGACTGGCGTGGGTGGCAACGGCCAATGGCGTATCGCCGGTGCAGCGCACCTCGCGCAGGTGCTGGACAGCCTGCCGGAGCATTATTTGCGCACGCATGGCGCGGTGCTGGAGCGCAACATCCTGCAGCCCGTGACGCATAGCGTGGGCGAGCTCTGCCTTGCGGGTGTCCAGATTGCCTATTACGGCACGCAATGCAGCGTGCGCAACATGCAGGATGAAGAGGTCTACGGCGGCTCGTCGCTGCATGTGTATCGCGGATCGCTCGAGGCACTGGCCGCGACCGCGCTTCCGTCGCTGCAACAGCGCGTGGTCGAGCAGGCCTGCAGATACGATCGATTCATCACCGCCGCCTATCCTGGGTTGCACATCTCGCGGCGCAACTACGACGTGGTCAGTGGCGACGACGGGCAGGCCGGTCCGGTCTGCGGTGTGCTGGAGCAATCCTGGCGGGTCGGCGGCGCGACACCGGCCGAGCTTGCCGCGATCTCCAGCTTCCAGGATGACGCCAGCTTGCAGTGGGTGCACGCATCCACGCATGAGATCTATCAGGGCGAACCGCCCGCGGATGCGCAGATCTACTACCGCGCAGAGCGCGCCGGGCCGGGTCCGCGCTTCAAATACAGGAGGGTATCCACCCCATAATGGAAGCCAAACTTTCCAGCATCCAGATCCCGGTCGACCAGGACGAACTCAGCGGCACCTTGCTGACGCCCACCGGCATTCCCGCGGTGTTGTTCGTCCATGGTTGGGGCGGCAGCCAGCATCACAGCCTGGTGCGTGCGCGCGAAGCGGTCGGCCTTGGCTGCATCTGCATGACCTTCGACCTGCGCGGTCACGAAGGCTATGCATCGATGCGCCAGAGCGTGACACGCGCGCAGAACCTGGACGATATCAAGGCCGCCTACGATCAGCTCGCTGGCCTGCCGTACGTCGATCCGCAGTCGATTGCGGTGGTCGGGCTCAGTTACGGCGGCTACCTGTCGGCATTGCTGACGCGCGAACGCCCGGTGGAATGGCTGGCGTTACGCTCGCCCGCGCTCTACAAGGACGAGCACTGGGATCACCCCAAGGTGAGCCTCAACGCCGATCCGGAGTTGATGGACTACCGGCAACGCGTGCTGACCCCCGACGACAATATCGCCCTGGCCGCCTGTGCCGATTACAAAGGCGATGTGCTGTTGGTGGAGGCGCAACACGATGTGATCGTGCCGCATCCGGTATTGCGCAACTACGCCAATGCCTTCGTCAATGCGCGCTCGCTGAGCGCGCGCGTGATTGCCGGTGCCGATCACGCATTGAGCGTCAAGGAACACCAGCAGGAATATACGCGCACGCTGATCGACTGGCTGACCGAGATGGTGGTCGGCCGGCGCATCGCCCTGGCCAAGGAAGTGGTGGCCGCGCGCAAGCACAGGCTCAAGCAGCAGAGCGATGCGCTCTCCTCGCCGGGGCAGGGCACGAATGAATTCCGTGGCGATATCCGTGCGGTGGAGAACAGTTCCAGCTGATTCGCGCGTTGGCTAGAACGCCTCGTGCATGGCAGTGCTTTCCACAAAGAAGAACGGGCCCGTGGAGCCCGTTCTTCTTCCAAGACTTCAACCTGGCTCGGCGCCAGGCCGTATGAGCTTAGACGCGCGGGTCGGTCGGGTTGCGACGTGCCGCATCACCGTGATGCTCGGAATCGAAGGCTTCGCGCACTGCGTGCTTGGCCTTTTCCCAGCTCAGGCGCGAGTTGGACTTGAACCGGTCCCAGCCGTCGCCCAGGTCGCGTTCCAGATGGTCGTCCCACTGGCGGCCGGCGTGTTGCTGACGCGCCTGCATGCCATAACGATAGGCCGGACGATAATCGTCATAGGAATACTCGGCATCGCGATAGCTCGCGCTGTCGAAGCGGCCTTCGTAATGCGTGTCGCCCTCGCGATAGACGCTATGGGTGCGATCGGCGCGCTCCCAGGCATCGCGCGCAGCAAGGCGCGCTTCTTCCCATTCCAGCCGCGATTCGCCGCGATTGCGCGGCCACTCGCCGGCCAGGGTCGCTTCGGTTTCTTCCCAGGTGCTGGTTGGGCGCGTTTCGCGCGCCTGCAGGCCGAAGCCGTACACGGTGGCGTAATCGCGGTCGTAATCGGTGCCTTCCTTGTAGTAAGGACGGTTCTGATATTCCTGGCGCCAGTATTCGGTTTCCACTGTCGGGTCCAGGCGCTCGGCCACGCCCTTGCCGGCTGCAGCGCCGGCCACCACGCCCACCGCAGCGCCGATCAGGGTGCCCAGCGGGCCGAACACCGTACCGGCCAGCGCGCCTGCGGCAGCGCCGCCTGCAACGCCGCCCACACCCACGCCTACCGGATGCGAACCGGGTGCGCCGGAGATCGGATCACGATTCAAATCCTGTGCTTCGGCCTTGCGTTCCTGCTTGTCGAGAGGGGTATCGTGGTTGCTCATGTCGTCTCCGGGGTGGCTGTAGGTGCGTCTGTCGAGCAGATCGCGAACGTGGCGCCACCTTGGCCAGCGAGGAGTGAAACGCGTGTGCTTGGACGTGAGTGCCGTCGCGACAAGACTGAACTGTGCATCTGTCGGTATGGATGAGGTCGCTGGCGCCAGCCTGCAATATCGCGCTCAAGCAAGCTTGCACTGCAGGTGTATTGATTTATCGAATGGCCTTACGTGGTTGGTGTGTACGGATAATCTGTACCAAGAGGTCAGCCGATAACGCCAAGCGTATTTCTACAAAGCGGTGGCCTTCAGAAGATGCGGCCGTATTGCCCCGCAGGTCATCGAAATGCCTTCGAAAGCAGGCACTACAGATGTTTCAGCGATCGCTATTTCTGGCTGGCTGTGCGAAACGCAGTACCTGCGGCCATGTCGATGCACGGGCGCTTGAACGATGCTCGACGCGGCAACGCAGGTGGACGATGCCAGCATGACCACAAGGTCATTGACGCGATGACAGTGCAGACGTGCGATGCAATCCATCCGCAGCCAGCCGGGCTGCAGCCCTCAACACTCAACGCTCGAGCATCATCGATGAAAGCGAGGCAGGCACGCCGCTTCCAACGTCAACCACGCTCACCCGCCGTGTGTGCCCAAGGTACGTGCGCCGGTCAAGATCATGCGCAGCATCTGCGAGATCTGTTCGATCAGCTCGGGATCTTTTTCCGGCGGCGAGTCCATCGCCACCGCGCCCATCGCAAATACCAGCCGGGTGATCGCCTTGGACACCAGCGCCGGTGCATGCAGCTTGGCATTGTCGGCGGCGGCCAGGCGAATCAGGTCCACCCGCAGCTCGTCTTCGAAATAGCTGAGCTCGCGCTCCACGGCCTGCTTGAATGCATCCGAGCCCACCGCGCCTTCGCGCAGCAGCACATGCAGCAACTTGTCGTCGGCGCGCAGCTGCTCCATGAAGGCTTCGACCGACACGCGGATGACGCTGCGGTCGGTGGAGGTGGCGCGCTGGCGGGCCTGGCCGATGATGGTGCGCAACGAACGCCCGGCCAGATCGATCAAGGCCACCGCCAGCTCGTCCATGTCGCGGAACTGGCGGTAGAAGCTGTTCGGCGCGATGCCGGCTTCGCGTGCCACCTCGCGCAGGCTCAGCGTGGACAGGCTGCGATGCGGTCCGATCAGCGACAGCGCCGCGGCGATCAGGTCCTCGCGTGAAATCGCCGGCTTGCGTGACGGCGGCGCGTCTTGGGAAGGCAGGGCGATGGAGGTCATGAGGCAGCAGCTAGGCGTGGGCCTGAATCATAGCTCCTCTGATCGATATACAACTGTATACACGGCTGTGCATGCATGCGTATAGTGCAATCCATGAACCTGGCATCTCCTCCCAAGTCCAAGTCCCCATTGCCGACGCGTCTGGCGCGCCGGCTGGTGTCGCCGCAGCTGTTCGACTTCTGGGCGACCCGGCTCAACCCGCTGTGGACGCTGGAACGGCCGATGGCCCGCCTGGTCGCGCGCACGGCCGCCAGCCGCGACGCGGTGACCCTGGTGCTGCGGCCCAATGGCCACTGGCAGGGCCTGCAGGCCGGCCAGCACGTGAGCCTGGGCGTGGAGATCGACGGCCGCCGCCTGCTGCGCAGCTATAGCCCGACCGTGCTGGCCGATGGCCGCCTGGCGATCACCGTCAAGGCGATCGAGGGCGGTCTGGTCAGCCGCTACCTGGCCGGCGCTGCGCCGATCGGGACGGTGGTGTCGCTGGATCCGGCCTTCGGCGACATGCTGCTGCCGACCACCCCGACGCCGCTGTTGCTGCTTGCTGCCGGCTCGGGCATCACCCCGATGCGCGCGCTGCTGCAGGCCGCCGCGCAGGCCGGCATGCCGATGGACGTGGACCTGCTGTACTGGGTGCGCCAGCGCGACGAAGCCTGCTTCGTCGACGAATTCGAGGCGATGGCCGCCGCCCATCCGCGCTTGCGCGTACGGCTGCTGACCACCCGCGAAGGCGCCACGCCGGCGGCGCGCATCGATACCTATCCGTTGCAGCAGATCGCCGATCTCTCCAGCCGTCACGTCATGGTCTGCGGGCCGGGCGGTTTCGTGCAGGCGGCGCGTGCACGCCTGCAGGGCCGCGTGGCCGCGTTCCAGGCCGAAGCCTTCAGCGTGCCGACGCTGGAAGACGGCGAAACCGGTGACGTGCAGGTCCAGCTGTCACGCAGTGGCCGTACGCTCAGCCTGCCGCGCGGCCAGTCGCTGCTGGAAGGGCTGGAAGCGCAAGGCCTGCGCCCGAAGTACGGCTGCCGCATGGGCATCTGCAACAGCTGCGCCTGCGCGCGCCAGTCCGGCACCACGCGCCACCTGTTGACCGGTGAGCGCAGCAACGAACCCACCGCACAGGTCCGCCTGTGCATCAGTGCCCCGAGCACTGACCTGATCCTGGATCTGTAAGGAATCTTCATGAGCCGAGTCCATAACCGCGCCCTGTCCGCTGCCGAACTGCAGTCCTTCGGCGACGAGCTCGATGCCATCCGCGCCCGCGTGCAGAGCCAGGTCGGCGCCGCCGATGCGCGTTACATCCGCCGCATCGTGGCGGCGGTGCGCTGGACCGGCGTGGCCGGTCGCGCGCTGCTGTTCCTGGGCGCGTTCGTGCACAGCGTGCTGATCCCGGCCTGGATCGCCGGCGTGGTGCTGCTGACCCTGTCCAAGATCCTGGAGAACATGGAGCTGGGCCACAACGTCATGCACGGCCAGTACGACTGGATGGGCGACCCGCAGCTCAACGGCAACACCTACGAGTGGGACATCGTTGCCACCGGCGACAACTGGCGCAAGACGCACAACTTCAAGCACCA
Source organism: Xanthomonas sp. NCPPB 2864 (assembly GCF_056675615.1). Taxonomy (NCBI): domain Bacteria; kingdom Pseudomonadati; phylum Pseudomonadota; class Gammaproteobacteria; order Lysobacterales; family Lysobacteraceae; genus Xanthomonas; species Xanthomonas sp. NCPPB 2864. Next base: position 151,377 of record NZ_JBWWVS010000008.1, read on the forward strand.
CACCTATACCAACGTGCGCGGCATGGACGACGACATCGGCTACGGCCTGCTGCGCATCTTCCCCGAACAGCGCTGGCGCCCGTTCTACCTGCTGCAGCCGTTCGTGGCGGTGTTCTTTGCGCTGCTGTTCGAATGGGGCGTGGCCATCCAGGACCTGCGCCTGGGCCGCTGGTTCGCCGGCAAGATGAAGGCGGCCGAATTGCGCGCCTCGTTCCTGCCGGTCGGCCGCAAGATGGGCCGCCAGATGCTCAAGGACTACATCGTGTTCCCGCTGCTGGCCGGCCCGTTCTTCCTGACCGTGCTGCTGGGCAACCTGGCCGCCAACGTGCTGCGCAGCATCTGGACCTTCGTGATCATCTTCTGCGGCCACTTCACCGCCGATGCGGAAGTGTTCCCGAAGGAGTCGATCCGCAACGAGTCGCGCGGCCATTGGTATCTGCGTCAGCTGCGGGGTTCCTCGAACCTCACCGGTGGCAAGCTGATGAACGTGCTGTCGGGCAATCTGAGCCACCAGATCGAGCATCACTTCTATCCGGACCTGCCGGCCAATCGCTACGCGCAGATTGCGGTCGAGGTGAAGCAGGTCTGTGCGCGCTACGGCCAGCACTACAACACCGGCTCGCTGCCGCGTCAGTTCGGCCAGGTGATGTGGCGGATCGTGCGGCATGCGTTCCCGAGCCGGCCCAAGCCGGTACGCCGCCAACGCGAAGGCGCCTTGCAAGGCGCCTGATCGAAAGGGCCGCCATTGGCGGCCTTTTTTTTGGGTGCAGTCAGTCCCTGCAGGATCGCCACACGAGATTGCACCTTGCCGGGTGCTCGGCATCGGTGCTTGCGGCAGGGGTGAACGCAAAGCGGTAGCGCCAGCTCGGGCAACACGCGTTCGGGCAATTTGAGCTTGCGTGCGGGCGAGATCAGTACCTGCGCTGCGATTCGAGCATGCCGTGCGCGCACAACGTTTATCGCGGTGCCTGGATCGCCGTGGCCGTTGGTCGACTACGCGTCCTGACGGTCCAGGTCAGTGCAGGGCGCCGTCCCGGCGCCGGTCAGTGCGCAGCGCCGCGCATCAGTGCGTGGTAGGCGATGAAGCCGGTAGCCGGCAGCGCGCGCGAGAACAGCCAGCCCTGCGCCAGATCCACGCCGTGCGCGCGCAGGTAGTCCAACTGCTCCTGCCGTTCCACGCCTTCGGCAATGGTGCGTAACTGCAGCGTCTTGGCCATGTCGATGATGTGCGAGGTCACCGCGCTGGTGGCCGAATGGGTGCCGATGGTATCCACGAACGACTTGTCGATCTTCAGCGCATCCAGCGGCAATCCCTGCAGGTACTGCAGGCTCGAGTACCCGGTGCCGAAGTCGTCGATCGACACCGTGTGGCCGGCACCGCGCAAATGGGTGATGGTGGTGCGTGCCGCTTCGATGTCCATCAGGCTGCGTTCGGTCGCCTCCACCCACAACTGCCCGCTGTCCACACTAGTGCCGTGCAGCGCCTGCGCAAGCACGGTCTGCACACGGCCGCTCTTGATGTCCTCGGCAGAGACATTGATGGCCACGTGCAGGGAGGGGTCAGCCGCCAGGGTGGGGCCGAGGTCGCGGATGACTTCGGCCACCACCAGGTCGGTGATCGGCAGGATCAAGCCGCTTTCTTCGGCCAGCGGGATGAAGGCATCGGGCGGGATCAGCACGCCATCGGGTTGCTGCCAGCGCACCAGCGCCTCGGCACCGACGCAGGCACCGGTGTCCAGCGCGATGATCGGCTGGTAATGCACGACGAACTCGTTGCGCTGGACGGCGATTTCCAGCCGTGCCAGCGGCGACAACCGCCGCCGCGACACCCAGATCACCAGGCTGACCAACAGCAGCGCCAGCGCAATGCCGACCGGCACCACCTGCAGCCGTGCGGCTGCCAGCGGCCCCCGTAGATAGGCCGCCGGCTCGGTGACGACCGCGGCCCAGTCGCCGCGGCGGTCGCGGCCGGACAACACCTGGGCATCTGCGCGGGTGCCGGAGGCGTCGGTCGGCGCTGCGATCAACAGCCGCTCGGCGGCAGTGCCGGTACTGCTCAGTATCTGTCCGTCCGGCGTGCCGATCGCCAACTGCAGGCCGGGCGGCAGATTGATGTCGGTCAGCGTGGTCGGATTGATCAGGACGTTGTAGTCGCGCAGTTGCAGGGCCATCAGCGGGTGTTGCGGATTGGCCAGCGGACGCAGCCGCGTGGTGACCGCAATGCCACGCTTGACCACGAAGTCGGCAGCGGTGTGCGCAACCGCCTGCGGCGATGGCCCCCATGAGGTACAGCGCAACCGGCCCTGCTGCATGTAGCCGAGTTCGACGATGTAGTGACTGGCCAGTACCAGTGCGCGCATCTGCGCCAGATGCGACTGCGAGCAGGGCGGCAGCTGCGATGCGCCCATACTCAGGAGCGCGCCATGGGCCTCGTCGAAGGCAGTGTCGGTGCGCCGGATCGACAGCGCCGCGAGTTGCGCGAGTTTGCTCTCCTCGCGGTCCAGCGCCAGCCGCCATGCCAGATAGTAGGACAGGCTGATCGGAAGCATTGCGCCCAGCAATACCAGCAGCACGGTCAGACTGATGATGCGTTGACGCTTCACCTCACCACCCACATCTGCGTGGAGGGGTGCTCACGCACGACAGCCCGTGCAGAGCGACGCTGACGCGTATCGCCCCGCCACTGGCGCAGCCTGCCGGTGCCGCACGCGGACGTGCCGCGCGAGGACGCTGGAGACAGTGACGGTGGACTGATGAGGCTGCACGTCGCGAATGTACGACAGACGCGCGGGTTGCGCGCGTCCGCGGAGCGAAGCAGACGTGATTTTCTGCAAACGACGATGCCGGCAGGTGTGGCAATCGGCCTCGTCGACGGATTCACGCGCCTGCACCAGGCGGCGCGCTAGGGTCGAAGTGTCTGTGCTCCCAAGCGGGAGCCACGGCGCCACCCGGCCCCGTGCAAGGCACTCTCCCTGGAGGAATCACCATGACAACGCAGAAAGAACGCGTCGGCGGCACCGATGCAGTGCCGATCTTCAAGATGCAGGAAACCACCCGCGATGGCGAGCTGACCAAGTACGTGGTCGGCGACACCGGCGTCGCCTTCGACAGCCTGGAAGGCGCGCAGGCTGCGGCCAAGGATCTGGGTGCGCTCGACGGTTGAGTCGGGCTGCAGTCCGGCCGCCAGTCGTCCAATATCAGATAGGCGAGGGGGGTAGGTCGAGGGTGCGGCGCCCTCACCGCTTGCGGGACACGCCGTGAATCCGTCCGTATAGGCTCCCTGGCGGCATTGATGCCGCCAAGGGTCCCGCAACCGGCGGGGGTCCCGCACTAGCGAGTTGGTCGGCCGCTTTCTCCAAAGCGTGTTCCTGAGCTTGTGGCGGGCAGACGAGACGTTTGTCGATTGCGCGTTGAACACCTGTGTGCTGCGCGGCTTGGGATGGGAAGCCGGGGGCACATGCAGTGATCCGACCAACCATGTCTTGCCCTGCTTGCCCCATGCACACCGACCATCTCGACTGGTCCTTGCCTGCCTAACGTCGCGGGACCTTACGCGGCACGGATGCCGCGTAAGAGCCTACAGGCATGTACTTGCAGCGTGTCCCGCGATGGTGGGCGGGCAAGGGCCCTGCAGCCAGGCCACAGATCAGCCGCTCTAGAGTTGGTCTGGCTCTACGGTCGAGCTATCCGCAACCCCGATCCCCAAAGACACAAGCCATTCGCTGGCCGAGGAAGCGTGCCCAAGCGAGAAACGTTGAAAGCTGCTTTGTCGGCTTGGCGTCGCTGTCAGGGAAGTGGCTGCTCGGTCAGTCGCCCGGTGTGCGGGGTGTGGATCAGCGGGGCCAGATCGAAGCCCTGCTCGCGCGCATGCGCCAGATAGGCCTGGGTGGTGTTTTCGTCCAGTTGCGGCAGCCTTGCCAGCAGCCACAGGTACTTGCGGTCGGGTCCGCCGACCAGCGCGGCGGTGTAGTCCGCATCGATGCGCATCACCCAGTAATCGCCTTTGGTGAACGGAATCCAGCGCAGGCCTTCGGGCAGGAAGGTGACCTCCAGTCGTGCATTGCTGTCGTCGATGGCGCGCGCTTCGCCGATCGCTTCTTCCAGCTCGCCCTCGGCGGTCAGGCAGCGGTTCTGCACCCGCACCGTGCCATCGTCCTGCAACGAATAGTGCGCCGACACATCGGTGCAATCGGCATCCTCGAAGCGAATCGGCAGCCGTGCGATTTCGTACCAGGTGCCCAGATAACGATTCAGATCCAGGGACGGGACGGTGACTAGGTCGGGAAGTCGGCTCATGACGGCCTCTGCGCAATGGGAAGGCGGACGTTGTACGTGCATCGCCATGAAATGGATGTTGCGACGCTGGAGAGAGCGTGTGGATGTATCGGCGAATGCTGTGCCGCCGGATGGAAGCACGCGTACGCGCCCTGCCGACGAACCGGCAGCAGATAACCCTTCGATGGAGACAGCGATCGATCGCATTGCCGTCTGGAATTCCTTAGCGTCCTAACGAAACTGCGCGGCATCGTCGTACGGTGGACCACTGCCACCACGTTGAGGCGTTTGGATCGGCGCTGCTACGCCGCGCTCGCCGTGCCGATGGCGCGATCCAGTTTGCGGTAACCAATGGCCTCGGTCAGATGCCGGGTGGCAATGGCCGCACTGCCGTCGAGATCGGCAATGGTGCGGGCCACGCGCAGGATGCGATGCATCGAGCGTGCGGAGAGCTGCAGGTGTTCGATGGCGCGTTCCAGCAGCACCTGATCGTCGCCTTCCAGGCGGCAGTGGTCATCGGTCTGTGCCTGATCCAGGTGAGCGTTGGGTGCGCCGGCACGCGCGAGTTGCCGTTGGCGTGCGGCGACCACGCGGGCACGCATGCTGGCGCTGTCTTCGCCGGGATCGCCGCTACGCAAGGCCTGCGGAGGCAGTCGCGGCACTTCGACATGCAGGTCGATCCGGTCCAGCAACGGGCCGGAGATGCGGCTGCGATAGCGGCGAATGCTGTCGCTGCTGCAGCGGCAACGCCCGCTACCATCGCCGGCCCATCCGCACGGGCATGGGTTCATGGCAGCAACCAGCTGGAAGCGTGCGGGGAAATCCACGCTGCGCGCGGCGCGCGAGATCGTCACCAGGCCGGATTCCAGGGGCTCGCGCAACACTTCCAGCGTCTGCCGTTGCCATTCGGGCAATTCGTCCAGAAACAGCACGCCGTTGTGGGCCAGCGAGATCTCGCCCGGGCGCGGATGCGTGCCGCCCCCGACCAATGCGACCGCGCTGGCAGTATGGTGCGGAGCCCGGTAGGGCCGCTGCCGCCAGCGCGCAAGATCCAGCCCGCGGCCGCTGACCGAGGTAATGGCTGCGGTTTCCAGTGCCTCGGCCTCGCTGGATTCCGGCAACAGGCCGGGCAGGCGCGAGGCGAGCAGGGTCTTGCCGCAGCCAGGGCTGCCGACCAGCAATAAATGGTGACCACCGGCAGCGGCGATCTCCAGCGCGCGACGCGCGTGCGGCTGGCCGCGCACATCGGCCATGTCGGGCAGCGCGCGCGCGCCGAGCGCCGGAACCGCCACTTCGGCAGCTGGCGCCGGTTGGCTGCCGTTGAGCGCGGCGCAGACTTCCAGCAGCGTACGCGCGGTGAAGGCCTCGACGTGCCCGGCGACAGCCGCTTCGGCACCATTGACTAGCGGCACGATCAGCCGTCGCCCGGCCTGCGCGGCAGCCAGGGCGGCCGGCAGCACGCCATCGACGCCGCGCAATTCGCCGGTCAGCGCCAGCTCGCCGAGAAACTCGTAGTCGGCAAGGGTTTGACGATCGATCTGCCCGCTGGCGGCCAGGATGCCGAGGGCGATCGGCAGGTCGAAGCGGCCGCCTTCCTTCGGTAAGTCGGCCGGGGCCAGGTTGATGGTGATGCGCCGGGCGGGAAATTCGAATTGTGCGCACAGCAGCGCCGCACGCACGCGTTCGCGCGATTCGCGTACCGCAGCCTCGGGCAGGCCCACGATCTGGGTGGAGGGAAGCCCGCCGGAGAGATGCACCTCCACCCGGACCTCAGGTGCATGCACCCCCACGCGGGCACGGCTGTGCACCAGCGCCAGACTCATGGTGGAGGGCCCTGGTCAGGGAGCGGCAGGTGGCGCTGCGGGCGGCGTCGCGGGCGCGCGGGCTTCCAGCGCGGCCAGGGCCTGCTCCAGCGCGTCGAGTTTCTCGCGCGTGCGCAGCAGCACCGCGCGCTGCACGTCGAACTCTTCGCGGGTGACCAGGTCCAGCTTGCCCAGGCCGGCCTGCAGCGCGCCCTTGAAGGTGCTCTGCAGTTCTTCGCGCGATTGGCGCAGGCCCGGCGGCACCAGGTCGCTGAGGCGGCGGGCGAGGTCGTCGAGCTGGTTGAAATCGATCATGGGTGTTCTCCGCAGGTCCGTAGGAAGCCTAGTGCAGGCCGGGACACGCGGGACATCGGCAAGGCAGTCGGCAGGCGGTAAGGATAGTCCCATTCGACTGTCGGCCGTGGTGACGGCCGCGCGCCACGGGGTGAGTGTTACGGCCGTCCACGGTATGCTGCGCGCCCTGTCATGCCGCTGGATCTGCACCGATGAAAATGATCATGGCCATCGTCAAACCGTTCAAGCTCGACGATGTGCGCGAAGCGCTCGCCGGCTGCGGGGTGGCAGGCATCACGGTCACCGAGGTCAAGGGCTTCGGGCGCCAGAAGGGGCACACCGAGCTGTATCGCGGTGCCGAATACGTGGTCGATTTCCTGCCCAAGGTGAAGATCGAAGTGGCGGTGACCGACGACCAGGCCGAGCGCGTGGTCGAAGCCATCGTGACCGCGGCCGGGACCGGCAAGATCGGCGACGGCAAGGTGTTCGTCTACGACCTGGGCAGCGTGGTGCGCATCCGCACCGGCGAGCTGGACAGCGACGCGCTGTAAGGCGTCAGCGGGCAGCGCCTTTGGCCGCTGCTGCGCCGTTGGTACTCAGGCGATTGGCCGATTGCTGAGATACCGCACCCGTCATCGCCCGATTGCCGCGACACAGCGCCACGGTGTCCACCACTGCGTCGTGGGTCACCGTTCGCCGTGGGTAGGCGGCATCTGGCATCGACGGCCGACGCGTCTGCGAGACGGTGCCCCGTGCGCAACCTCATCCGGGGCAGTTGGCCCGCGACATGACCCGAGCGGTACCACGCCCACGCGTGTGCTCATACCATTTCAATACCGCAGATCAAATCCGGCGCCTGAGGCCAGCAGCGGCCTCAGCGTTGTGCCGTCACGCAGCCTGCCGTTCTGCTCTGAAATGTCGTGAGGCCGGGCCCGCTTGTCGCCACGCGACGACTTGCCTACTCTAGGGCCTAATACCATTTCAATACCGGAGTTCGGGGATGAAGCGACGCGATAGGAAGTCGGGCTTGCGCCCGCTCTCGCTCTGGCTGGCAGCGGGCCTGGCAGCGGCAACCGTCCCCGCGCTGGCACTGCCAGTCACCCAGCCGGCGATCTTCCCCACGCCGGTTTCGATCACGCTGCAGGGCGGCACCGTCACGCTGGGTCAGTCAGTGGTGCTGGTGGCGGCGCCGGGTGCGGATCCGGAATCGGTCGCGCTGGTACGCCGCATCCTCGCTACGGCCGGCGTCACCAAGATCGCCACCGCGGCGCGTCTGCCAGCCACGCTCGACCGCCCGCACATCGTGCTCGGCACCGGTGAGGCGGCAGTGGTGCGCGATGCGCTGACACGCAGCAAGGCGATGCAGGACACCCACAAGGAGGGCTATACGCTCGCCAGCGTGGCGCTCGGCACCGGCAGCCTGATCACGCTGGCCGGCCATGACAACGACGGGCTGTTCCATGCGGCGCAGACGCTGCGCCAGCTGGTCGAGCGCCCGGCCATTCCGACCCTGGCGATCCAGGATCATCCGGCGATGCCGATCCGCGGCACCATCGAAGGCTTCTACGGCGCGCCATGGTCGATGGCCGACCGTAGCAAGCACATCGAGTTTCTCGCCCGCAGCAAGGCCAATACCTTCATCTATAGCCCCAAGGACGACCCGTACGCGCGCGACCGCTGGCGCGAGGCATATCCGGCCGCCACGCTGAAGGCGCTGGGCAAACTGGCGGCCACCGCCAGGCGCAACCATGTCGACTTCGTCTATGCGATCTCGCCGGGGCCGACGGTGTGCTTCTCCGATCCGGCCGATGCCAAGGCGCTGCTGCGCAAGTTCGATGCCTTCCGTGCGCTGGGCGTCCGCAGCTTCTACGTGGCGCTGGACGATATCGAATACACCAAATGGAACTGCGAGCGCGACAAGGCCACCTTCGGCGCGTCCGGCGCGCAGGCGGCCGGTATCGCGCAGTCGCATCTGCTCAACCTGGTGCAGGCCGATCTGGTCGCCCGCCACGATGCAGCGTCGGAACTAATCATGGTGCCGACCGAGTATTACGACGCCAAGGAAAGCCCGTACAAGGAAGCGCTGCGCAAGCATCTGGACCCGAAGATCGTAGTGCAGTGGACCGGCACCGACGTGGTGCCGCCGGCCATTTCCATTCCCGATGCACGCGCGGCGACCAAGGCGTTCGGCCGCAAGACGCTGCTGTGGGACAACTACCCGGTCAACGATTTCGAAACCTCGGCCGGGCGCCTGCTGATGGCGCCGTATGCGCGCCGCGAGGCCGGCCTGTCGGCGGAGTTGTCCGGCATCGTCTCCAACCCGATGAATCAGGAAGTGCCCAGCCGGGTGGCGGTGATGGGGCTGACCGCCTTCGCCTGGAACGACACCGGCTACGACGCCCAGCGCACCTGGCATGCGGCCGCACGCGACCTGGCCGCTGGCGACGCGCAGGTGACCGCCGCGCTGCTGACCTTCTTCGATACCCAGCATCTGGCGCCGACCTTCGGCAGCCAGCCGTGGCAGGAACAGGCGCCGCGGCTGAAGGCGGTGCTCGACCAGGTGCGCGAGACGATTGCCTTGGGCGATGCGGCAGCGCGCAGCCAGGCCATCGCCGAGCTGGCGCGTACGGCCGACGCGTTCGCGGCTGCGCCGCAGACCATTCGTGCAGGCGTGGCCGACAAGGGCTTTGCGGAACAATCGCGCCCCTGGCTGGAGGCGATGGAAGGCTGGGGCCGCGCGCTGCAGCAGACCGCAGCCGGGCTGGATGCCGCCAATCGCGGTGACGCGCAGGCAGCAGTTGCGTTTGCCGATGCCAAGCGGATCGCCGCCGACGCCGCGGCGATCCCCTCGATCCCCGACGCCACGCGCTTCGGTGGTCCGGTCAAGATCGCCGATGGCGTGCTGGACCGCTTCGTCGCCGACGCGCCGCAATTGATCGCCTACCGCGCGCCGTCGACAGCCAAAGCGGCCGGCGCGCAGTGAGGAGCCGGGGCGGCGACCGGACGACCGGCTAGTCGCCTGGAGGGCGCCGCCGGTGCACGGCATCGGCGCGTGACCCTGTCCACTGTGGTTTCCCCGCGCCGTTGCGCACCGCCTGGCGATTGCTCGCCAGGAAGATCGGCGCACGGTGGCATCGGGATGGCCAGGCTTGCAGCCCGGTGGGAGTGGCCCGCGTCGCCGGATCAGCACGCGGGACGCAGATCGATATGCGTTGTTGCGCAGGTGCCAACGCCGGTGCTGAATGCAGGGCGCTGTTGCACGTCACCGGCCAGGCATCGCGCCCGGCGCGCGCTGCATTGGCGGCGGGTGGCCGTGGCCTGCCGGTCAGCGGGTTTCAGTCGGCACTGGTTGGCTGCGCATCGCGCTTCAGGTGCCGATACAGCCGCTTCCAGCTGCTGCGGATGGTGCGTACCCAGCGCGGCTCGGCGCTGCGTGCGGCCTCGTCGGCGGTCGGCGCGATCCCGGCCAGGCGCTGGCGCATCTTCTGGAAATTGGCCAGGTCGCTGCGCTGCAGTTGCCGCGCCAGCGTGCCGCGCCGCAACCAGCGCGGGAAGCGCCAGGCCGAGGTGAAATCGATCAGCACCGGCACGCCGGCACTGATCACCACATTGGTGCCGTGCAGATCATTGTGGGTGATGCCGACGGCGTGCAGGCGGCGCAGCGCCTGCTGCAATTGTTGGAACACTTCCTGGCCGACCACCGCACTGGCGCTGAGGGTGTCGCCGGGGATGAACTCCATGCCCAACGCCAGCCCGCCCAGCGTGCCGAGCAGGGCCGGCGCGTGCCGCCAGCCGTGCAGGCGGGCCAGCATCTTGGCCTCGTGCCGCACCATCAGCCGCGCGATCGGCGCCAGCAGCGTACGGCGGTAGCGGCTGTAGTCCTTGACCACCGCCAGCTGCCCATCCAGATGCGTGCGATAGACGTTGGGCTCGAGCAGCCGGGTGCCCTGCTTGAGCAGCACGGGCGTGACGATTTGCAGGCTGGAGGTGTCCAGCGGCTGGTAATGCATGGCAAGTCTCCGGACCTTGGCGGCGCGGAGGAATCACGCGTCTGGCAGGTTCACGATGATCGCGGGGGATCGGTGCGGTGAATTTTAGAACTTGCGAGTACTGAAATTACATTTGTTTAACAAATGTAATGTTCCGGGAGTGGAACGGTTCGAAGAATCAATAGGTTGCCGCGTCAGCTGCGGTCAATCTTGTCGATACGTCCTTACGACGCGCTGCCTTCAGCAGGCGTGCGTGGAGCGCAGCGCACGCCGCACCCGTCGGCAGGAGCGCTTGTCGGGGCGGCTGGCCGCGCACTGTGCGCACCGATGGTCAGCGATCACAGCCCTTCTTGACAGCTTCTGAGACTCGATTCACTGTGCCGGCTGCGGTCAGGGGGCTGCATCACACGTCAGTACCGGCACGTCCACGCGGACGATGCCTGAAGCCGAGTACGCGCACGATCCGGTGATGCTGGGAAAGCCCCCGAATGGGACAGCAACTGCGCCACTTCCGGACGCCGCCAGGTCATGCCTGCGTGCGCATGGATGCGGGGACGATGGAGGACGACTCATTGGGGAATGCAATGAAAAGGACCGCAACATGGCTGTTGGCCTGCACGGCGCTGGGCTGCGTTTCCGACGCGGCCGCACAGTCGTTGTCGCGTGGCTGGGACACCTATCGGCAACAGCAAAAGCAGCAGGCTGGCACCCAAGGGGCCACCGCACCGGCAGCGCCACCGTCCGGCCCGTCGCAGGACGGTACCGCCGCAGGACAGACGGCAGTGCAAGCCAGTGCAGCCGGCGAAACCGGCGGATTCACCACGGTGACGGCACAGACGCCTGCAGTGGCGGCACCGCCCGCACCGGCGCCTGCCTACGTTGCGCCTGCACCACGCCAACAAGAGCCGCGCCTCAAGAGCGGCATGTTCTTGGGCGCGCAGGCCGGCGACGCCAAGGTGTTCGAGGGCAACAAGCAGGACATGGCAGGTTTCAACGTCGGTTACCGCTGGCGTGCTGGTCCGGTCACGCTGGTGGGCATTGAAGTGGCCACCGGAAAGGTCGACGGTTCGAAGGATGCGGATGGCTTTGTCGTCATTCCGACAGTGGACTTCGGCAGCATCGGCGCAACGGCGCGCTTCAACTTCGGCAATACCCCCGTGTTCGCCTTGGTACGCGCGGGCTATTGGGGCGGCGAGGCAAAAGGCGAGGATTACACCGAGCGTGTCTACGGCGCATATCTGGGTGCGGGCCTCGGTGTGGATATCGGCAAGCATTTCAGTCTGAGCGCCCTCTATACCAACTACCTGTACGCCGACGAGTACTACGACGACTACGAAGACATCACCATCAATCGTGCCGAAGTGCTGAGCGTCGGCGCCGAAGTCCGCTTCTGAGTCGGCGATAAAAACAGCGTTGTGCACGCAGCAAGGCGGATGGCGACATCCGCCTTGTTGCCGTTGGGGCTGTATGAAGCGCTCAGTGATCCGGTACTGCGCACGCTTGGTCGGAACGCTGATCGGGACCACGAAGGCACGGATGTGGTGTCATACAAGACAACGCTGCGGCGCAGGCGATCACGACGAGGAAGGTATGGAGGTCTTTACGCAATTCCTGACCGATGAGCAGGATCCGGTGGCCGTGGGCAAGATCCTGCCCAAGGTGAACGAGCTGCTGACGCGGGACGAGCAGGTCGAGTACATCGCAGTGCAGAAGAAAATGGTAGTGAACCTGTCGCCGGCCGCGGTGGTGCTGACCACTCGCAGATTCATCGTGGTGCACCCCACGCTGTTCGGGATGACGTTTCGCGATGTCCCCTGGCGCGAGGTGCTCGACGTGCACATGAGCGAGCAGATGCTAGGAGCGACGATCATGTGCCGCACCACGCAAGGCGGCTACCTGTCCATCGACAGCCTGCCCAAGAAGCAGGCCCGGCGGGTCTACGCCTATGCGCAGCAGGTGGAGGAATCGGCCTACGAAAAGCGCCAGCAGCTGGAGTTCGACAAGTTGCGCGCATCGGCAGGTGGCGTGGTGGTGCACGCACCCACCGCGCAGGGCAGCGCGTCCTCGTCACCGCAGAGCACGGCAGCGGCCGCGGACGATCCGATCCAGGTGCTGAGCAAGCTCAAGCAACTGCTGGATGCGGGACTGGTGACCCAGGAAGAGTTCGACGCCAAGAAAGCCGAGGTGCTGGCGCGGTTGTAGCGCGCTCTGCACAGTTGCCTGGCCTGGCCGCGATTACTGGCGCGCCGCCCGCATCCGCTGGCGGCGCGCTACGATGCGTAAGCCGCGCTTACTCGCCCAGCGCCTTGGCCACGAACGGCGGTGCGACCAGCACGCCGGTATGCAGGTGCGCGGTGTAGTACAGCGTCTCGAAGCCCTTGGCCTGCGCAGCGTCCTGGCGGAAGGCGAAATCGGCGTTGGCCTGCTTGCTGGCCATGGTCACGCTCCACCAGCCGGTCGGGTAGCACGGCTGCGGGAACGGCAGGGTCTTGAACGACTGGAAGCCGGCCTTGCCCATTTCGGTCCGCATTTCCTTGATCAGCTCCAGCAGCGCCAGCGGCGATTCGGACTGCTGCACCAGGATGCCGTCGTCCTTCAATGCCTTGAAGCAGCTCTCGTAGAAGGCCTTGTTGAACAGGCCCTCGGCCGGGCCGACCGGGTCGGTGGAATCGACGATCACGATGTCCACGCTGCCGGCCGGGCAGTTGGCCATGTAGGCCACGCCGTCGTCGAACAGCAGCTCGGCGCGCGCATCGTGGTTGGAATCGCACAGCTCGGGGAAATACTTCTCCGACATGCGGGTGACCTGCTCGTCGATGTCGCACTGGGTGGCGCTTTCCACGCCCGGGTGCTTGAGCACCTCGCGTAGGGTGCCGCAGTCGCCGCCGCCGATGATCACCACGCGCTTGGGCGCGGCGTGGGTGAACAGCGCCGGATGGCTGATCATCTCGTGATAGAAGAAATTGTCGCGGCTGGTCAGCATCACCGCGCCGTCGATCAGCATCAGCTTGCCCCAGTCGGTGGTCTGGTAGATCTCGATCTTCTGGAACGGGGACTGCACCTCGTCCAGCTTGCCGCTGATGCGGAAGCCGATCGCCGAGCCGGTCGGCTGGAAATGTTCGATGTACCAGTTGTCGTTGGCGCTCATGCAAGGTCCTGAAAGATGGGGCTGTTCCTTCTCCCACTTGGGAGAAGGTGGCGCGAAGCGCCGGATGAGGGTCGGGCGCAGCCGCGCACAGGCAAGCTGCTGGCGGCCATCCCGAACCCCCGCCAACCCCGCTCCAATCAGGAGCAGGGCGTGAAGTCGGCGCGGATTGTAACGGACCCTGCGCGTGCCAGGCGTTACACTTCACGCCCTTTTTGCCCCAGCCGAGTCAGCGAAATGAGCGATTGGTCCCTCGACCAAGCCCGCAAGACCTATTCGATCCCGCATTGGGCCGACGGGTATTTCGATGTGAACGACGCCGGACATGTGGTGGTCACGCCGACCAGCGACGGTCCGTCGGTGTCGTTGCCCGAGGTGGTGGACGCCGCACGCGCAGCTGGCGCCAAGCTGCCGCTGCTGGTGCGTTTCCCGGACATCCTGGGCCAGCGCCTGGGCAAGCTGCAGGCGGCGTTCGCGCAGGCGCAATCCGAATGGGACTACGCCGGCGGCTACACGGCCGTCTACCCGATCAAGGTCAACCAGCATCGCGGCGTGGCCGGCACGCTGGCCAGCCACCACGGCGACGGCTTCGGCCTGGAGGCGGGCAGCAAGCCGGAGCTGATGGCGGTGCTGGCACTGTCGCGTCCGGGCGGGCTGATCGTCTGCAACGGCTACAAGGACCGCGAATACATCCGCCTGGCGTTGATCGGCCGCAAGCTCGGCCTGCAGACCTTCATCGTCATCGAAAAGCCCTCCGAGCTGAAGCTGGTGCTGGAGGAGGCGCGCGCGCTGGACGTCAAGCCGGGTCTGGGCGTGCGCATGCGCCTGGCCTCGCTTGGCGCGGGCAAGTGGCAGAACAGCGGTGGCGACAAGGCCAAGTTCGGGCTGTCGCCACGGCAGGTGCTGGACCTGTGGAAGACCCTGCGCGACACCGAGTACGCCGACAGCCTGCAGCTGCTGCATTTCCACATGGGCTCGCAGATCTCCAATGTGCGCGACATCGCCAACGGCATGCGCGAGGCCACGCGCTACTTCGTGGAGCTGTCGCGGCTGGGCGCCAGGATCAGCCATGTGGACGTTGGCGGCGGCCTGGGCATCGATTACGAAGGCACGCGCTCGCGCAGCTATTGCTCGATCAACTACGGCCTGCATTCCTACGCCAGCAACATCGTGCAGCCGCTGGCCAGCGCCTGCGAAGAGCACGGCCTGACCCCGCCGCGCATCGTCACCGAATGCGGCCGCGCGATGACCGCCCACCACGCGGTGCTGATCGCCAACGTGTCCGAAGTGGAGCAGGCGCCGGAAGGCCGCGTGCCGGACGCGCACGACGACGAGCCGGCAGCGATCCGCCACCTGCGCGAGATCCACGACGAGCTCGATGTGCGCCCGGCGGTGGAACTGTTCCAGGAGGCGCAGCACTTCCATGCCGAAGGCTTGAGTGCGTATGCACTGGGCCAGATCGACCTGACCCACCGCGCGCGTATCGACGACCTGTTCTATGCGATTGCGCATGGCGTGCGTGCACGCCTGAGCTTCGACGAGAAGAGCCATCGCCCGGTGCTGGACGAGCTCAACGAGCGGCTGGTCGACAAGTACTTCGTCAACTTCAGCGTGTTCGAGTCGATTCCGGATGTGTGGGCGATCGACCAGGTGTTCCCGATCGTGCCGATCGAGCGCTTGAACGAAGCGCCGCAGCGGCGCGGCATCATCGCCGACATGACCTGCGACTCGGACGGCATGGTCAAGACCTACGTCGAGAACGAAAGCCTGGACAGCTCGATGCCGCTGCACACGCTGAATCCGGGCGAGAGTTATCGCATCGGCTTCTTCCTGGTCGGTGCCTACCAGGAAATCCTGGGCGATATCCATAACCTGTTCGGCGATACCGATGCGGTGGAAGTGGCCGTGGACGGCGATGGCTATCGCATCGCGCAGCAGCGCCGCGGCGATACCACCGATGTGATGCTGGACTACGTGGGCTATCAGCTGGACACGCTGCGTGCGACCTATGCCGAGCGCATCGCCGCCGCGCAGCTGTCGCCCGAGCGCGCACAGGAATTGAGCGATGCGCTGGAAGCAGGGTTGACCGGTTACACCTATCTGTCCGACGAACCGTTGGGCTGAGGCACTGCGCGCTGCGGGGGCCGTGGCGCGCCATGCTGTTTTCACCCTGGCGCGCACTGCATTGACGCGACGGCCCGCAGCATCGCTGCGCGGCCGTAATGTGGCGTAACTCATGTTCATGATCCGGTGCCATCGCCGGACGCCATGGTTTCTACGCGCCCTGGCCGAGCCCGGTAAGGCATTGCCTGCAACGACGGCGTGCCACGATCCACGCCATCAGCCCAGCCAGGGCCAGGCAATCACCAGCAACAGCTGTGCATACGTGATCGCCTCAGCATGGCAATGACAATCAAGTAACCGTGGTGTGACCGCACGGTTGCAGACGGCATTGCAAAAAATCACTGTATTTTGCGAAGTGGTTGCGCCGGCAATGCAATAACGTCAACGCCGTTGCACATAATGGTCTTAGTGCATGCGGCCATGGGCGCGGCGCAGGCCATGCAAAATTCCCGGAAAAAAGCCTTCACCGGCTGCGGTGCGATGCGTGGCCGTCGGTTCGGTAGCGCGCAACCGCCGCAAAACGCGCGCTGTGGGCATATGCATCCAGAACATTAGTTGAAATCACACTTCGGCAAAAAATTTTCGCAGGCGACGCGGATTTCGTGATTTTTGCACGGTTTATCGCGGTGGCTAATTGTTAGTGTTTGTTTAACTTGTCGGGAAACAAGTGCTTTTAGCAATGTCGTTGCACGTCGTGGTAGCGACGCTGCACGTCGCTTCGTGGTGCGTTCCCATTGTGCGTTTCCATCGTATATCGCCGGCATGCGCTGGCGGTCGTCGGTGTCTCTTACCTCACGTTCTCAAGGCCAGGTGCTGATCCGGCGTTCCACTGACCGCATTGCGGACATGGCGCACCGGGCGACTGCGCGCCACACAAGAAGGATGCACGCAATGCACACTGACGACTCTCCGGTGTTTCCCCTGACCAAAGCGCAACGCGGCCTGTGGGTGGCCAGCAAGTTGCATACCGACAACACCTTGATGTTGTCCGAAGCCCTGGAAATGTTCGGCCCGCTGGATCCGCAGCTGCTGATCCGCGCCAGCATGCAGCTGACGCGCGAATTCGACACGCTGCGGCTATGCATCGCCGAGCACGACGGCGTGCCGCATCAGGTGGTCCTGCCCGAATACACCGCCGCGATTCCGTATTTCAACGTCAGCGAAGATCCTTCCCCGCGCAACGCCGCCGAGCATTGGGTCGACGAAGAAATCCGCAAGCCGGAAGATCTGCAGAACGGGCCGTTATGGCATTGCGCGGTGTTCCGCCTTGGCGAAGACCACCATATGTGGGTGCAATGCGTCAGCCATCTGGTGATGGATGGCTATTGCGCCTCGATCATGATGCAGCGCATGGCGGTGCTGTATAACGCCTACGCAGAAAACATCGAGCCGGAGCCTGCACAGTACGGCAGCGCGCTGTCGCTGATCGAGCTGGAACAGCAGTATCGCGAGTCCGATCGTTTTCAGCGCGACCGCAGCTACTGGATGCAGCAGCTGGCCGACCTGCCGCCGCCGGCGACCCTGGCGCGTCCGGGCAATCACCTGTCGACCGGCTTGTTGCGTGGCACCGGACAGTTCTCGCCGCAGCAGGTGGTGCGGCTGCGCGCACTCGGCAAGGGCTATGGCGCCAGCCTGCCGCAGATGCTGATTTCGCTGATCGCCGCGTACTACTACCGCTGCACCGGTGCAGAGGATCTGGTGCTGGCCATGCCGGTAACCGGCCGCATCAATGCGCGCTACCGGCAGACCGCAGGCCTGGTGGCCAATGTGATTTCGCTGCGCCTGAAAATGGATCCGCAGCAGCCGGTGCATGCGCTGTTCGCGCAGGTGTCCTCGGTGGTCAGGCATGCGCTGCGCCACCAGCAATACCGCTTCGAGGACGTGCGCCGCGATCTGGGCATGTTCGGGATCGATCAGAAGTTCGCACGCCTGGCAGTGAACATCGAAGCCTTCGATTACGCACTGCGCTTTGGCCAGGCCTATGCGATGCCGCATAACCTGTCCAACGGCCCGGCCGACGATCTGACCATCTTCTGCTACGAGCGCGGCGACGGTGCCGCGTTGCGCTTCGATCTGGATGCCAATCCGGCGCTGTACGACAGCGACGAGCTGGCCGAGCACTGCCGCCGGCTGACCCATCTGGCCGATGCGGTGCTGGCCGATCCGGAATGCGCGCTGGGCCAGATCGATGTGCTGGGCGATGCGGAACGCCGCCGCCTGTTGCAGACCTGGAACGCCACCGCCGCAGCGCTGCCGGAACCGGCCACGCTGCTGCACGGCATGCTGCAGCGTGCCGAGCTGATGCCGGCGGCAGTGGTGGTGCAATACGACAACCGCACCCTGGACTACGCCACGCTGTGCGAACTGGCCTCGCGCATCGCCGCGCAATGGGTGGCCGATGGTGTCCGCCCTGGCGACGTGGTCGCCATCGCGCTGCCGCGCAGCGAGCAATTGCTGGTGGCCCTGCTGGCGGTGATGTGGAGCGGGGCGGCGTATCTGCCGCTGGACCCGGAAAGCCCGGCCGCACGCAACCGGCAGATGCTCAACGATTCCGGTGCCATCGCGCTGGTCTGCGAGCCGGCGTTGTGCGAGCGCTATCTGCTCGGCGGCATGGTCTGGCTGGATCCGCGCCCGGCGGTACTGCCGGCGGCAATCGCGCCGCTGGCCACGCCAGACGGTACGGCCTATGTGCTGTACACCTCCGGCTCGACCGGCGCACCCAAGGGTGTGGAAATCAGCCATCGCAACCTGTTCAATTTCCTGCATGCGATGGAGCATGAGCTTGCGTTGCGTCCGCGCGACCGCGTGCTGGCGGTCACCACCATCACCTTCGATATCGCCGGGCTGGAGCTGTATCTGCCGTTGCTGGTGGGTGCGCGCGTGGTCATCGCACCGGCCGGCATCACCCACGATCCACGCAGCCTGTCGCGGCTGATCGCGCAGGAGCAGATCAGCATGGTGCAGGCGACCCCGTCGCTGTGGCGCATCCTGCTGGCCAATCAGGATCTGGCGCTGGACCGTATCCACGCCCTGGTCGGCGGCGAAGCCCTGGTGCCGGAACTGGCGACCCAGTTGCTGAGCCGGGTCGGGCGCCTGACCCAGTTGTACGGGCCGACCGAAACCACGATCTGGTCGACCATCATGCCCTTGCAGCTCACCGACGCTGCCGCCCCGCCGATCGGCAGGCCGCTGCTCAATACCCGCGTCTATGTGCTCGATGCGCAGCGGCAACCGCTGCCGACCGGCGCGATTGGCGAGTTGTACATCGGTGGCGCGGGCGTGGCCAAGGGCTATCGCGGCAAGCGCCAGCTGACCAGCGAGCGCTTTGTGCGGGACCCGTTCGCCGACGACGGCAGCAACATGTACCGCACCGGCGACCGCGTGCGTCAGCGCCGCGACGGCATGCTGGAATTCATCGGCCGCGCAGATGCGCAACTGAAGATCCGCGGCCATCGCGTGGAGCCGGCCGAAATCGAAAACGCCTTGCTGCTCCACTCGCAGGTGGCGCAGGCGGTGGTGGTCGGTCATCGCGATGGCGACCACGACGCGCTGCAGTTGCTGGCGTATGTGGTGGGCAAGCATGGCGCGACGCCATCACCCGAGCTGTTGCGCGCCCATCTGCAGCAGCGCCTGCCGGCGTCGATGATTCCCACCCTGTGGGTGCCATTGCAGGCACTGCCGCTGACACCCAATGGCAAGCTGGATCGCCGCGCCTTGCCCTCGCCAGGTGCGCTGCCGCAGCGCGCGCATGTGGCGCCGCGCGATGCGCTCGAACAGCAGCTGGCCGCGATGCTGCAGGACGTGCTGGGCATCGAAGTGGTGGGTGTCGAAGACAACTTCTTCGAGCTCGGCGGCGAGTCGCTGCGCGCGGCGGAAATGGCTGCACGCTTCCCGCAGACGTTCGGTGTCGAACTGCCGCTGGGTACCCTGTTCCATGCGCCGACGATCGCCGGCCTGGCCGAGGTGATCAAGCGCAACGCGCAGATCCCGAACGATCCGCTCGGCGTGCTGTTGCCGCTGCGTGCGGGCACCCCGGGTACGCCGCCGCTGTTCTGCATCCACCCGGTGGTCGGCCTGGGCTGGTCGTATCTCACCTTGCTCGGTCAGCTGGATCCGCAGTGGCCGGTGTATGCCTTGCAGTCGCCGGGCTTGAGCGACCCGCAGCATCGCCCGGAAAGCATCGAGGCGATCGCGCGCGATTACTTGGCGCGGCTGCGCACGGTGCAGCCACAGGGGCCGTACCGATTGATCGGCTGGTCGCTGGGCGGCTTGATCGCCCATGCCATCACCGCCGAACTGCATGCGCTGGGCGAAGAAGTCGAATTGCTGGCGATGCTCGACAGCTACCCGCACCTGGAGCAGGCCGCGTCGCTGCCGGAATCGGAAAACGTGCGTGCATCGGTGCATGCGCTGGGCCTGCATCTGGCACCCGGCCAGCCGATGCCCACCACGGTGGCCGAACTGGCCAGCCTGCTGTGCGATCACTACGGCTTGAACGACTTGCCTGCAGTGCGTCAGCTGCTCGAGCAACGCCCCACGTTGCTGGACGACATGGGCGGCATGACCCAGCACCACCTGCATCTGGCGCGGCGTCATCGTCCCAAGCCGCTGGACCAGGATGTGGTGTTCGTCGAAGCGAGCGTGCGCATGACCTCCGGCGGCGACGATACGGTGTGGGTGGATTACCGGCCGCAGGCCTGGCGCCCGTATGTGCGCAACCTGCAGCTGCATGTGCTGGACAGCGACCACCACTCGATGCTGTCGTCCACGCATGCGGCCACGCTCAGCGCACTGCTGCACGCGGCCACCACGAAAGCCGCACAACGCGATGGCAGCATCGCCACCGCCAGCGACGGGGTGGCCGAATATGCCTGAGTCTTCCTTCAACGCGGGACGCCAGCGCCCGGTGCTGATCGCCACCCTGGGCACGCATGGCGATGTGCGCCCGATCATCGCGCTGGGCCGTGGCTTGCAGGCGCGCGGTTACCCGGTGCGGGTGCTGACCAGCGCCAACTTCGAAGCGCTGATCCGCGCCAATGGGCTGGACTTCTTCCCGCTCAGCGGTGACCACCAGAAACTGCTGCAGGGCCATCCGGATGTCGCCGAGATGCGCGGTGGCTGGCGCGGCATCTGGGGCACCTTGCGTGCGCAGCTGCTTGAGTGGGCGCGCGACTGGGCCGAGCAGGGCCGCGCGGCCTGTGCCGATGCCGGCCTGATTCTCGGCGTCGGCAGCGCCAGCCTGCTGGCGCATAGCCTGGGCCAGGCCTACGGCCTGCCGGTGGTGTTCACGCAATTGCAGCCGCTGACCGCCTCGCGGCATGTGCCGTTGATGGTGATGCCCACCGTGCGCCTGCCCGGGCTGGTGAGCGTGGCGCTGCATCACGCGGTGCGCTTTGCCGGCTGGCAGCTGATGCGCCCGGCGCTCAACGGCATCGTGCGCCCGGCCTTGGGGCTGCCGGCGTATCCGTGGAGTGGCCCCGATCGCAGCGCCCAGCGCGTGGTGTATGGCTACAGCGAGCATCTGTGCCCACGCCCGCCGGACTGGCCGGACCGGGCCCAGGTCAGCGGTTTCTGGCAGTTGCCGCAGCCGCAGTGGCAGCCACCGGCCGCGCTGCAGGCGTTTTTGCAGGCCGGCCCGCCGCCGCTGTATATCGGTTTCGGCAGCATGATCAGCAGCGATGCGGCCCAGCTCACCGCCATCGTCAAGGCGGCGGTGCGTCTGACCGGTCAACGCGCGCTGCTGGCCAGCGGCTGGGGCGGGCTGGCGGCCGCGGAAGACGCATCCGACGATGCCCAGCGCTTCTTCCAGCTGGAGCAGGCACCGCACGATTGGTTGTTTCCGCGGGTGTCGGTGGCCGTGCATCACGGTGGTGCCGGCACCACTGGTGCGGCGCTGGCTGCGGGGATTCCGTCGGTGGTGCTGCCGTTCGGCTATGACCAGCCGTTCTGGGCGCACTGCCTGGCCCAACGCGGCGTCGCCCCGCCGGCGCTTGCACGGGTCGGGCTGCAGCCGGAGACCCTGGCCGATGCCATCGGCCAGGCCAGCGCGCCGAGCATGCGCGCAGCGGCGCGCGCGCTGGGGCAGCGCATCCGCGAGGAGGACGGAATCGGCCGTGCGGTGGAGCAGCTGGAAGCCTGGGGATTGCTGCAACCGGCGCTGTCGGTGGCGCCGGCCGTGCGGATCGAGCAGCAGGCCGTCGCGTGACACAGGCCGATCCGTGATGGATGACGCTGTGGGGTAGCCACAGCGTCAACATTGGATTGGCTGCGGCAATGTGGATAGCCTCATCGAAGCCCCTTGGCTGCTGCACGGGTGGGGCGCTGGGGCCTATTGCCGCCGCCGATAGGTGGTCGACCGGACCATGCCTGCACGACTGAGTGAGGTGGAAACAGCGCCTGCATTGCTGATCCGAGCTGGCGACTGCGGCCAGCGCCGGCATCGTCGCATCGGCGGGATGCGGCACAATCGGGCTCCCTCGGCTTTGCATCGCCCGCATGCGCTACCCCGCTCTCGATCTGCTGCGTGGCATCGCCATTGTCTGGGTGATGCTGTTCCATTCCTTCGTGGTCGGCGGTCTGGGGCCGGACTGGGCGTGGTTGTCGCGCTACGGCTGGATGGGCGTGGACCTGTTCTTCGTCCTGAGCGGCTTTCTGATCGGCACGCAGGTGCTGAGGCCGCTGGCGCGCGGGCAACGCCTGGACTTCAAGGAGTTCTATCTGCGCCGCGCGTTTCGCATCCTGCCGGCGTTCTTGCTGGTGCTGGTGATCTACATGGCGTGGCCGGACTTCCGCGAGTCGCCCGGGCTGGCGCCGTGGTGGATGTTCGTCACCTTCACCCTGAACCTGTTCGTCGACTACGGCCGTGACGCCGCGTTCTCGCACGCCTGGTCGTTGTGCGTGGAAGAACATTTCTATCTGGTGTTTCCGTTGCTGGCGACGCTGCTGCTGCGTCGGCCCTCAGCTGCACGCTTTGGCGTGCTCTGCGTGCTGGTCGTGGTTGCCGGCATCGCGCTGCGTGCTGGCATCTGGTGGCACAACACTGCCCTGGACAGCGCTGGCGTCGGTCTGCAGCGCAACTGGTTTATCGAAGACATCTACTACCCGACCTGGAACCGTCTGGACGGTCTGCTGGCCGGTGTCGTGCTGGCGGTGCTGAAGGTGTTTCGTCCCATGACGTGGCAACGGCTGCAGCAGCACGGCAACGCCATTCTGTGTGCCGGCGTGGCGATTCTGGCGCTGGCACTGTGGCTGTTCCGCGAGCGCACCGGCCTGCTCGGCAACGCGGTGGGTTGGCCGGTGCTGTCGCTGGGGCTGGCTTTGCTGGTGCTCGCCGGCACCGCCAGCAGCGGTGTGCTTGGCGGTTTGCGCGTGCCGGGCGCGGCATGGCTGGCGGCCATCTCCTACAGCCTGTATCTGACCCACAAGGCCGTCTTCCATCTCACCCAGGGCTGGTTCGGCCCGGCGCTGGAGGGGCGGGGCGTGCTGGCATTTGCGGTGTATGGCCTGGTGGCAGTGCTGGGTGGCGCGCTGTTGCACTACGCGGTGGAGCGCCCGTTCCTGCAACTGCGCGACAGGATGCTGCGGCCAGGCGCGCAGCCGTTGGCTGCCGCCGATCGCGGCTGACCGGGCAAAGCAAAACGCCGCGCAATGCGCGGCGTTTTCGTCATCCCTGGCGGTGCGCCGGTTGCCGCGCCGCACCCAGCTTGGATGCGGCGCGATCTGCTCGCGCGCCGACCGCCACACCATCGGATCGCGGCGCGACCGAGGCACTGGCGTTGCAGGCCATCGTCACTGCGCGTCGCGCGCCACCTGGAAACCGGCGAACGACTGCGTGACCGGCATGATTTCCAGCCGATTGATGTTCAGATGCGCCGGCAGGCTGGCGACGTAGAAGATCTGCTCGGCGATGTCCTCGGCGGTCATCGGGGTGGCGCCGCGGTACAGCGTGTCCGAGGCGGCCTGGTTGCCGCCGGTGCGCACCAGGGTGAATTCGGTTTCGGCCATGCCCGGTTCGATCGAGGTCACGCGTACGCCGGTGCCGTGCAGGTCCGCGCGCAGGCCCAGCGAAAACTGCTGCACGAACGCCTTGGTGCCGCCGTACACGTTGCCGCCGGTGTAGGGGTAGGTTGCCGCGACCGAGGCGATGTTGATGATGGCGCCACGGCGTGCGATCAGCGCCGGCAGCAGGCGGTGGGTGAGGGTGACCAGCGCGGTGACATTGGTGTCGATCATCTGCTGCCACTGGGCCAGGTCGGCCTGCTGCGCGGGCGCGGTGCCCAGCGCCAGCCCGGCGTTGTTGACCAGCACATCGATGTCGGCAAACTCGGCCGGCAATGCGTCGATCGCTGTCGACAAGGCCTGCGCATCGCGCATGTCGAAGGCAGCGGTGTGCACCTGGCCGGCGGGCAGCTCGGCCGCCAACGCATCCAGGCGCTCGGCGCGGCGGCCGGTGGCGATGATCTTCCAGCCGGCGGCGGCAAAACGGCGCACGGCGGCGCTGCCGAATCCGGAGGTGGCACCGGTGATCAGAACAGTCTTGGACATGGGGGATAACTCCTGCGAACGAGGGGGTCAGGCAAAGGGATCAGGGTGTGGTGGCAGGACCAGGTGCGTTGGCCTGGGCGCGAAGCGCGCGCAGCTCGGCCTCACTGAGCGGCTCGCGCGTCACTACGCGGCCGTGTTGCACCTGCAGGAGCAGATACGGTGCTTCTGCGGTGCCGGGTGCGCTGTCGCCGGTGCTCGCGGCGGTTGGCAGGGCGATCACCAGCTCGCCATCGATCCAGTCCGCGGCGACCGGGGCGGTTCGTCCGGGGAACAACACCTCGAGCGGTAACGCCGGCGGCGCGGTGTCGCAGGCACCGATGACAATGCGATCCAGCAGCACTTGCGTCTGCTCCACGCGCCAATCAGCCTGGTAACCGCGCCAGTTTGCACTGCAACTGCCCAGCGCCGGCCGCGCATGCGCCACGAACCGTTGCCAGGTGGCCTGGTCGTCCAGCACCGGCGCCAATGGCTCGGCCAGCAGCACCGCGTCCTGCCCGTCGATCCGGATGCGGTCGGGAATCTGCTCGGTGGCGTGCGCCGCGCCGATCAGTCCCCACCACAACCACAGGCCGGCGGTGCGCTGCAGCACGGCGGCTACTGCGCCTTGATCGCAATGGCGGGCAAGCCGCTACCGGTCAGTTTCTGCTTGGCTTCTGCCAGTTCGCTGGCGCTGCCGTACGGCCCCATGCGCACGCGGTAGACGGTCTTGCCGCTGATGTCGGCCGACTCCACGCGTGCGGCCAGGCCCATCATCGCCAGCTTGGCCTTGGTCGATTCGGCATCGCCGGAGGCGCCGAACGAGCCGGCCTGCAGGATGTAGCGGGTGTTGTCGGTCACTGCAGAGGTAGCTGCCGGGGTGGCAGCTGCTGCCGTCGCTGCCGGCTTCGGCGCAGCGGTTGCAGCCGGCGTGCTCAGTGCCGCAGTGCTGGCCGGGGCCGGGGTGGCGGCCGGGCGTGCCGGGGCGGTCTCGGCCAATGGCTTCGGCGTGCTGGCGGCCGTTTCGGTCAACGGGACCGGCACGCTGGCGGCCGGCGTGGCTGCCGCCACACTCGCACCCGGTGCAGGCGCGACCGGCTTGCCTTCCAATGCGGCGCGCGCACGCGCGGCTTCCTCGGCGCGCGCACTCGCCGCCAGTTCGGCATCGGACATCTGCACTTCCTTGCCGGGCAGCAAGGTATAGAAGTCGTACTGGGTCTGCGCATCGCCCGGCTTGGCCTGCGGCTTGGGCGGTTGCGCGCTGGGCTTGGGCAGCTCGGCCGGCGTATCCACGTCGGCATCGGCCACCGGCTCGGGCTGCGCGTCGGGGTTGGCGCGCGGGCCTACGCGCAGGAAGCCGTCGCCATCCTTTTTGAACAGGTTGGGCGCGGCCAGAAAGATCACTGCCGCAATCGCAGCGCCCGCCACCAACCACACCCAACCGGGGGTGCCATTGCTGGTGTTGCGTCGCGCCTGACTCTTACCGCGTCGTGCTGCCATCTACCACTTCTCCGAATCACGTCGTTGCGGGCCATGCGGCCCGGCTTACATCTTTTCTGGGGCGCTGACGCCAAGCAGTTCCAGGCCGTTGGCGAGCACCTGTTGCGTGGCGACGGCGAGGGTGAGCTTGGCGTCGCGCTCTGCGGCATCGTCCACCAGCAGTTTGGTGTTGTGATACCACGTGTGGAAGGCGTGCGCCAATTCACGCAGGTATTGCGCGATCTGGTACGGCTCCAGCGTCTGCCCGGCGATTTCCACCACCTCCGCATAGCGCGACAGCTCGACCATGACGTTGAGCGAATACTCGTCGTCCAGGCGCGCCAGCTCGGCCAGTCCATGCGCCTGCTCGTACTTGTAGCCCTTCTCCTGCGCCTGCCGCAGCACGCTGCAGACGCGGGCATGTGCGTACTGCACGTAGAACACCGGGTTGTCGTTGCTCTGCTGACGGGCCAGGTCGATGTCGAAGGTGAGCTGCGAGTCGGGCTTGCGCGCGATCAGGAACCAGCGCACCGCATCGGCGCTGGTTTCCTCGATCAGATCGCGCAGGGTGACGTAGCTGCCGGCACGCTTGGACAGTTTCACTTCCTCGCCGCCACGCATCACCGTGACCATCTGGTGCAGCACGTATTCCGGCCAGCCCTGCGGGATGCCCAGTTCCAGCGCCTGCAGGCCGGCGCGCACGCGCGTCAGCGAGCCGTGGTGATCGGCCCCCAGCTCGGTGATCGCGCGCTCGTAGCCGCGCTGCCACTTGGTCAGGTGGTAGGCCACGTCCGGCACGAAGTAGGTGTAGGTGCCGTCGGACTTGCGCATCACCCGGTCCTTGTCGTCGCCGAAGTCGGTGGACTTCAACCACAACGCGCCGCCTTCCTCGTAGGTATGGCCGGAGGCGATCAGCTTCTGCACCGCTTCTTCGACCTTGCCATCCTTGTACAGCGAGCTTTCCAGGAAATAGATATCGAAATCGACGCGGAACGCGGCCAGGTCGTGGTTCTGCTCGTTACGCAGGTAGGCCACGGCGAAGCGGCGGATCGCGTCGAAGTCGGCAGGGTCCTTGCCGCCGGTGACCAGGTGGCCTTCCAGGTCGACGGTGTCGCCAGCCAGGTAGGCGGTGGCCACATCGGCGATGTAGTCGCCGCGGTAGCCGTTCTCCGGCCAGCCGTCGCTGTCGGGGGTGAGCCCCTGCGCGCGCGCCTGCACCGACAGGGCCAGGTTCTCGATCTGCACGCCGGCATCGTTGTAGTAGAACTCGCGCTTGACGTTCCAGCCGTTGGCATCGAGCACGCGCGCCAGGCTGTCGCCGATCGCCGCGGCGCGGCCGTGGCCGACGTGCAGCGGGCCGGTCGGGTTGGCCGAGACGTATTCCACGCCCACCGAGCGGCCGTTGCCGGCCAGCCCGCGGCCGTAGTCGTGGCCCTGCTTGAGCACATGCGCCACTTCGCGCTGGTAGGCGGTGGGGGCGAGGTGGAAGTTGATGAAGCCCGGGCCGGCGATCTCCACCTTGGCCACGTCGTCGCTGGCCGGCAATGCGGCGACCATCGCCTGGGCCAGCGCGCGCGGGTTGCTGCGCGCCGGCTTGGCCAGCAGCATCGCGGCATTGGTGGCGAAGTCGCCGTGCTCGCGCGTCTTGGGCCGCTCGACCACAAAATCCGGCGGCAGGGTGTCGGCAGGCAGGGTACCGTTGGCGCGCAAGGCTTCAATGCCTTGGCCGATCAGTGCGCGGAGTTGGGCTTTCACGTGGGATCTGCTTGGAACGAAACCACCGATTTTACCCGACCGCGCGCCCCGGGGTCGGGCCGACGGTTCAGGTCACCGCCGCGCGCTCATCCCAGCCAGCCGCGCTCGGCCAGCGAGACCGGACGCCCGTCGCCGATCACGAAGTGGTCCAGCAGGCGGATATCCACCAGCTCAAACGCATCCAGCAGGCGCCGGGTGACCGCGCGGTCGGCCTCGGACGGCTCCGGATTGCCTGAAGGGTGGTTGTGCCCGACGATCACCGCCGCGGCATTGTGCAGTAGCGCCCGCCGCACCACTTCGCGCGGGTGGATGTCGGCCCCGTCGATGGTGCCGGTGAACACTTCCTCGAAGGCGATGGCGTGATGGCGGGTGTCCAGGTACAGCACCGCGAACACCTCGTAGGGGCGCGCACGCAGCCGCTGCGAAAAGTAGCGGCCGACGCTGGGCGGGTCGCTGAGCGCGTCGCCGCGTTCCAGTGCGCTCAGCAGGTGGCGGTGCGCCAGTTCCAGCGCCGCACTGAGCTTGCAGGCTGAGGCCGGACCCAGGCCGGGCAGGCGCGCCAGGGCGGGCGCCGTGTGATCCAGCAGCACGCGCAGCGGGCCGTGGCGCAGCAGCAGATTGCGTCCGGTCTGGACAGCGTCCTGGCCGCGCAGGCCGGAGCCGACAAAGATCGCCAGCAGCTCGGCATCGGACAGGGCAGGCGCCCCGCGCGCCAGCAGTTTCTCGCGTGGGCGTTCGTGGGTGGGCCAGTCGTGAATGTGCATATGGCGAGATTGCCGGTGCTCATCGCTCACGCCTATCAGGCCGGACGGGGGCATCGGCTAATCTAGTTGTCCTTGTAACCGTAGGACGACTCCGACGTGATCGGCTCCACTCAGGCCCGCCCCCTGGACGGACAGCGCTTGCTGCTGTGCGTCGGCGGAGGCATTGCCGCTTACAAATCGCTCGAACTGGTCCGTCGCCTGCGCGACGCCGGTGCGCAGGTGCAGGTCGCCATGACCAGCGGCGCGCAACAATTCGTCACCCCGCTCAGCTTCCAGGCGCTATCCGGGCAGCCCACCCGCACCACGTTGTGGGACAGCGCCGCCGAGCAGGCGATGGGACATATCGAACTGGCGCGCTGGGCCGATCAGGTGATCATCGCCCCGGCCACCGCCGACCTGCTGGCGCGGCTGGCGCACGGCCTGGCCGACGATCTGGTCAGCACGCTGTGCCTGGCCACCACCGCGCCGCTGACCGTGGCCCCGGCAATGAACCACCGCATGTGGCTGCACCCGGCCACGCAGGCGAACGTGGCGACCCTGTCCGCGCGCGGCGTGCGCGTGGTCGGTCCCGAGGACGGCCCGCTGGCCGAAGGCGAGTCCGGCCCCGGCCGGCTGGCCGAGCCGGCGGCGATCATCGCCGCCCTGGCCGGCGGTGCCGGCAGCGCCGCGCCGCTCGCCTCCAAGGCTGCTGCCGCCCCGGCGTTCGTGCCCAGCAGCGCGCAACTGGACGGCCTGCGCATCGTGATCAGCGCCGGCCCCACCTTCGAGGACCTGGACCCGGTGCGCTACGTGGGCAACCGCAGCAGCGGCAAGATGGGCTATGCCCTGGCCGCTGCCGCTGCCAGCCAGGGCGCCGACGTGGTACTGGTCAGCGGCCCGGTGCACCAGACCACCCCGGCCGGGGTGCGGCGGATCGACGTGCGTTCGGCTGCGCAGATGCGCGATGCGGTGCTGGGCGCGTTCCCGGCCGACATCTACATCGGCGCCGCCGCAGTGGCTGACTACACCCCCAAGCGGGTGGTCGCGCAGAAGATCAAGAAGACCGGCGAGACGCTGACCCTGGAGCTGGTGCGCACCCCGGACATCCTGGCCGAGGTCGCCGCGCAGACCGGCGCGCTGAAGCTGGTGGTCGGCTTTGCCGCTGAAACGCACGACGTGGAGCATTACGCGCGTGGCAAGCTGGCCGCCAAGCGGCTGGACCTGATCATCGCCAACCAGGTGGGGATCGAGGGCGGCGGCTTCGAAAGCGACAACAACGCCGCCACCGCCTACTGGCAGGGCGGCGAGCGCGCCTTCCCCAGCAGCAGCAAGACCGAACTGGCCGACCAGCTGTTGGCCCTGATCGCGGAGAGATTGCAGGCATGAGCACCCCGACCCAGTCCTTGCAGGTGAAGCTGCTCGACCCGCGCTTTGGCGATCTGTGGCCGCTGCCGGCCTACGCCACCGACGCCAGCGCCGGCATGGACCTGCGCGCCGCGCTGGAAGCGCCGATGACGCTGGAACCGGGCGATGCGGCGCTGATTCCCAGCGGCATCGCCATCCATCTGGCCGACCCGCAGCTGTGCGCGGTGATCCTGCCGCGCTCGGGCCTGGGCCATCGCCACGGCATCGTGCTCGGCAACGGCACCGGGCTCATCGATGCCGATTACCAGGGGCCGCTGCTGATCAGCACCTGGAATCGCGGCCGTGAGGCCTTCACCATCGAGCCGGGCGACCGCATCGCACAGCTGGTGATCCTGCCGATCGTGCGCGTGGGCTTGCAAGTGGTGGATACTTTCGTCGACAGCGCGCGGGGAGCGGGTGGATTCGGCCACACCGGCGTGCGCTGACGGGGGACGTCACATGAGCAAGGCGAACGAGCGCAGGCAGTCGATGTCCAGCGTGCGTACGAGTGGTCCGGTGTTAGGGGGGGTGTTGGTGCTGCTGGCTGCCTGGTTCGGCTGGAGCAGCTATGCGCAATGGCGCCAGGATGCGGTTGCGCAGGAGCTGGAACAGGCGCGCGACCGCGCCGTGCAGGACATCAGCCGGGCCATGGCCCAGCAGGCCAGCCAGCTCGACGCCGTGCTCAAGCAACCGCAGGTCATCGCCGCGTTGGCCAATGGCGACGCGCTTGCGGCTGCTTCGAGCATCCGCGAGCGCTTCAAGGGCGCCGAGGATGTGCAGGTCCTGTCCGGCGACCTCACCGCCGCCTACGACAATCCCAAGGACTTCGGCTACGCGCGGCTGAGCCTGCTCGAGTCGGCACTGGTGGCCGAGCGTGCGCAGGTGCACGTGGTGCGCGATGCCAAGCAGGTCCGTCTCGGCGTGGCGGCAGCGGTGCGCCTGGGCGCGCAGCCGGCGGTGGCGTATGCGCGGCTGCCGTTGTTGCGTCTGACCGGCCCGCTGGATGCGATCGCAGTGCCCGGCAGTGCGTACCTGGCCTTGCGCCAGGGCAGCTACAACGTTGCCCAGCAGGGCGATCTGGTGCTGGCCGATGCTGCCGAAACCCTGGCCAGGCCACTGGGTAACAGCGGCCTGCGCGTGGCCGCCGCGGTGCCGCAGCGCGATGACGGCCCGCTGGGTCTGGGCGCCGTGGGCTGTGCGATCGTGGCCGCGCTGCTGCTCGTCATCGCTGTGCTGTTGGTGCTGGCCAGCCGTGGCCGCGTCGCCTTGCCGCGTCGCCGCGTGTCCGGCGAGCCGACCGCCGACGAACCCACCTTCAGCCAGAGCCTGCAGCACGACGCCAGCCTCGCCAGCCAGGCGCGCCCGCTGGAGACAGATGCGCCGCCCGCGCCGCCGGCGCTGGTGCCGGCCGTGCAGGTCGCCAGCGAGATGTTCCGCGCCTACGACATCCGTGGCGTGGTCGGCAAGGATCTCAATCCCGGCGTCGCCGCGTTGATCGGCCAGGCCATCGGCAGCGTGATGCAGGCGCAGGGCCTGCGTGAGGTAGTGGTCGGCCGCGATGGGCGGCTGTCGGGCCCGGAGCTCGCCAATGGCCTGATCGACGGCCTGCGCCGCGCCGGCTGCCAGGTGATCGACATCGGCCTGGCGCCCACCCCGGTGGTGTACTTCGGCGCCTACGAACTACGCGCCGGCAGCTGCGTGGCGGTCACCGGCAGCCACAATCCGCCCGACTACAACGGCTTCAAGATCGTGATCGGTGGCGAGACCCTGTCCGGGGCGGCGATCGCCGAACTGCACCAGCGCATCAACGAAGGCCGCCTGCATACCGCGGCAACGCCTGGCGATCTGGAACAGCGCGACATCAGTGACGCCTACATCCAGCGCATCGCCGACGACGTGCAGCTGGACCGCCCGATCAAGGTGGTGGTGGATGCCGGCAACGGCGTGGCCGGCGATATCGCGCCGCGCCTGCTGGAAGCGATCGGCGCCGAGGTCATCCCGCTGTACTGCGAGATCGACGGCACCTTCCCCAATCATCATCCCGACCCGAGCGAGCCGCACAACCTCGACGACCTGGTGAAGATGGTGCAGCGCTTCGATGCCGATATCGGCGTGGCCTTCGATGGCGATGCCGATCGTCTGGGCGTGGTCACCAAGCAAGGTGCCATGGTGTTCCCGGACCGTCTGCTGATGCTGTTCGCCGCCGATGTGCTGCAGCGCAATCCCGGCGCGCTGGTGATCTACGACGTCAAGTGCACCGGCAAGTTGTCCGATCACGTGCTGCGCAACGGCGGCAGCCCGTTGATGTGGAAGACCGGGCACTCGCTGATCAAGGCCAAGATGCGCGAGACCGACGCCGAACTGGCCGGCGAGATGAGCGGGCACTTCTTCTTCAAGGAGCGCTGGTACGGCTTCGACGACGGCATCTATGCGGCCGCACGCCTGCTGGAAATCCTGGCCCAGCGCGAGGAAACCCCGTCGGAGGTGTTGGACGCCCTGCCCGAAAGCGTGTCCACGCCGGAAATCAAGGTGCCGGTGGACGGCGATGCGCACGCACTGGTCGCGCGCTTGGTCGAGCGTACGCAGGCTGGCGAGGAATCGCCGTTCGAATCGGCGCGGCTGTCGACGATCGACGGGCTGCGTGCGGACTTCGCCGACGGCTGGGGCCTGGTGCGTGCCTCCAACACCACGCCGATCCTGGTGCTGCGCTTCGAGGCCGATACCGAAGACGCACTGCAGCGGATTCGCGGATTGTTCCGCAGCCAGTTGCAGGCCCTGCTGCCGGATCATCCACTGGAATTTTGACCGGTCGGTACGTCCCGGGCGACTGCCCTGCCGGCTTACCGCCAGGGCAGGTCGCGTCGCCACAGCTGCCGACCACACCGTGCTCGGCGCAGGCAGATGCAGGCGATCACCGCAGCGCGCAGCCCGCTCCGACAGGCGTAGGCGGTCGACGTCAGACGTCGACCGAACAAACGCCGCTCGACGTCAGACGTTGATCGAGCAGGCGCCGCTGGACGTCAA
This sequence comes from Xanthomonas sp. NCPPB 2864, assembly GCF_056675615.1. Taxonomy (NCBI): domain Bacteria; kingdom Pseudomonadati; phylum Pseudomonadota; class Gammaproteobacteria; order Lysobacterales; family Lysobacteraceae; genus Xanthomonas; species Xanthomonas sp. NCPPB 2864. Next base: position 183,931 of record NZ_JBWWVS010000008.1, read on the forward strand.
ATGTTGATCGAGCAGACATCGCTCGCACAGATATCCCGCAAGGCTGACAGGCGAAGACGCGGGTCAATCTTTCCGGCTCAAGCCAGACGAATGCACGCGATCACGGTCACCTGCCTCCCGGACCCGGCATGCGTGCGCGATCATCCGGCGCTGCAATCGCGGCGCCGTGTGCAGCGTGGCCGTGCAACAGCCAGACCGCATCCCAGTACGGATACCCGCCGATCTGCGCAGCCAGCCCTGCGCGTAATGGCAACGCCACCAGCGCGCGCGCGAACTGTCGGTGGTCCTCAGTCGGCGCAAGCGCCGACGCCTGCATCTGCTGCTGCCACACCGTCCCACCACGGCCGCGCGCGCGATTGACCGCCTCGGCAGCCGCCTGTCGTGCGACCGCAGCCAGTTGCAGCAGCGCAGCCTTGCCCGGCGCCTGCAACAGCGCACACCAACTGTCCGGCAGCAGCACCCAGCACAGCAACTGCGCACCCTGCCAATGACCGGCCGCCGCAAGATTGGCCGCTGCCGCCCGCGCGCAACGCCAGTCGGCAAACAACGGCACCTGCTGATGCGTGTCCAGCCGCAGGTGCCAATGCGCCGCAAGCGGCGCCGACCCGGACAACGGACGATGGAGGAGCGCGCTGGACATAGGCACAGCATGCCGATGAGCAAACAGCCGCGGCATCGGCCACGCGCCTCATTCCAGGTCGGTAACCAGCGCATCGCGACGTACGAAAAAACGCGTTGACCCCAGCTAGCGAGCCCCTGACGTTATCCACCGAAAATAGAGTCAATGCGGCACGCTCAATCAGCTCAGCTACGCAACCAGCATCGCCTCAAAGCCCGGAAACGTGGAGCGGGAGTGCCGCACTTACGAATCCCCACTCCCCACTCCCCACTCCCCGCTCAATGCACCGCCCGATCCCGCCTCCAGCCGCGATGCTTCACATCCAGATACAGGCTGTAGAACGCGGTGAACGCCGGGAACAGGTTCTGCAGCACGCCCACCGAATCCTGCTTGGCCGAGAACACGAAGTAGCTCAGCGTCATCAGGCTGCCGACCACGCTCATGTACCAGAACATGCGCGGGATCACCGGCTTGCCGGCGCGCTTGGAAGCGACGAATTGCACCAGCCAGCGGCCGCCGAACATCAGTGCGCCCACATAGCCGATCAGCTTCCAGCCGGTGACATGCAGCCCGGTCCAGTACAGCCAGGTCAGCGGTTGATCCAGCCAATGCAGTTCCATCAGCGCTCCTGCACCACGGTGCGCTTGCTGCGGGTGATCAACCAGGCCACGCCGCGCAGGTCGCGGATGCCGACCAGCGCGCGATTGAGGTTGTTGTACTTGGACACGCCGGCGGTGCGATGGCGGTGATGCACGGGTACGCTCACCGTGCGCCAGCCGGCACGCTGCATCAATGCCGGCAGATAGCGGTGCATATGATCGAAGTAGGGCAGGTCCAGGAACGCCTCGCGCTCGAACAGCTTGATGCCACAGCCGGTATCGGGGGTGTTGTCGTGCAGCATGCGCGAACGGATCGCGTTGGCCCACTTGCTGGCCCAGCGCTTGGACCCCGAATCCTGGCGGTTGACCCGCCAGCCGGCGAACAGCTTCACCTGCGGCTCGGCACTGGCGCGGGCGGTCAGCAGCTTGGGAATGTCGGCTGGGTCGTTCTGGCCGTCGCCGTCGAGCGTGGCGATCCAGCTCGCACGCGCGGCCTTGACGCCATTGCGCACCGCCGTGCTCTGGCCGCTCTGGGTCACGTGATGCAACACGCGCAGTTCCGGCGTGGTGGTCTTCAGGCCTTGCAGCACCGCTAGGGTGTCGTCGCGCGAGTGGTCGTCGACATAGACGATCTCGAACGCCACCAGCCCGCGCAAGGCGGCGACGATTTCGCCGACCAGGGCGGCGACGTTGTCGCGCTCGTTGAACACCGGGACGACGACGGAAAGCTGGGGTTGGCTCATGGATTCGTGGTGCCAGATGAAGGCTGAGCGAAAAAGATCGCGCATTGTGCCCTGACTGTCTGAGTCAGGCATGAAGCGAACCTGTGCCCTAGGCGCGCTCGCCGAAATAACTGCGGCACCAGTCCACCACCTGCGGCAGGCCGTGCTCGACCGGGGTGGCCGGCTCGAAGCCGAAGGCGGCGTGCGCGCGCTGCGTATCGGCCATGGTGCGGATCATGTCGCCCGGCTGCATTGGCCGGTAGACCTTCTCGGCCGGGCGCCCGGCGGCCTGGGCGATCACGTCGATGAAGTATTCCAGCTCCACCGGGGTGTGGTTGCCCAGGTTGAACACCCGGTGCGGCACTGGCTCGCTGCTGGGCGTGTCCAGCGCGCCCAGCACGCCGGCCACGATGTCGTCGACGAAGGTGAAGTCGCGCTGCATCCTGCCGTGGTTGAACACCTCGATCGGCCGCCCCGCCAGCACCGCGCGGCTGAAGATCAGCGGCGCCATGTCCGGCCGGCCCCACGGCCCGTACACGGTGAAGAACCGCAGCCCGGTTGCGCGCAGGCCGTACAGCTGCGCATAGGTATAGCCCATCAATTCGTTGGCGGCCTTGGTCGCCGCATACAGCGAGCGCGGCTGGTCCACGCGCTGGTCTTCGGAAAACGGCGGGGTGGCCGAGTCGCCGTACACCGAACTGCTCGAGGCATACACCAGGTGCTGCACGCCCCGATGCCGGCACAGTTCGAGCATGTTGACGAAGCCGACCAGGTTGCTGTCGACGTAGGCGGACGGGTTTTCCAGCGAGTAACGCACCCCCGCCTGCGCGGCCAGATGCACCACGCGTGTGGGTCGGATCTGGTCGAACAACGCGGCCAGGCCGTCGCGGTCGGTCAGGTCCAGCGTGCGGATGTCGATGCCCGGGCACAGCGCCGCCACCCGGTCGCGCTTGAGCTGCGGGTCGTAGTAGCTGTTGTAGTTGTCCAGGCCCACCACCGACTCACCGCGCGCAGCCAGCGCGCGGCAGGTGTAGGCCCCGATGAAACCGGCGGCGCCGGTGACGAGAATGGTCATTGCAGTGGTCCTGGAGATATCGGAAGCGGGCGGGCAGGTGGCGCTCAGAACAGCCCGAAGCGCTTTTTGGCGACGTTGACGCGATCGAGCGCAATGATGTCCCCAATCCCCTTGGCATCGAAGCGATCCAGCAGCGCATCGCTGCCGTCCTTCAGTTTCAGCGCCATCTCCTCCGGATACAGCGGCACCACCGTCATGAACACGATGGTCTTGTCGGCATCGATGGCCAGGCGCGCAAATCCCTCGGGCGTGCTCACCGGCGGTAGCACGATGGCGCCGTCGAAACGCACGCCGGGTGCGTAGGGTTCGGCCGGATGACCATTGGGAATGGTGTGGCCAAAGCCCAGCCAGGTCTCGAACTTGTGCGGCAGCCGGGCCAGGGTCTTGAGCAGGCGGACCGGCCAGTAGTGGCGCGGGTCTTCGAAGTCGCGCTGGTCCATCGGCCAATCGGCGGGCAGGCTCAGCATCAGCTCCATGTACTGCGGCGCTTCCACGCCCTCGGGCAGGGTCATCGGCCGGTCGCTCATGCCCGAGGTCACCAGCCGCAGGTACGGGACATCCGCGGTGGCGGGCACCACATGCACGTCCAGATGCACGGCGTCGGAGATGATTTCGTGCAGCACTGCCGAGATCGGCCCCAGGTGCTGCTCGATATGTGCGCTGATCTGCTCGATGCAGTCGCCGCCGTGTGCCGGCTCGAATGCCTTTTCCTGCGCGTGCAGCATCAGCGTGCTGCCGCCGGGGCTGATCTGGTCGTCTTCAGTGCTCATGGGTTGCTCCGGTTGATGGCCGCACCTGATCGCATGCGCGCACTCACCCCAGACTGAGCGGTGCTTCGCTGGCCAGGGTTGCCTTGCGTTCGGCGCTGAACGCCCACCACGGCCGTGGCGCCTCGCCTTGCATGAAGCGCGTGATCGACAGGAACACGTCGATCACGCAGGGGTCGTGCAGCACGCCGGTGCACAGACACAGCTGCGCATACATGTCGTAGGCATCGCGACCGCGCAACTGCGCGGCAACCCGGATGCCGATCCGCTGCAGATCCTTTTCGCAGGCCGGCCCCACGTTCGGCAGGTCGGTCAGATGCAGCAGGTGCTTGCGATCGACCTTGGCGGGATTCATTGCCGGGGATGCTCCTGGTGCGGGTGCACAGGCTCAGCTGCGCTGCAGGCGCAGGCGTTCGAGCACGCCGTCCAGCGTGTCCAGGTCGGTGTAGTGGATCACCAGCTTGCCCTTGCCGCCGCGGCCGTGGTTGAACACCACCTTGGTGCCCAGCGATTCGGACAGTTCGGTTTCCAGCGAGGCGATATCGGCCTGCGGCGCAGCGGCGGCCGGCTTGCCCTTGCGCAATGCGCCGGGCACCTTGCCGGCGGCGAACTGCTGCGCACGGTGTTCGACCTCGCGCACCGACCAGCCCTGGTCGGCCGCTTCCTGCGCCAGCTTGCTGGCCAGCTCCGGCGCCAGGGTCAGCAGCGCCCGCGCATGGCCCATTTCCAGGCGGCGGGTTTCCAGCAGCACGCGGATCGCCACCGGCAATTCCAGCAGCCGCAGCAGGTTGGACACCGACGCACGCGAGCGGCCCACCGCACCGGCAGCCTCGGCGTGGGTCAGCGAAAATTCGTCGATCAAGCGCTGCAGCGCCTGCGCTTCTTCCAGCGGGTTGAGGTCTTCGCGCTGGATGTTCTCGATCAGCGCCATCGCGATAACGGTGCGGTCGTCCAGCTCGCGCACCACCACCGGGACTTCGCTCAGCCCGGCCAGCTGCGAGGCGCGCCAGCGACGTTCGCCGGCCACGATCTCGAACTGCCCCGGTGCCAGCTCGCGCGCCACGATCGGCTGGATCACCCCCTGCGCCTTGATCGACTCCGCCAGCTCGGCCAGCTTGACCTCGTCCATCTCCTTGCGCGGCTGGTACTTGCCCGGCTGCAACTGGGTGACCGGCAACCGGCGCAGGCTGTCGCCCGGCTGCAAGGCCTCCTCGCTGGCCACGCTCGGCGCCGCGGCGGCGGCCGCGCCCTTCGGCCCCAGCAGCGCTTCCAGGCCACGGCCCAGGCCGCGCTTCTTTGCGGGGATCGGCTTGTTCATCAGACGGTCTCCACGGGCCGGTAGGCCTTGTTGCGGTCGTTCTGGCGGCGCACGATTTCGCCGGCCAGCCCCAGGTAGGCCACGCCACCGCGCGAGGTGCGGTCGTAACCGACGATGCTCTGGCCATGGCTGGGTGCTTCGGCCAGGCGCACGTTGCGCGGCACGATGGTGCGGAACACCTTGTCGCCGAAATGCTCGGTCAGCTCTGCCGACACCGCATTGGCCAGGTTGTTGCGGATGTCGAACATCGTGCGCAGCACGCCTTCGATTTCCAGCGCCGGATTGAGATTGGTGCGCAACGCCTCGACGGTTTCCAGCAGCGCGGTCAGTCCTTCCAGCGCGTAGTACTCGCACTGCATCGGCACGATGATCGAATCGGCCGCGGTCAAGGCATTGAGCGTCAGCAGCGACAACGCCGGCGGGCAGTCGATCAGGATGAAGTCGTACTCGTCGCGGATCGGTGCCAGGGCGCGCTTGAGCCGCTGCTCGCGCTCGCCCTGATCCATCAGCTGGATCTCGGCCGCGGTCAGGTCGATGTTGCCCGGCAGCAGGTCGAAGCCTTCCGGCGCGGTGACGCGGATTTCGGCGGCGGTGTTTTCGCCCAGCAACAGGTCGCAGGTCGAGGCGGCCACATCACGCTTGTCGATGCCGCTGCCCATGGTCGCGTTGCCCTGCGAGTCCAGATCCACCAGCAACACACGCTTGGGCGCGCGCGCCAGGCCGGCCGCCAGATTGACCGCGGTCGTGGTCTTGCCGACGCCGCCTTTCTGGTTGGCAATGGCGATGATCCGGGCCATGCGGGAGAGCCTCGTGGGCAGGGAGTAAGACCGGCCATTATGCGGGCAGGGCGTCGGATCGGGAAATGCCGCCCGCGGCAGTGCGCTGCACGGGCGGGAATGACGGCTGCGCCGGTCAGCCGGTGGGCGCGGCGCCGGCCGGCGGCTCCTTCATCGCCCGGTAGCGCTGCAGGATGTCGGCGATCTCGCCGTCCAGCGCTACCCGTTGCTGCTCGAAGCTGGTCTGCAGACGCAATTGCGCCATCAGCTCGCGATGGCGTTGCTGAATGTCGGCGGCCAGCTTGTCGGCCACCGCCTGGCCGGCCAGTTCGCGGTCGCCGGCGCTGCGCAGCATGCTGGCCAGCCCTTCGCGCAGGCTGGTCACGTTGAAACGCGCGGTGTGGATGTTGTTGTCGACGATGGCGATGCGCTCGTTGAAGACCCGGCGCAGGTCGTCTTCGCTCTGGTAGGACATCAACATCGCCTGGTCGGTGCGTTGGCGCATCTGCTCGGCGGCCAGGTCGGCCTGGCGTTGCTGCTCGCTGGCGGCTGCTGCGGCGCGCTCGTCGCTGTTCATGGCGCGCTGCACCTCGGCGCTGCGCAGGCCGCTCTTGGCGTTGAATTCGTCACGCGCCTGATTGACCGCCTCCGGCGGCAGCGTATCGCTGCACACCCGGGCGCCGTTCTGGTTCCAGCAATACAGCTTCTTCGCGGCCGGCTTGTCCTGCGCGATGGCAGGCGCGGCGGCCACGGCTGCCGCAACGGCGGCGAGTAACGCCAAACGGGTGTGTCTCGGCATCATCGCAGCCCCCTGTCGCCTGCCGTCAGCCTGTGGTGTCGGTGCCGTAGCGGCCACGATAGGCCAGCAGCGGTTCCCGGAAGCCCACAAGGTCGGCGTTTCCTGCCGCAAAAGCAAGCAGGTCGCCCAGGTTGGCCACCGCGATCACCGGGATGCCGGCCTCGGCCGCCACCGCCTGCGCAGCCGAGCGGCGATCCTGCTCGGAGGCGATCTCCTGCCGGTCCAGCGCCACCACGATCCCGGACGGAATGCCGCCGGCGCCACGGATGATGCCCAGCGCCTCGCGGATCGCGGTGCCGGCGGTGATCACGTCGTCGACGATCAACACCTTGCGGCCCTCAAGCGGCGCACCGATCAGGCTGCCGCCCTCGCCATGGTCCTTGGCTTCCTTGCGGTTGAACGCCAGCGGCAGGTCGCGCCCGCGTCCGGCATAGGCGCAGGCCAGTGCGGTCGCCAGCGGGATGCCCTTGTAGGCCGGCCCGAACAACAGGTCGAACTCCACCCCGGCCGCGTCGATCGCATCGGCATAGCACTGCGCCAGCTGCGCAGTCTTGGCGCCCGAATCGAAGCGCCCGGCATTGAAGAAATACGGGCTGAGCCGCCCGGACTTGAGCGTGAACTCGCCAAAGCGCAGGGCATCGGCGCCCAGGGCCAGCTGCAGGAAACGGGTGCGGTGGTCGGTCATGGTGACGAGATTGGGGAATGGGGATTCGGGATTGGAAAGCATAGCCGGTCGCGCCTTGCGGCATCCGCTGATGCGGTACGCTTTCCCGAATCTCCAATCCCCATTCCCGAATCCCGGCTCTTCATTCATGCGCATCATCAGTTTCAACGCCAACGGCCTGCGCTCGGCCGTCACCAAGGGTTTCTTCGAGTGGTTCGCCGACCAGGACGCCGACGTGCTGTGCGTGCAGGAGACCAAGGCCCAGGAGCATCAGCTGGCCGGTCCCAAGTTCCTGCCCAGCGGCTACAAGGCCTGGTTCCGCGACGCCAGCACCAAGAAGGGCTACAGCGGCGTGGCCATCTACAGCAGGCACGAGCCCGATGAAGTGCGCACTGCGCTGGGCTGGCCCGAGTTCGACGAAGAAGGCCGCTATGTCGAAGCGCGCTTCGGCAACCTCAGCGTGGTGTCCTTCTATATCCCGTCCGGCTCCTCGGGCGAGTTGCGCCAGGGCTACAAGTTCCAGGTGATGGAATGGCTGCGGCCGATCCTGGAGCAGTGGCTGGCCAGCGGCCGGCAGTACGTGCTGTGCGGCGACTGGAACATCGTGCGCTCGGCGCTGGACATCAAGAACTGGAAGTCCAACCAGAAGAATTCCGGCTGCCTGCCGCCCGAGCGCGACTGGCTCAACGGCCTGTGCGCCGATGCGCTGGAAGACGCCAGCGCCGCCAGCGGCCGCGGCTGGGTCGACACCTACCGCGTGCTGCATCCCCAGGGCCAGGACTACACCTGGTGGAGCAACCGCGGCGCAGCGCGCACCAACAACGTCGGTTGGCGCATCGACTACCAACTGGTCACCCCCGGCCTGCGCGACAAGGTGAAGGCCTGCTCCATCTACCGCGAGCAGCGCTTCTCCGACCACGCGCCGTACATCGTGGATTACGCGGAGTGAGTGAGGGCGCGCGGCTGGCAGCGACGAGCATGGGAACGGTTGGCCAGGCCCCCCAGCGGTGTGCTTCTAGCCACCCCATGCAGATCAACGTCGAGTGCGTGCAGGCTGTGCCTGGCCGCAGCCTGATGGTGATTGATCCTTCATGGAGCCAATCATGCCTTTCCGGCAGGTCAATCCGTGCAGCGGCCAGCGATACTGCCCGCCCGGCAACAATCAGCACCCGTTCCCAGCGGCCACGCGCATGACTAAGCCTGTACCCAACTACAAAGGACTGCGCGGCATCCGGCAGGCCTTCGCCACGCCATCGGCGGCAACCATGGCACTGCTGGGTTTCGGCAGCGGTCTGCCGTTTCTGTTGATCGCCTCGCAGACCCTGTCCACCCGGCTGCGCGACGTCGGGCTGGATCTGGGCAGCATCGGTCTGATCAGCCTGGCCAGCTTCTTCTACCTGCTCAAGTTCCTGTGGGCTCCGCTGATCGACCGCTATGCGTTCCCGATCATCGCGTTTCTGGGCCGCCGGCGTTCCTGGCTGCTGGTCTCGCAACTCGGCGTCACTGCCGGCCTGTTCGCACTGGCGTTTTCGCGCCCGGACATGAGTGTCACCGGCCTGGTCGCCTGGGTGCTGTTCGCCTCGTTCTGGGGCGCCACGCAGGATTCGGTGGTGGATGCCTACCGCATCGAAATTGCTCCAGATACCGCGCAGGCCGCCTTGGCGGCGACTTACACCCTGGGCTATCGGATCGGCCTGATCCTCGGTGGCGCCGGGGCGCTGTATCTGGCCGAATACCTCAACTGGACTTCGGCGTACCTGGCCATGTCGGCGCTGATGCTGCTGCCGATCATCACCACCCTGGTATGCCGCGAGCCGGACCGGCCGCTGGTCACGGTGGTGCGTCGCATCGACGTAGCCGGCGCATTCTGGCAGCCCATTTCCAGTTTCTTCTCCAGCAATGGGCTGGCGCTGGGTATCGTCCTGCTGGCATTTGTCGGCCTGTTCAAATTCCCGGATCAGGTGATCGGCGTGATGGCCGGGCCGTTCTATCTGGATTCGGGCTACACCAAGGCCGACATCGCCACAGTGTCCAAGCTGTTCGGCGTGTGGATGGGCATCGTCGGCGCGTTCGCCGGCGGTGCGGCGGTGGCTGCGTTCGGCTTCCGTCGCATGCTGCTGGTGGCCGCCCTGGGCGTGGCGCTGTCCAACCTGGCGTTTTTGTTGATGGCGCAGAACCCTGGCAAATTGTGGGCGTTCTACGCCGCACTCAGTGCCGACAATCTGTTCCAGGGGTTCGCCGGCACCGTGCTGGTGGCCTTCATGTCATCGCTGACAAATCGCAATTTCACCGCCACCCAGTACGCCTTGCTGGTGTCGCTGGCCAATTTGCCGGGTAAATTCGCCGGCGGTGTGTCCGGGTTCCTGGTCGAGGCCACCTCCTACAGCACCTTCTTCATCCTCAGCGCCCTGACCGTGGTTCCCACGCTGGCCCTGCTCGCCTGGCTGTGGCCGCGGCTGGATGCCCGCGATGGGCGCCCGGATTGAAACGGCCGCCCAGGTTGCCGATGATGCAGGCGGGGCAGCGCAGTGCACGAGGCAGGGCATGACCGATCTGGTGTTGCGGGACATCGATCCATTGCTGGTGGACAGGATTCGTCGCATCTCCGTCGCTCGCGGCTGGACCCAGCATCAGACCGTGATGCATCTGCTCGAACAGGGCCTGTTCGCCAGCGAATACGAAGTCACCGGCGGCCTGCAACACCCGGAAGTCGATGCCCTGGCCGAAGCGATTGCCGCGCTCAAGGCGCTGCCGGCGGGGAATAGTCCGTAGCTGCAAACGGTCAGCCAGCGCTGCCTCGCGTGCGAATCCATCCGGCGCGAGGATGTTGCGACTGCGGGCGCTCGCAACTGATCCAGTCCTGTCACGCCGGATGGATCGCCCCCAGCAACCGCGGCCCGGCCGCCCCGGTCACCGACGCCAGATTGGCGGCCCGGCCTGCGAGCAGCTCCGCGGCCAACCATGCGAACCCCATCGCCTCTAGATAGTCCGGATCCAGCCCATGCCGCGCGCTGGATTCCACCACCACGCCCGGCAGTCGCGCCGCCAGTCGTGCCATCAATACCGGATTGCGCACCCCGCCACCGCACACCAGCACCCGGCGGGTATCGGGCTGCAGCCGCAGCAACGCGTCGGCGACACTGGCCGCGGTCAGTTCGAGCAGGGTCGCCTGCACATCGGCCGCAGACAGCGCCACGTCTCCCAGCGACCGCATCGCCTGCATCGCCCAGTCCAGATGGAACTGCTCGCGCCCGGTGCTCTTGGGCGGCGCCAGCGCAAACCAAGGGTCGGCCAGCAACGCCTGCAGCAGTGGGGTATCGACGCGCCCGCTGGCGGCGAACGCACCGTCGGCATCGAACGCCGTGCCGCGATGCTGCTGGCACCAGCTGTCCAGCAATGCATTGGCCGGCCCGGTATCGAAGCCCAGCACCGCGCCATCGCGCGGGATCAGCGTCAGGTTACCGATGCCGCCCAGATTGAGCACCGCGCGGTCTTCATCGCCCGTGCCCAGCATGGCCAGATGAAAGGCCGGCATCAGCGGCGCGCCCTGACCGCCGGCAGCCACATCGCGACGGCGGAAATCGGCCACCGTGGTAATGCCGGTGTGCTCGGCAATCCGGCTGGCATCGCCGATCTGCCAGGTAAAGGCCGGATCGGCCTTGGGGCGATGCCGAATGGTCTGCCCATGCGAGCCGATCGCGCGAACGCGCCCACGCGCGATGCCGCTGTCGCGGATCAGTTGATTGGCCGCGGCCGCAAACGCCAGCCCCACCTGCGCATCCAGGTGTCCAAGCGTATCGATGGCGATCACGTCGGCGCCCTGGCCCAGCATCACCAGCGTCTCGCGCAGTTGCGGCTCCCAGGCCACGGTGGTGCCGGCAACCAGTTCGCAGCGGCGATGGCTGTCATCGGCAAAGCGCACCAGTGCGGCATCGATGCCGTCGGCGCTGGTGCCCGACATCAGGCCCAGGTAGAGCGGGGATTCCAGGTGTTCCGGAGCAGACATGCCAGGGCCAGTTGCACAGTGGTCATGCAGCTTGTGCAGCCGGGGTGGGAGAGTCAACCGCCCCGGCATGCCTCGCGGTGAGGCCAATCGGCTCTACGCTCGACAGTCAGCGCTGCAGCGGCAGCGCCGACTGTCGCGTCGGCATCATGGTTTCCACTGGACGCTGGCAGCGATCCGGTGCCGGCCGCAACGTTGCATGAGCTATCAGCTCCTTCGCGAACCGCTCCGCAGCCATCCGACCGGCGATGGCCATGTCGGCGGCTGAGGAGTCAGCCGCCGCCACTCAACCGCGCGGCTTGCCCTTGGCGGGCTTGCCGGCGTCGGCGTAGATCAACTTCTCCATGCCTTCGATACGCGCCAGCGCCGGCGCCGTCTGCGCGCGGAAGGCGGCCAGCTCGGCACCCTGCAAGGGCTCGGGCGGCGGCATGGTCACCGACATCGGGTTGCGCTGCTGCCCGGCAACGCGGAATTCGTAATGCAGGTGCGGGCCGGTCGCCAGGCCGGTCATGCCGACATAGCCAATCACCGTGCCCTGGTTGATGCGCTGGCCGGCCTTGATCTTGCCGAAGCGCGACATATGCCCGTACAGCGTGCTGAAGTTCCTGCCGTGATCCAGGATCACCACATTGCCGTAGCCGCGCTGGGTGCCGACGAACACCACCCGCGCATCGCCGGCAGCCATGATCGGCGTGCCCGAGGCTGCCGCGTAGTCCACGCCCTTGTGCATGCGCATGGTGCCCAGCACCGGATGCTTGCGTGCGCCAAAGGTCGAGCTGATGCGGCTGTAGGCCACCGGCATGCGGATGAAGCTCTTCTTCAACGGCCGGCCGGTGATGTCGAAATACTCGGCCGGCTTGCCGGCACGCTCGAAGCGGAAGCCGGTGTAGGTCTTGCCGCCGGTGGTAAAGGTCGCTGCCAGGATGTCGCCGGTATTGATCCGCTCGCCCTCGCGCCAGGTTTCGTCCATCACCACGCTGAAACGATCGCCCGGCTGCAGATCCTTGTCGAAGTCGATGTCGTACTTGAAGATCTCGTCGGTCATGATCGCCACCGCTGCCGGCGACAACCCCGACTTGCCGGCCGAGGCGTACAGCGAGCTGCTGATTTCCCCGCTCGCCACCACCGTGCGCGTGGTGGTCGCCCGCTCGGTGACATTCTCGCGCACGCTGTCGCCCAGCAGACGCAACTCCACGCGGTGGCTGTCGTCGCGGTCGAAGCGCAATGCGCGCAACTCGCCCGGCGTTGGCATATCGAAGGCAATCTCGGCGCCCGGACGCAGCTTGGTCAGCGCCTCCTTGGTGCCCGGATGCGCCAGTACCTGGTACATCACCGCGGTCGGGATTCCCAGCTCGCCGAACAAGGTGCTCAGCGTCTGCCCGGACTTGACCTGCAGAATTTCCCAATCGGTGCTCGGCGCCAGTTGCTTGCGGCTCGGCACCAACGGCGGCAGCGGCAAGGCCAGCGTGGAATGGCTGGACAGCGGGGTATCGATGGCGTTGGAGAAGCCCGGCACGATCGTGGCCACCAGCGCACCGATGGTCGCGAACAGGCTGGCATGGATCCAATGACGGCGTGTCCACCGGTCGTTGAACGCCGCCGGGAGATGCGCCTTGAGCTTGCGATGCAGGGCAGTGTCGTGGAGGACGTGGAGGCGTTCGTGAAAGCGCCGCTTGCGTGCACGGCCCTGCTCTGAATTCTGCATCGTTCAAATTCCTCGCTGGCTCGAAGTGCGAGCCCAATCGCCGGTACCATAGACAGCCTGTAACAGCGCGTCAAACCATTGAGCCTGTTCAACATTTTCATTTGGCGCGGAATTAACCCGCGTTTAACATCGTTCACGTTGTTGACGGCAAACGCCGCTGGAGTCTGTGGTTGGCCACTATCGAAGAATCCCTCGCACTCATCGGTCGCGGCACCGAGGAGATCCTCAAGCTCGATCAGCTCGAAGCGCGACTGAAATCAGGTGTGCCCCTGCGGGTCAAGGCCGGTTTCGATCCCACCGCGCCGGATCTGCATCTGGGCCACACCGTGTTGCTCAACAAGATGCGGCAGTTCCAGCAGCTCGGGCACCAGGTGATCTTCCTGATCGGTGACTTCACCGGCATGATCGGCGACCCGAGCGGCAAGAACGTCACCCGCAAGCCGCTGAGCCGCGACGATGTGCTGGCCAATGCGCGTACCTATGAGGAGCAGGTCTTCAAGATCCTGGACCGCGAACGCACCGAGGTGCGCTTCAACTCCGAGTGGTTCGGCCAGATGAGCGCGGCGGACATGATCAAGCTGTCCGCGCAGCACACGGTGGCACGCATGCTCGAGCGCGACGACTTCGCCAAGCGCTTCACTGGCCAGCAGCCGATCGCCATCCACGAATTCCTGTATCCGCTGGTGCAGGGCTACGACTCGGTCGCCCTGAAGGCGGACGTCGAACTGGGCGGTACCGACCAGAAGTTCAACCTGCTGATGGGCCGTGGCCTGCAGGAGCACTACGGCCAGGCCCCGCAGGTCGTGCTGACGATGCCGCTGCTGGAAGGCCTGGACGGCGTGGCCAAGATGTCCAAGTCGCTGGGCAACTACATCGGTATCAACGAGCCGGCCATCGACATCGTCACCAAGACCATGAAGATCGGCGACGAGCTGACCTGGCGCTGGATCGATCTGCTGTCTTTCGACATCAGCGTGGCGGAAGCAGAGCGCCTGAAGGCGCAGGTCGCCTCGGGTGAACTGCACCCGCGTGAGGTCAAATTGCGGCTGGCACGCGAACTCACCGCACGTTTCCACGACGCTGCCACCGCAGAGCAGGCCATTGCCGGTTGGCACGCGGTAGTGACAGGGCAGGGCGACACCAGTCTGTTGCCGCTGCAGGAGGTCGCTGTACCGGCCGAAGGTCTGCGGATCGCAAGCCTGCTTACTGCAGCCGGCCTGACGCCAAGTAATTCGGAAGCTACGCGCAAGCTCAAGGAGCGAGCGGTCAAGGTCGATGGCGAAGTGGTCGAAGATCCGGCACGCCAGTTCGGGCCAGGTTTCGAAGGTGTCATCCAGGTAGGTAAACGCAATTTCGCCCGTGTGGCGCTGGTCGGCGGCTGAGCTGCCGCGGGGTTGCTGCATAGCGGCAACCCCGCTGTGCGGTGACCTCTATATAGAGAGGGGCGTAACGCCTGAGTCGGATCGGCGGCTTGCCATAACGCACCACAAGGGCGTGCCGTTGCAGCAGAGAAGAGCGTCGTGAAATTTTTTTCACAAAACCCTTCCCAAATGCTCCGCTTGGGCCTATAGTTCGCCTCCCCCGACGCAACGGACCCGCAAACGCGGAACCAGAGCGGAAAGGGTTCGAAAATTCCCTGATTTAGGGTGTTGACGAAACGGAAAAGCCGGCTATGATGGGCGGCTCGCTACACGGAAAGACGCTACGGCGGATTGAAGTGCAGCGACGGCAACTTCCTCTTCACGAGGGGTTGACGAAGATGAAAAGC
>NZ_JBWWVS010000009.1:0-160900 GCF_056675615.1 Xanthomonas sp. NCPPB 2864
CTAACCACGGCACGACCACTGATGTCCTCGCACTATCGCAAAGTGACGTCGCTGTTCTGGCAGAGACCTTCCGCCTGCTGGGCGACCAATCGCGATTGAAAATCCTGTTGCAGTGCATGCGCGGATCGGTCGCAGTGGGCGACATTGCTGGCTCGCTAGACCTGTCGCAGTCCTTGGTCAGCCATCACCTGCGCCTGTTGCGCGGCGCGCGCCTCGTGCGCGGCGAGCGCCAAGCCAAGCACATCTTCTACGGCATTGCCGACCAGCACGTCAGCCAGGTACTCCAGGACATGGCGGTTCACATTTCGGAGGACAGACACGACGATTGACTGAACATGTGAGTGCGCGCCGGCCTACGCCTTCAAGGGGTAGGCTTTTTTTGGCTATTAATCTAGAGAGACACCGGCGCGCCTTGCTGAATGCCTAGAAGACCCCAAGCAAAAAGCACTCTAAAAATAAACACTTGAACATATCTTCATGTGTGTTATTATTTGTCTACGGGGTATCCGAAAGGCGTAAGGACCACGCCATTATTTTTAACGTCAAGGAGTATTGACCATGTCCAAGAAAATTCGCTTTGCTGTTCTGCTTTCCGCACTTTTTGCTGCTGGAGTAAACGCTCAACCGTTCGCCGCAGATATGACACGGCAACAGGTCCAGGAGGATCTGGCTGCTTGGAGGCAATCTGGGTTGGAAGCGTTGTCTCGCGGCGAAAGCGGCCCGGATACGTTCAGCCCTCAATACCAGGCTGCCTTTCAGCGCTACTTGCAATTGACCCAAGGTGATATGTATCAGGCGCCCTCAGCAGGAAAGACTCGTGCTGAAGTGATGGCTGATTTGGAACTGTGGAAAATCTCCGGCATGCACGCGTTCACCTCGCGCGGAATCACCACCGCTTCGCACACCCAAGCCTACCAACAAGCCTACGAGAGCTATCTCCAGCTCAAGCTGGGTGCGGCTTACAAGGCTCCGGTGGCATTGACTCGTGCTCAAGTAAAGAGTGATTTGGCAGATTGGCAGGTTGCGGGAATGGCTGGATTCTGGGCTGGTGAGCAGACGCCTGATACCTATAGTGATGCCTACCGCACCGCATTTGAAACCTACCAGATGCTGCGCAACAAAAAATGACTTAATGGCAGCTGCATAAAGCAGCGGTCGGATGGTTCAGCCAGAAAGAGATTCTTTCTTTTTTTTGAATAAACATACAAACAAGTGTTCATTTGTTTGCATAACATTCCGATCGCTGATTTGTGCGTCCTGCCACGGCGATTACTCAGAGAACCAGGAGATTGATATGTCTTTGGAAACATTGGACGGCACAGGAGCGCAGGACGAACAACTGGGCTTTCGGGTCGAAGGTATGGATTGCGCCAGTTGCGTCGGCAAGATTGAAACAGCGCTTGGTCGAATTGATGGCGTATCAAATGTACAGGTTAATTTTACAAATGAGACGCTGACGTTGACGCGCAGCACAAGTAGCCGAAATACTGCACGCGACATTGCCAAGAAAATCCGGTCCCTGGGCTTCGACGTGCAGGCACTGCCCGCGTCCGAAATGTCCGCAGCACCTGCACCGTGCCATGCGGCCCACGCGCATGACCACGCCGGCTGCGGCGGCCACCATGACCATGGGCATGCCCACGACCACGGGCACGATCATTCGCACGGCAAAGCGTGCGGTGATGACCATGGGCATGGCCATGCTCACGGCCATGCCCATGCCCATGACCACGGTCACGATCACGGGGCCTGCAGCGGGCATGACCATGCGCCGGCCTCTGCCTCCCGTGGAGCACCCAGCACGCCCCCCAACGTGTCCATGCGCGTCGAGGGCATGGACTGCGCCAGTTGCGTCGGCAAGATCGAAACGGCGCTCGCTCGCATGGATGGCGTGTCCGATGCCCGCATAAACTTCACCGCAGAAACGCTGGAATTGACGCTCGCGTCTGGCGGCCCCACGCAGCTCGGCCACATCGAGAAGACCATCAAGAGCCTGGGCTTCGGCGTCTCCGACGTGCGCCGCCATGATGGCTCAGCACCCGCGGCCCCAGCAGCAGCATCGACGGCGCGCCATCAGCGCTGGTGGCAGACGAAGAAAGGCAAGCACGTGCTGGGCCTGGGCGGCCTGATGGGCTCGGCCTACGCGATCGCGCAGTTCGTTCCTGGCTACGCTGAATGGATCTTCGCCGCTGCGGTGATCGCGGGCGTGCTGCCGTTCGCTCGCAAAGCCTTCGCGCTGGCTGTGTCAGGCTCGCCGTTCTCTATCGAAACGCTGATGGTCGTCGCCTCGCTGGGCGCGCTCGTGATAGGCGAGGCCGAGGAAGCTGCTGCCGTGGTGTTCCTGTTCGCGATCGGCGAGCTGCTGGAAAGCGTGGCCGCCGGCCGCGCGCGCGCCGGCATCAAGGCGCTGGCCTCCCTGGTGCCTAAGACGGCGGTACTGCTCGATGCCGCGGGCGGGCAGCGCGAAGTGCCCGCCGCTTCCCTGCGCGTGAGCGACCGCGTGCTGGTGCGCCCTGGTGACCGGGTGCCTGCGGACGGCAAGATCCTCCGCGGTGAAAGCAGCCTGGACGAGTCGCCTATCACCGGCGAGTCCGTACCGCGTCAAAAGGCTATCGGTGCCGACGTGTTCGCCGGCTCCATCAACGTCGATGGCGTGCTCGAAGTACAAGTCGAGAAGACGGCATCGGACAACACCATTTCTCGCATCATCCAACTGGTGGAGCAGGCGCAGTCCTCCAAGGCGCCCACGGCTCGCTTCATCGAAAAGTTCAGCCGCTACTACACCCCTGCCGTCATGGCCATCGCGGCGTTGATCGTGGTGGTTCCGCCACTTGCCATGGGTGGCGACTGGGGTACCTGGCTGTACCGCGGCCTCGCACTGCTGTTGATTGCCTGCCCATGTGCGCTGGTGCTCTCCACACCGGCGGCCATCGCCTCGGGCCTTGCGGTGGCCACGCGACGGGGCCTGCTGATCAAGGGTGGCAACGCGTTGGAAACCATCGGCCGCGTGCGCGCCATTGCCTTCGACAAGACTGGCACGCTGACCGAGGGCAAGCCGCGCATCACCGAGGTCCTGCCCTTCGGGCTGTTCAAGCATCAACAGGTCCTTGCGCTTGCCGCCGCTGTCGAGTCCGGCTCAAACCATCCCTTGGCGAAGGCCATTGTCGCCCATGCCAAGAGCCTGGACGTGGCGATTCCCCAGGCCACGGGCGCATCGGCCATTGCCGGCAAGGCGGTGCGCGCCACCGTGAACGGCAGTGCGCTCGCTGTCGGATCGCCCGCCCATGCGGAACAGACGGCCACGCTGACAGCCGCGCACCGCAGGGAAATCGACAAGCTGGAGGATGGCGGCAAGACCGTGGTGGTCCTGTTCGACGAAGCCAGCAAGAACGTTCTGGGCCTGCTGGCCCTGCGCGACGAGCCCCGCCGCGACGCGCGCGAAGGCGTGGCCCAGCTCAACGCCATGGGCGTGCGCTCGGTCATGCTGACCGGCGACAACCGCCGCACCGCGCAGGCGATCGCCGGCAAGCTGGGCATCGAGTGGGAGGCCGAGCTGCTGCCGCAGGACAAGCTGCGCTTGGTCAACGAGATGAAGCGTGATGCCAAGGTGGCGATGGTCGGCGACGGCATCAACGACGCGCCGGCCCTGGCGACCGCCGACGTGGGTATCGCCATGGGCGGCGGCACGGACGTGGCGCTGGAAACCGCCGATGCCGCGCTGCTCAAGAGCCGCGTCACGGACGTGGCCCACCTGGTGGCCCTGTCGCGGGCGACGATGGCCAACATTCACCAAAACGTCGTATTCGCCATTGGCCTCAAGGGCTTGTTCCTGGTCACCACCGTGTTGGGTATCACCGGCTTGTGGGTTGCCGTGCTGGCCGACACCGGCGCCACGGCCCTGGTCACGCTGAACGCACTGCGCCTGCTGCGCTTCAAGGGCGCGCCGGAGGCCAACCACGGCGACGACGCCGGGCGTCCCACCACCTTGTCCGTGCCGTCTGCCCGCTGAGGCAACAAGAGGGCTTGACCTTGCCGTCGTTGTAACGCCTAGCCTCCACACAAATGTCTGCAGAGCGCTTCGGAAGGGCCGGAGTCCTGCATCCAAGAAAGGGTCACTTCCATGCGTAAAAAAATCAGAATCATTGTGGTGGCAGGCGTCATCGCAGCCGTCGGGGGGATAGCGATCGCTGCCCGCGACGCCAAGGACGAGGGCAAGGCCGCGGCGCCCCCGGCGGGCGCGCCGATGGCGCCGCAGGTGCCCGTGGCCGAGGTCATTACCGCACGGTCGCGCCATCGGCCGAGTACACCGGCTTCCTGGCCGCGCCCAAGACCGTCGAGCTGCGCTCGCGGGTCGGCGGCGCCGTCGATGCGGTGAGCGTTCCCGAAGGTAGCCTCGTGCGCAAGGGCCAACTGCTGTTCCAGATCGACCCGAGGCCGTTCCAGGTTGCGCTCGACACGGCCGTGGCGCAACTGCGTCAGGCCGAGGTGCTGGCCAGCCAGGCCCAGGCCGACTTTGACCGCGCCGAGCGCCTGGTGGCGACCGGCGCCGTCGCGCGCAAGACCTATGACGATGCCGCCTCCGCACGCAACGCGCGCCAGGCTCAGGTGCAGGCGGCTAAGGCCGCCGTTGCTGCGGCTCAGCTGGACCTGTCCTACGCCCGCGTCACTGCGCCCATCGCCGGGCGCGTCGACCGCGTGCTCGTGACCGAGGGCAACTTGGTCAGCGGTGGCGGCGCCGGCGCGGCCACGCTGCTGACCACGATCGTATCCATCGACCCGTTGCACGTGTACTTCGACATTGATGAGGCCACCTATCTCAACGTCGTCAGCCGCTCGCGGCCCGCTGCGGGCGCCGGTAGCAAGGCTTCGCTGCCCGTGCAGGTCGGGCTGACCACGGACAAGGGTTTCCCGCACAGGGGCGCGCTCGACTTCGTGGGCAACACCATTGACCGAAGCACCGGCACGATCCGCGCGCGCGCCGTTGTGCCCAACCCGGATGGGCGCATGGCACCCGGCATGTTCGCCCGGGCCAAGCTGTCCACCGGCGCGGCGCGCGAGGCCGTCCTGATCGACGATCAGGCCGTGGGCACCGACCAAGGGCGCAACTACGTGCTGGTCGTGGGCGAGAACAACCAGGCCCAGTACCGGCCCATCGAACTGGGGCCGGTGGTGGACGGGCTGCGCGTCATCAACGGCGGCCTGCAGGCCGGTGAGAAGATCATCATCAAGGGCCTCGTGCGCCCCGGCATGGCGGTCACGCCGCGCATGGTGCCCATGCAGGCGCCCGCGGCACCGGCCGCCGGCGCGACCGGCGCGACCAAGGCTGCGGCAAACGCTCCGGCTCCCGCTGCGGCGCCTGCCAAGGCCGGTGGCGCGGACCCCGCCAAGGCTGACGGCGCGGCCGGCTCGGCGGAGGCCCGCAAATGAATTTCCCCCGCTTCTTCATCAACCGGCCGATCTTCGCCATCGTCCTGTCGGTGCTGATGCTGATCGCGGGCGCGATCAGCTATTTCCAGCTCCCCCTGAGCGAGTACCCCCAGGTCACGCCGCCGACGGTGCAGGTCACCGCCAGCTATCCCGGCGCCAACCCGCAGGTGATCGCCGACACCGTGGCATCGCCGCTGGAGCAGGCGGTCAACGGCGTGGAAGGCATGATGTACATGCAGTCCCAGATGTCCACGGACGGGCGGATGGTGCTGACCATCTCGTTCGAGCAGCACATCGACCCCGACGTCGCGCAGATCCAGGTGCAGAACCGCGTCTCACGCGCGCTGCCCCGGTTGCCGCCCGAGGTCCAGCGCATCGGCGTGGTCACCGACAAGACCGCGCCCGATATTCTCATGGTGGTGCATATGCTCTCGCCGGGGGACCGCTACGACCCGCTGTACGTGTCCAACTACGCGATGCTCAACGTGCGCGACGAACTGGCGCGCCTGCCGGGCATCGCCAACGTGATCATCGGCGGTGAAGGCGAGTACGCAATGCGCGTCTGGCTCGACCCCGAGAAGGTCGCATCGCGGGGCATGACCGCCAGCGATGTGGTCGCCGCCATCCGCGAGCAGAACGTGCAGGTCGCAGCCGGCTCGATCGGCCAGCAGCCGAATGCGTCGGCCGCCTTCCAGGTCAGCGTCAATGCGCTGGGGCGCCTGACCACCGAAGAGCAGTTCGGCGACATCGTGATCAAGGCCGGCGCCAACGGCCAGGTGACCCGCCTGCGCGACGTCGCACGCCTGGAACTGGGCTCGGACAACTACACCATGCGCGGCCAGCTCGACGGCGAGAACGCGGTCGGCCTGCAAATCCTGATGACGCCCGGCTCCAATGCCCTGGACACGTCCAGCGCGGTGCGCGCGACGATGGAGCGGCTGCAGGCCAAGTTCCCCGAAGGCATCGAGTACAAGATCGCCTACGACCCCACAGTCTTCGTGCGCGCCTCGCTCCAGTCCGTCGCCGTCACGCTGCTGGAGGCCATCCTCCTGGTGGTGATCGTGGTGGTGCTGTTCCTGCAATCTTGGCGCGCGTCGATCATTCCACTGATCGCCGTGCCGGTCTCGCTGGTCGGCACGTTCGCGGTGATGCACATGTTCGGCTTCTCGCTGAACACGCTGTCGCTGTTTGGCCTCGTGCTCTCCATCGGCATCGTGGTGGATGACGCCATCGTGGTGGTGGAGAACGTGGAGCGCCACATGGCGCTGGGCGAATCGCCCAAGGATGCGGCGCGCAAGGCGATGGATGAAGTGACTGGCCCGATCCTGGCCATCACCTCGGTGCTGGCAGCGGTCTTCATCCCCTCGGCGTTCCTGTCGGGGCTGCAGGGCGAGTTCTATCGCCAGTTCGCGCTGACCATCGCGTTCTCGACCATCCTGTCGGCGATCAACTCGCTTACGCTGTCGCCAGCGCTGGCCGCCATCCTGCTCAAGCCGCACCACGGCGCGGCCAAGCCCGATCGTCTCACGCGCATCATCGACGGCGTGTTCGGCGGCTTCTTCCGCCGCTTCAACCGCTTCTTCGATCGCGCCTCGAATTCCTACGTCGGGGGCGTGCGCCGCGCGGTGCGCGGCAGCGCCATCGTGCTGCTGCTCTACGTCGGCTTCCTGGGCCTGACCTGGCTGGGCTTCCACAAGGTGCCTGCGGGCTTCGTGCCGGCCCAGGACAAGTACTATCTCGTGGGCATCGCCCAGCTTCCGACCGGCGCCTCGCTGGATCGCACCGAGGCGGTCGTCAAGGAGATGACCAAGATCGCACTGGCTGAGCCGGGCGTCGAGAGCGTGGTGGCCTTCCCGGGCCTGTCGGTCAATGGACCGGTGAACCAGCCGAACACCGCGCTGATGTTCGCCATGCTCAAGCCCTTCGATGAGCGCAAGGACCCGTCGCTGTCGGCCTTCGCCATCCAGGGCAAGCTCATGGGCAAGTTCAGCCAGATCCCGGACGGCTTCGTTGGCATCTTCCCGCCGCCGCCGGTGCCGGGCCTGGGTTCGATGGGCGGCTTCAAGCTGCAGATCGAGGACCGGGCGGGCCTGGGTCCCGAGGCGCTTGCGCAGGCACAGGGCCAGATCATGGGCAAGGCCATGCAGGCGCCCGAGCTGGCGAACATGCTCGCCAGCTTCCAGACCAATGCGCCGCAGTTGCAGGTGGACATCGACCGGGTGAAGGCCAAGTCGCAGGGCGTATCGCTGACCGAGGTGTTCGACACCCTGCAGGTCAACCTTGGCTCGCTCTACGTCAACGACTTCAACCGCTTCGGTCGCACCTACCGGGTCATGGCCCAGGCCGATGCGCAGTTCCGCATGCAGGCTGAGGACATAGGCATGCTCAAGGTGCGCAATGCAGCGGGCGACATGATCCCGCTGAGCGCGATCGCGACCATCGAGCGCAGTTCCGGCCCCGACCGGGTGATGCATTACAACGGCTTTCCCTCGGCCGACATCAGCGGCGGGCCAGCGCCGGGCTACTCGTCCGGCCAGGCCACCGCCGCGATTGAGAAGATCGTGAGCGAATCGCTGCCGGACGGTATGACCTACGAATGGACGGACCTGACTTTCCAGGAAAAACGGGTTGGCAACACGGCGATCTACATCTTCGCGCTGGCGGTGCTGCTCGCCTTCCTGTTCCTGGCGGCCCAGTACAACAGTTGGTCGCTGCCGTTCGCTGTGCTGCTGATTGCACCCATGGCGCTGCTCTCGGCGATCGCCGGCGTCTGGCTCTCTGGGGGCGACAACAACATCTTCACGCAGATCGGTTTCGTGGTGCTGGTCGGCCTGGCTGCCAAGAACGCGATCCTGATCGTGGAGTTCGCCCGCGCGAAGGAAAGCGAAGGGGCCGATCCGCTGGCAGCCGTGCTCGAAGCCGCGCGCTTGCGGCTGCGCCCGATCTTGATGACGTCGTTCGCCTTCATCGCTGGCGTGGTGCCGCTGGTGCTGGCCAGCGGTGCGGGCGCCGAGATGCGCCACGCCATGGGCATCGCGGTGTTCGCCGGCATGCTGGGCGTGACGGTATTCGGCCTGGTGCTGACGCCGGTGTTCTACGTTGTGGTGCGCAAGCTGGCGCTGCGCCGCGAAGCGCGCCATGCCCGTGGCGGCATGACCGACCAGCACGCATGACGGCCAGGAGGACATACGACATGAAAACATCTTTCGCATTCACACGACCCGCCAGGACGCTGGCGCCGCTCGCCCTCGCGGCGGCGCTGGCTGGCTGCTCCATGGCACCGAAGTATGACCGGCCCGCAGCGCCGATCGACACGGCCTATCCCTCGGGCGCGGCCTATGTGGAACTGGCGGCCGCGACGCCCGACGACGCGATCACGGCCGAGATCGGTTGGCGGGACTTCTTCCGCGACCCGCTGCTGCAGCAGTTGATCGGCATTTCGCTGGAGAACAACCGCGACATGCACAAAGCCGCGCTCAACGTGGAGGCGGCTCAGGCGCTGTACCGTATCCAGCGTGCCGAGATGCTGCCGAACCTGGGCGTTTCCGCCCGCGGCGCGTCAGAGCGCGTACCGGCCGACCTCAGTACCACGGGGCAAAGCGACGTGCTCCGGCGCTACGACGTGGCCGGGGTGACGGCCGCCTGGGAGCTGGACCTGTGGGGCCGCATCCGCAGCCTCAACGACCGGGCGCTGGCGTCCTACCTGGCCCTCGACGAGACCCGCATCGCCACGCAGATGAGCCTGGTGTCCGAGGTGGCCAGCGCCTACCTCACGCTGCGCGCCGACCAGGAACTGCTGCGCCTGACGAGCGACACCCTCGCCACACAGAAGCGCTCCTATGACCTGACCACCCAACTGGTGGAAGCGGGAAATTCCACGCAGCTCGACCTGCGCCGCGCGGAGATCGCGCTGCGCACCGCCGAGGCCAACCGCGCCGCCTACACGCGGCAGGCGGCCAAGGACCGCAACGCGCTGGTGCTGCTGCTGGGCCAGCCGCTGACGCCGGAGCTGTCCCGGCAGCTTGACGAGGCCGTGGCGCTGCCGGACGACATCGTGCCGACCGACCTGCCGAGCGGCCTGCCGTCCGAACTGCTCGCGCGTCGGCCGGACATCCGCGCCGCCGAGCAGATGCTGATCGGCGCCAACGCCAACATCGGCGCGGCGCGGGCCGCGTTCTTCCCGACGATTAGCCTCACGGGCTCGGCGGGCACGGCCAGCGCTTCGCTGGACGGCCTGTTCGATTCGGGCTCGCGGGCCTGGAGCTTCCTGCCGCAGATCACGCTGCCCATCTTCCGCGGCGGCGCGTTGCGAGCCAATCTGGACGTGGCACAGGTACAAAAGAGGATCGAAATCGCCAACTACGAGAAGTCTATCCAGGCGGCCTTTGCTGAGGTGGCTGACGGCTTGGCGGGCAAGCGCACGCTTGATGAGCAGATCCGCTCGGAGCAGCTCCTGGTAGCGGCTAGCCAGAAAGCCTACCAACTAGCCGAGCAACGCTTCCAGGAAGGCGTGGACGACAACCTCACCTTGCTCGATGCGCAACGCACACAGTACGGTGCGCAGCAGACCCTGGTGCGCACGCGCCTGACGCGGCTGAACAACCTCATCCACCTCTACAAGGCGCTGGGTGGCGGCTGGACTGAGCACACGGTGCAATCGGGCGCCACCGGGCAACCATCCGCCCGGTCGCCGGGATAAGGGCTATGCGCAACGGCGGCGTTCCCCATCGTTGCGCACGGAGAACCGGATGAGGATCGGTGAACTTGCGCGCTTGACGGGCACCCCCCCGGAGAACATTCGGTTCTACGAGCGGGAGGGCCTGTTGCAAGCCCCGGAGCGGTCACGCAACAACTATCGGCGCTATGGCCCGGCCCATGTCGAACGGCTTCACCTGATTCGCAACTACCGTGCCTCGGGAATCGGCCTGGATGACGTGCGCCGCCTACTGGGTTGGGCACATGAGGGGTTCCTGGAACCTGAGCTGCTAAGGCAGGCTGTCCAAGGCCATCTCGCCTGTGTTGAGGAACGCATGGAGCAACTGATCCAGGTGAAAGAGCACCTGCTCGCATTGGCCCTGCACGGTGCTGCTTCCGCCGGGGCTTCCGAGGATGGACCGGCTCGCGATGGTTCGTGAGCATCGCATGTCCATATAACTGAATATATATTCATGCGTGTAATATTTCCGGCCAGACAAACGAATAAGAAAGACGCCCATGACCGACCAGAGCATCACGCGCCGAAACATCGGCGTTCTCACCGCCGCGCAGGCGCTCGGCGGCGCCAGCGCGCCCATCGTGATGTCGCTGGGTGGGCTGGTCGGCCAGCAGCTTGCCAAGAATTCGGCCTGGATCACCTTGCCCGTGAGTCTGTTCGGCCTGGGTCTTGCCATCGGCACCTTGCCTGCCGCCTTCATCATGCGGCACCATGGCCGCCGCAACGGATACGTGGTGGGGGTCGGCTTCGGCGTGGCCTCGGGCCTGATCGCCGCGTTGGGCATCATGCTGGCCTCGTTCTGGATCTTCTGCGCCGGCACCTTCCTGGCGGGCTTCTACGGCGCGTATGTGCAGAGCTACCGCTTCGCAGCCGCCGACACCGCCGAGGACGCGCTTAAGGCCAAGGCCATTTCCTGGGTCATGGTGGGCGGTCTCGCGGGCGCCATCATCGGGCCGCAGTTGGTGATCTTCACGCGCGATGCGGTAGCGGGCACGCCCTACGTTGGCAGCTTCCTCAGCCAGGCGCTGCTGCCGCTGATCGCCTTGCCGATCCTGCTGATGCTGCGCACGCCGAGCCAGACCCAGGCCGAAGCAGTCGCCGATAGCGGTCGGACGGTGCTGCAGCTCTTGGCGATGCCGCGCTATCTGCTGGCCGTGGCTGCGGGCGTGGTGTCCTATGGGGTGATGGCGTTCGTGATGACGGCCGCGCCGGTGGCGATGGTCAACCACGGGCATTCGGTGGACAACGCCGCCCTAGGAATACAGTGGCACCTGCTGGCGATGTTCGGGCCGAGCTTCTTCACCGGGCGACTGATGGTGCGCTACGGCAAGGAGCGCGTGACCGCCGTCGGCATGGTGCTGCTCGCCGCCTCCGGGGTGGTGGCCCTGGGCGGGCTCGGCCTGTCCCACTTCTGGGGCTCGCTGGCGCTGTTGGGCATCGGCTGGAATTTGAGTTTCATCGGCGCCACGGCGATGGTCACCGACTGCCACACCCCGGCCGAGCGGGGCAAGGCGCAGGGCATGAACGACTTCTTCGTCTTCGCCGCCACGGCGGCCGTGTCGTTCCTCGCGGGGTCGATCCTGCACAGCTCGGGCTGGCAAGCGGTCAACTGGATGATCTTCCCGGCCTTGGCGCTGATCTTGGTGCCGCTGCTGTGGCAGGGGCGGTACGGTTGCAACTGACTTGACTTGGGGCATTGATCGAGGACTGGAAGCCGATAAGTGGCCCGTTCCGGCACTACACGACTTGTCTCCACTGCTGAAACTTCGGAAAGCTACTTTGCCGTTCCACCTTTATTGATGGTCAAAGAGTTGTATGGACAGATGAATTTAGTTAGTTAGTTAGTTAGTTAGATTTATCAAGAAGCAGTTTAACCACGGCTTTGGCTTTGCGAGCAGCGTGCAGATCTCCAAGAACGTGAGCCTGAATAATCGCCCCTTCAAGCAACATAGCAATTGTTTCAGAGATTTGAACTATCGATTCTCTGGACGTTATGACAAGTGAAGTGTGGTGTGTGATCCATCGCAGCATAGCCTCTTTGTTTCGGGCGCAAAGCTTATGTATATCATGATCCGGATTGCTGAATTCGGCGCTGACATTAATGAAATAACAACCCAAGAAAAGTGGCTTGGATTGATCGAGACCCTGAAACAGATCGTCAAAAGCATCAAGCATGGCATACAAGGCGTCCCTACCTGGCGTCGCTTCGTGCAAACGCAAATCGAGCCAAGAGAAATACTGCTGATCACAATATTCGACGGTCGCAGCAATTAGATCTTCCTTGCTGGAGAAATGGTTATATAGCGTTTTCTTGGCAATGCCGGACTCTTCAAGTACCCGATTGATGCCAACAGCATGAATGCCGTACTTATAAAAAAGGTTAAAGGCAGTTGCGACTAACTGTTCTTTTTTGTCCATGATGTTATTCATCGTTGTGAGGATTCATACGCGACATGTTGACACAAGGAGACAGGGTTGTCTACAATCCCTCAAGGAGACCGATCTGTCTCTTTCTTTGCAATTTCCTTGAGGCTTCTTTTATGAACACGACAACAGCGGCTTCCGCACAACAGCCCTCCGTCATCTATGATCTAGTCACGATAGGTTCCGGTTCGGCGGCTAGAGCCGCAGCGAACGAAGCACGTAGGCTCGACAAAACAGTCGCCATGATCGAACAGGGGTTGGCAGGAGGGACCTGTCTCAATGTAGGATGCGTTCCTTCAAAGACGTTGCTTGCGGCGGCTTCTGCTCGCATGTCTGCTGCGCATGGGAAGTTCCCAGGTATAGCGACCTCGGCCGGGCCTGTCGACTTGTCTTTGCTTGTCAGAGATAAAGATCAAATGATCGGGCACTTCCGGCAGTCTTTCCATGTACAAGCACCCAAGGATGCAGGTATTGCGGTATTTCGCGGCAAGGCGACCTTTGTAGCGTCAGATGAGCCAGATATCGTAGCGCTCGTCGTCGCGGACTCAGACGGAAACACAAACCTGGTGTACGCCAAGCAGGTACTGATCGCCAGTGGGGCAGCGCCATTCATTCCTTCCATTCCTGGCCTCAGTGAGGTGGACTTTCTCACTTCCGGCTCGGCCATGTCCCTTGAGCAGGTGCCTGAGTCCATGCTGGTCGTCGGCGGCAATGCGATCGGTCTGGAGCAAGGTCAATTGTTCGCTCGACTGGGCAGCAAGGTTGAAGTGGTCGAGATAGCTCCTCGAATTGCACCGTTCGAGGATCCCGCGATTTCTGCGGCACTGGAGCAGGCGCTGTCAGCGGAGGGCATCATGTTCCATACTGGCGCCAATCTGACAAACGTCGTACCACACGAGAGCGGGGTGCTTGCAACTGTCGTCGCCGAAGGACGTACTCAGCAAATTTTCGCCCATAAGATTCTCATAGCGACGGGGCGCCGTCCGGCAACTGAAGGACTCAACTTGGATGCTGTCAATGTGTCCAGGGGCGATCGAGGCGAAATAATTGTGGACGAACATCTGCGAACCTCAAATCCTCGCATCTGGGCAGCGGGCGATGTCACTGGTATGGCTCAATTAGTGTATGTCGCTAGTGCGCAGGGGACCGTGGCCGCGAGCAATGCTCTGGGCAACGAGCCTCGGTCCCTAGACTACACCGCCTTGCCCCGCGTCATTTTCACGTCGCCCGAGATGGCTGCTGTCGGCATGACTCCTATGCAGGCTGAGGCGGCCCAAATTGCCTATGATGTTCGTGAAATTCCGGTTTCCTTTGTTCTACGTGCTATTGTAAGTCGTCACGACAAAGGGATAATCAAGATGATATCCGAGCGTGAGACAGGAAGGATTCTGGGTATTCATATGGTAGGCGAATCTGCTGGAGAGGTTATTGCAGCTGCAACCTATATTATCTCCGCAGGACTTACGGTTGACCAACTTGCAAAACAGTGGTCTCCGTACTTCACTATGGCGGAGTCGCTTAAAAACGTAGCAAGCAGTGCGCCAACTTTGGAAGATTCGGCTAATGGCTAAATCTTATTATTACTATGCGCTTAAATTTCAAGGGATCGTTTCAGGGTAAAGTTTCCTGATGTGAGCATGTTTGAGTTTTTTGCTATGGCGGGATCGCTCAATGGGCTTCCCGCCTTTTTTGTGGTGAATCATTAAAGAATTTGCCGATCTTGAATATATGCATAAAAACTCAGGGGGTGCCGTTCAGTCTGTTGACGAGAAAGATAGGATTCTTTTACTGAGAAATTCCCGTCAGAACTTCAATTTATCTTCTCTAAATTTGAAAGGTTGTCAGGCAATTCATGCGCGATGAGTAGACACGCTGGCCTGCTTCAGTGCCCCCGAGTACTGCGACCAGAAGGAAAGGGGTTATTCGTTTCATAGTTCGATTTCCTGCTGTGGGCTACTGCTTCGCAGCCGCCGTCACCGCCGAGGACGCGCTTAAGGCCAAGGCCATTTCCTGGGTCATGGTGGGCGGTCTCGCGGGCGCCATCATCGGGCCGCAGTTGGTGATCTTCACGCGCGATGCGGTAGCGGGCACGCCCTACGTTGGCAGCTTCCTCAGCCAGGCGCTGCTGCCGCTGATCGCCTTGCCGATCCTGCTGATGCTGCGCACGCCGAGCCAGACCCAGGCCGAAGCAGTCGCCGATAGCGGTCGGACGGTGCTGCAGCTCTTGGCGATGCCGCGCTATCTGCTGGCCGTGGCTGCGGGCGTGGTGTCCTATGGGGTGATGGCGTTCGTGATGACGGCCGCGCCGGTGGCGATGGTCAACCACGGGCATTCGGTGGACAACGCCGCCCTAGGAATACAGTGGCACCTGCTGGCGATGTTCGGGCCGAGCTTTTTCACAGGACGACTGATGGTGCGCTACGGCAAGGAGCGCGTGACCGCCGTCGGCATGGTGCTGCTCGCCGCCTCCGGGGTGGTGGCCCTGGGCGGGCTCGGCCTGTCCCACTTCTGGGGCTCGCTGGCGCTGCTGGGCATCGGCTGGAACTTCAGCTTCATCGGCGCGACGGCGATGGTCACCGATTGCCACACCCCGGCCGAGCGCAGCAAGGCGCAGGGCATGAACGATTTCTTCGTCTTCGCCGCCACGGCGGCCGTGTCGTTCCTCGCGGGATCGATCCTGCACAGCTCGGGCTGGCAGGCGGTCAACTGGATGATCTTCCCGGCCCTGGCGCTGATCCTGGTGCCGCTGCTGTGGCAGGCCGCGCGAAAGCCGGCGCTGCCAGCTCCGGTCTGATCGGAGCGGTGCAAGAGGCGCTCCGCGCAGTGGGTCGCCTCGGCCGCTACAGCACCTGCTTCCACTGGCGCAGCCTCGACAGCGCGTCGTCGTAGGCGGTGGAGGTGAAGAACTGGATCTTGCGCCCGAGGGTCTTCATCGGGCTCAACGCGGGATCGAAAAGCGAGGCGTTCGAATGGTGCGCCACGCAGTCGAGCACCCGGTCCTGTCCCTCCGTGAGCATGGCTTCCAGCTCGCGAAGGTCTCTGCCCGCGAAACGGCGCTGGAAGCCGGCAGAAAGACGCTCGGCCCGCTGCGCCATCGCACTCGGCGAGTAAAAGGACGCCGAAGGTCCAGGCGTCCGATCATGCGCGAACTGCAGGATCATCGTGTTCCAGACGATGACGTCCACCAGGACCATCGCAGCGTTGGTATGCAGGCGCGGCTCCTGCCAGATCATGGCCGTGTGCCGGTAGTGGCTGGCGGGAATGGTGGCAGCTTCTACCCCGAGCTTTCGGTGGCTGGCGCGAACCTTGTCAAGGAGTTCCTGCTTCGTGGTTGGTAGTTTCATTCGGGATTTCTATTTCATCGAGACAAGGCTCGATAACCGGCGTGTCAGATATTCATCAAGTCACCAGCGCAATTACCTTGGATTGAGGAAAAGCGCTTGCCTCACCGCTGCGCTGGCGGCGCCGAGGGCTTGTGCATGATGAAGCGGGACATGTCGGTGATTTCCTGTTTGCGGATTTACGTTACTGCTGAAGCTGCTTCTGCATGGTGTTGTGGTTGTAGTAGTCGCTGGCATAGACAATCTTTCCGTTCGAAACACGGAAGAAGCTCGCGCCGAAATAACTGATGGTCGAACTGGAGGGCGACGTCCCGCCATTGCTGTTCTTGGTGGCGGTGAATTCCCACTCGATCGCCACACCATCGCCGGAGGCAACCGGCTGCGAACGGATTTTCATTTTTCGGTCGGGCAGGATTTTCATCAGAAACTGCGAGACTTCGGTAATGGCTTGAGGCCCAGTGCGGGACGCTTCATTGCTGGTATTGAAATAGACGACGTTGGAATCGAGCACTTTTTCCATCGCGTCGGTTCGCCCGCCATTCCAGGCGTCAAGGTATTGCCGGACCACCTTCACGTTCTCTGGCTCATCTGCCGCCTGCGACGTGACGCTATAGGCGAGTGAAGCCAGCCCGAGGAATATCGCTCCCAAAGCCTGCACCGGACGGCAGCGCAAGCCGTCTGAAGAACGAAGGGGCCTGAATGACAGGGCGTGCTGCATGTTGTTCATGGTCGAAATACTCCAAAAGGTGTTGAAAAAAATCCCGCTCGCACGGGCGTGGTGGAAAATCGCATGTCGCGCGCAACGAAGCACAGGCCGTCGGCAATTGCTCTTTTGTCAAATACATAGAATCATCCTATGTATAAGGCCTGAGTTGCTACAATCGAGGTCCGATGGGCTCCCGTCTCTACGTCATTTGAGAACCGCGATGAATAACCGCTTCACACTCCCACAGGCGCCGCGGCGTTCGCTCGTCGATTCGACGATTGAGCTGATCCGCGGCCAGATCGAGGGAGGCGCCTGGAAGGTCGGCGAGCGCATCCCCAGGGAGCAGGAACTGGCCGAGATGCTGGAGGTTGGCCGCAACACGGTGCGGGAAGCCATTCGCGTGCTCTCGCACGGCCAGGTCCTGGAAGTCCGCCAGGGTGATGGCACCTACGTGCGAACCAATATCGATCCGGCCGAGGTCATGCGCCGTGTCGGGCGTTCCGGCTTGCGAGAGCACTTCGCGTTGCGCTGCATGCTGGAAACCGAGGCGGCCAGGTTGGCCGCGGTGCATCGGTCCAAGGCGGACGTTGGGCTGCTGCGCCGACTGTTGAAGGCCCGCGGCGAGCAGGAGCAACACGCATCGAGCGCGGCCTTTGCCGAGGCCGATACGGCTTTCCACTGCGCGATCGCCGGGATGTGCGGCAACGGCGCGCTGGCTGAGCTGTACCGCTACTTCGCGAACTCGGTCCGCATGAACACGCTGACTGCGCTGAAGGACAAGGAACTGCCCGAGCCGGGTCTCGCGACCCATGAGGCGATCGTGGATGCTATCGAGCGCCAGGATGGAGAAGCAGCTGCGGCGGCTGTGCGGAACGTGGTCGCTCCGCTGATTGCGGCACTTGAGAAATCGGGTTGATCCGAGCGCGACTCCCGCGCTGGCAATGCCGCTTTCCATCGAGCAGCCGGTCGCCGGCCCCGTTGATCGGAACGCGGGTTGTTTCCCGGAGAGCACGCGGTAGCCGGTCCTCATGGATAGGCCCTTGGTGCGCTACAGCGACCGGACGGTGCTGTTCATATCGAATCTTCGACGCGACCACCCGCCAGGACATACCGGGCCAGCGCCTCGGCATCGGCGTGGGTGGCCCGGGTGGACTGCGGTGTACCGAAAGCCTGGACGAGCTTTGGCAGCATGGCCTCCAACTGGGCTCGCTTATCCGAATCCGGTTCGACGTGGATGAGCGCGAGCAATGTGCCGCCAAGCGTCTCCTTGTGAGTCTTCAGCCAGACGCCGCGCTGAGCGCGATCGTCGAGAGTCTCTTCTGGCCCTCCCGCGACGTAGATAAGCACGAAGGGCTTTCCGCAGGCGACGAGTTCATCCATTTCCGCGCACCAGGCGCTGCTGTATCCGTTGTAGATGCTTGCGCCGTCGAAGCGGACGATGGGGAAATCGCTGGTGTCGTGAACTTTCGGTTGCTGGGACATGATCCTGGACTCTCGCTATTAACGTCCTAACATCCTACCTTTGTTGAGAATTACTTGCAACTGAAATGGGCATGGGCACACCGCCGTGCAGCGCCAAGTGACGGGCGAAATAAGGGCTTGACCTTCCAACAATGGGAGGCCCTACAGTGAACCCATCAACCTCATTCAAGGAGTTTTTTCATGAAGGTCAACAAGTTCAGCCTCTTGTTCATTGCGGGCGCCGTCGTGGTCGCCGCCGGCCTGATGGCCGTCCAGAAGAAGGTGGTCGTCCCGTCGGGTGAAGCGATGCAGGCCAGTGCGGGCGGAGGTCACCAAGGGCACGCGATGCCCTCCAGCGCCTCGGCCAATGACAGTCCTTCCACGACCGCGTATCGCGCCGTGAACGACCAGATGCACGCCGGGATGGGAGCGCAGTTCACTGGCAACGCCGACGTCGATTTCATGCGTGGCATGATCCCGCACCACCAGGGCGCGATCGACATGGCCAAGGTGGCGCTGCAGTACGGCAAGGACCCGGAGGTTCACAAGCTGGCCCAGGAGGTCATCACCGTGCAGGAAGGCGAGATCGCCATGATGAACAAGTGGCTGGGCGACAACGGCCAGCAGGCGGCGGCCGGCAGCTCGGGCGATGCCTCGACGGCCGCCTACCGTGCCGGCAACGACCGCATGCATGCGGACATGATGATCGACTTCAGCGGCGACGCCGATGTGGACTTCATGCGCGGCATGATCCCGCACCACCAGGGTGCGATCGACATGGCCAAGGTGGCGCTGCAGTACGGCAAGAACCCGGAGGTCCGCAAGTTGGCTCAGGAGGTCATCTCCGCGCAGGAAGGCGAGATCGCCATGATGAAGAGTTGGCTTGTCGCTCGGGGCAAGTGAAGGCACGACCATGAACCAAGCCAACACCCCGCGCATCCTCATCTATAGCACTCCAACTTGCCCGGACTGCCGGGCACTAAAGGAGTGGTTGTCCCAGCAGGGCATCGCGTTTGAAGAGCGCGACCTGACCGACCCGAAGATTTCCGCGGAGGCCAAGTCACGAACCGGCGTGCGCGTGGCCCCGATCACGATCGTCGGCGACGAGGTCTTCTATGGCACCTTCGCGAGCCAGAAGCCGAGGCTGATGAAGGCGCTCGGTCTTCAGTGAGCCGCTGAAGGAAGACCGTGGTCACGGGCGGAGTCGCCGGTGCGGACCCCGGTCGGACCCTGTAAGCGCTGTTGTGGACGCGTCTGCACGCAAAGCTCAAGACCGTGAGGCATTCTTCGCCGACGACGCTCGGCGCTTTCGCCTGCGGTCGTTGACATCACGAGAGGAATTTTTATGCGATCGACATCATCAGCCACCTCCCTGCACGTCGCCATTTCCGAGGGCATCACAGTCGCCAACGACCTGCCGTTCGTGCTGTTCGGCGGCATCAACGTCATCGAGGATCTCGATACGACCCTGGCTGCGGCTGAGCACTTCGCGGAGGTGACGCGCAAGCTGGGGATACCCTTCGTTTTCAAGGCGTCGTTCGACAAGGCCAATCGCTCGTCGATCCATTCTTTCCGAGGTGTCGGCCTGGAGGAAGGGCTGCGGGTCCTCGATGCGGTCAAGTCGCGGTTCGGATGCCCAGTCTTGACCGACGTGCATGAGGTTGAGCAGGCCATGCAGGTCGCTGCCGTTGCCGACGTACTGCAAGTTCCGGCCTTCCTGGCCCGGCAGACCGATCTGGTGGCCGCCATTGCCCGCACCGGTCGGGTAGTGAATGTCAAGAAGCCGCAGTTCCTCAGCCCGGGCCAGATCAGGCATGTCGTCCACAAACTGCACGAGGCTGGCAACCCGCGCGTCCTGCTGTGCGAGCGTGGCACGCAGTTCGGCTACGACAATCTCGTCGTGGACATGTTGGGCTTCCGCGAAATGAGCGTTGCCAGCAGTGGCCTGCCACTGGTGTTCGACGTAACCCATAGCCTGCAGCGGCGAGAAGCGGATGCGTTGGCTTCGGGTGGGCGTCGCCAACAGTTGCCCGAACTCGCGCGGGCCGGCATGGCGGTCGGCATTGGCGGTTTGTTCCTCGAAGCACACGCCGACCCGGCGCATGCACGTTGTGACGGACCCAGCGCTCTGCCACTGGACACGCTCGAACCGCTGCTGCGGCAGGTCAAGGCGGTGGACCAACTCGTCAAGTCGTTCGAGCCTCTTCGGATCGACTGAAGCTTGCCACCCGTTCAAACAGAACGTGTGGCACTTCCCCTCTTAGTCGGCTATTTGAGCGACAGATAAGGATTGTTCGGTGGAACGGCATCGAATATGTGCGATGGGTCTTCGAGCAAATAGCCATGCACCTGGCGCGTTTTGCGCGGTCCCATGACCTCGCACGTCCTGATGTTCAGACCCGATGGCTGTTTCCTGTGGAGTCCGAGTTTTTCAAAGCGCTTCTGCACCCACTGCCAGTCCTGCAGGGCCGCGTCCTTCGCAAGCGGCCCAATGGTTGGATGCTCTTGTGCGTAGCGCTGGAAAACACCAGGGCTGATCAGGTAAACCGTGTCGGACACGGTATGTACCAGGGCCTTGGCGTCATTGATGATGAGCTTGCGGGTCTGGACGGCCTGTTTCAGCCAGGCCATGAAATGCTCGCCCGATGGCCGCCCGGTAAATGAGGCGAAATCGTGCGGCGCAGGCGCGGCGGTCGGCGCCGAAGGACCTGGGGCCGATGCGGGAGGGTCGAGCGGCACCGCTGCATCGTCGGCACCCTCTGGCGGGGCTTCGACGGACTGCTCCGGCTCAGGCGTTGTCTCGAACATCGCCAGCATGCTTTCCAGTGGGTCGGCCGGATTGCGCTGCGTGCTGGGAGGTATGGCGTGACTTCCGCCCGACTGATCTGGACGGCTGCTTGCTGCGGGCTCCTTCTCCGTTGCCACCGCTGCTCCAGGTAGCAATGCAGCGTCGGGTGCGGACGGGCGCGGCCCGTCCTCGGCCTCGCCGGCGTTGTCCACGGTCACGGTTCCCGCAAATGGGCTGGGTCGCTCCGAGGGCTCCCAGATCAGCGCCGGGGCCAGGCGCAGGAGCGTGAAGGCATGGGACCAGCCACTCTCACTGGTAATAGTTGCGCGCCAGATGGCCTTGCCGGAGGCGGTGGGCTGCAACATGGCATGATCCTGTAGCACGTTGAACACGGCCGTGTTGTTCGCGGGGATGCCATCGACCCCCTGGGACAGCAGGTGCGCGCGCAGCTTGTCCGAGACTGTCTTGCTCACCAGCCACAGCGCGTCCTCGGTGAGCCAGCCATCGGAGGCCTCCGGCTGGTTCAGTTTCAGCTCTTCCTTGAGCAGGTAGCGCAGCCCGTTGACCAGCTTGCGTTGGAGCGAGTGCTTGGGCGCGGCCATGGCGCGCGCGGGATCGCCGCCCAGCTCCTGGGCGACGGAGGCGCGGTCGGCCTGCACGACAAGCTCGCCCAGAACCCCGGCGTGCTCGTACTGCCCAGCCAAGACGTAGAGCAGCGGCGCCCACAAGGATGGATAGCCACTGAGCCAGTCCAGCAGATCGCGATTGAGCAATTGCTGGTACAGCAAGCCTGTCGCGGCGCTATGAAGCCGGTACTCGCGGTCGTCGCGGTAGCGGAAGCGGTACGGTTGGCGCAGCGGGCCGTGCCATGGGTGCCAGGTGCTGCCGTCGGCCAGCTCGACGTGCAGATCGACGGCCACCTTGCCGATGTCATGGAGCAGTGCGGCATAGGCGACGGCCGCAGTCCAGGCTTCGGCCTGCGCCGCCTGGTCTTCGGGGCTGGCCCCGATGGGCAGCAGATGGGACTGCCGCAGCTTTAGGCTGTAGGCGACGATTTCGAGGCCATGGTCGAGCATGCCGCCCGGGTAGGCATGGTGATGCGCTTCGGAAGCCGGGAAGGCCTGGACCAGCTCGGCGTAGCGCTCCAGCGGCGCGCGGTACAGGGAGGCGAACTGCTTGCGCGAAAGCGAGGTGCGCTGCCAGATGTGTTCCAGCAGCTTCTGCCGGCGCGGGGTGGCGAGCAACGATGCGGCCGACTCCGGCCGCATCAACCCTTTCGGGAGGTCGGTGGCGGGTGCTGGCGACGGCGCGGCAGCGACCGGGGGCCGTTTTCGCTGGAACAGGGAGAGCATGTCGGTGTCCTGATGGCGGGCCGGGCGGGAGGCCTTTTGGCCTTTTCAAGGTAGGGCCTTTCCCCTTGCACCCCATTCCCTTGCCGTTTCGACCCTTTGGCCTTTAACCGTTTCGGTATAGCGGGGCCTGGGCTGCGGCTCCAGCGTCAATGCGGAACCCGCACGAATGGATTAGACGGCGACCTGGCGCTGGGCCCCGGCCTATGCTGCCGGGGCGCTACACCGCCAGGTAGGCTCCCACCCGGGCGACTAAGTTGACAAATGCGACAAAGGAGACTAGAGTGAATCCTGTCTCAAACCTACCTGGGAGCTGACCATGCCCACTGCGATCGAATTCATTGCCGACCGGCTGCCGCGAGTCACGGTGGAGGATGTGCGACGCTTCGCCGATACCGTCGAAATCCGGGATGCACCGGCGTTCGCGGCTGAGTTGCAGGCGTTCATCCACGAGCGCGTGGAGGCGGTGACGCTGCCCGCCAACCTGGAAGGTGAAACGGTGGCGCAGGCCTTGCAGCGCAAGGCGGCCGCGTTGCGCTCCGACACGCGCTGGACACCGGCTGAAACCGATGTCCAGCGAGGCCGCGCCTTGCTGCTGGAAGCCTTCAACCAGCCGGACAACCTGCCGCCTGCCGAGTTCGCCAAGCTGGCGGACAAGTCGCGCCAGCAAATCTACAAGGACATCCTCGCCCGTCGGCTGCTGGCGCTGAACGTGGGGCCGCGCGGCCAGAAGCTGCCCGACTGGCAGCTCGACCCGGTGAAGCAGCAGTTGACCCAAACCGTGCTCCAGGAGGTCGAGGGCATCGACCACTGGACGATCTACCGCGCGCTGTCCGAACCCCTCGAAGGCCTGGGTGGTCGCTCGCCCGTGGATGCGGTGACGCATGGCACGATCGATGACGTGGCCGAGGCCGTGTTCAACGTGCTGGGCGTCCAGGTGCATTGAAGCGAGACCGCCATGAGCCACGAGCTGCCTTCGTTCCTGATCGATGCCGGTGAACTGCTCCAGCATGTGAGCCGCGTCGTCTATCGGGGCAGCCCGCTGTACTATGGCCGCAGCAGCACGAATCGCTACGATGACCCAGCGGGGGCCTACGGCGTGCTCTACCTGGGGCGCGACCTGCCCACGGCGCTGATGGAGTCGGTGTTTCACAAGCACCAGTGGCTTGCGGACACGCAACGCTCGATCGCGCTGAAAGAAGTCCAAGCCCGGATGGTGCGCGCAGTAGGCGTGATGGACGACGTGTTTCTGGCCGATCTCACGGCGCAGGGCGTCATGGCGGGCTACTTCGGCCTGAACCTGGAGCAGTTGGCCAGCCGCGACTACACGCACACGCAGCGGGTGTCCGCCCAGGTGCATGCGATGCTCGGAGATGATGGCCAGGCGCTGTTCGACGGGGTGCTCTATCCGTCGCGCAACAACTATCCCGCCAAGAGCATCGCCCTGTTCGAGCGTGCGGGAGCGAAGGTTGGCGTCATCGAGGACATCGACCTGGTGGACCATGTGGACTGGCCGCGTTTCGTTGTTACCTACCGCATCGGCGTTGAACCCGACCCCGGCCCGGTGGGGCCGGATGACGAAGCGTCCTGAAGCAGCAAGAAAACACATTGAAGCCGCAAACCGAATGAAGTGGAGCAAACTGGAATAGGCATTCCTCAACAGCAGGAGACGACCATGAACACGACGACCCGCACCAGCACCGCAGAACGCCTCGGCCGCGCCTTTGGCCGCGGATGGCGTGCCTATGCGCGACGCGAACGGCGGGCGTCGAACTGGTTGGTGTCCAAGGGCATGCCGCGAGCTGGCGCTACCGCGCTCGTGTGGGTAGCCAAGCTGGCTGTACTGGGGGTGCTGCTCTACGTTGCGTTTTGGTTTGCACTCGTGATGCTGGGCGTTGCGGCGGCGGGATGGGCTGCTGCTGCAAATACTTCGGATGAGGACGAGTGGCCTTTCACCGACCTCACCGAGCTGCGCAAGACGCCGGGCTACGATCCCAACCTGTACAACGACACGTCGCACGAGTTGTACACCGACGACTGACCGGCCTCGCGCTATTTCAGTTTTCCTCCGGTGAGCGCCCCGGCACCCTTGCCGCCAGCTTGGCCGGCGCTCTTGCTGCCATCGGAAAGTCCCTGGATGACGTGCCCGGCCCGAATCCCAACCCAGGTAAGGCTCGCCAGCCAGAATCCCGGCAGAACCAGGAACATCGTGCCCATGACGAACATCAGGAGCATGTCGCCGAAGGCGTTGTTCAACCCTACCAGCGGGTCAAAGTTGGTGTGCGGCCGGTTCCAGCCAAAGCCCCAGCCATAAAGCGCGTCCAGAATCGTTGAATCGATCCAGCGTGCGAGCTGGAACCAGAAGTCCGTGAAGAACAGCGCGAACTGCACGACGCTGACGGTGACGACCGTCTTCAGGTCGTAGGTGCCCACAACCAGCACGAGCGGGATGCAGATGACCAGCGCCATCTTCAGTAAGGCGAGGATCATGGGCAGGGATTGGCGCACGACATCCATGGCAGGAAACGCGGCAATCGCGCCGACTGCCATCCCCACGTCGCCCGTGGCGCGCGTCACGATGTTCGGCAGGGTCTTGTCGATCTGGCCGCCGTAGTCCGTATAGACGCTGCCCTGGTTCAGTTTCTGCTGCCGCGGTGACGCGATGGCGCGGATCACCGAATCGTCCACCTCGGCCCGGCTGAGGAACCCGGCCCAGCCCGCCAGGCGATTCAGCAGGGTCGGGTCCACTTGCCCCAGCAGCCGCGCGCGCAGGCCGTTGCTGCCGTCTGACCACCACTGCCTGCAGGTCGGGTAGCCGCCACCATTGGCAACCTGCGCGAGGCCTGCATCGCGGGTGTCGTCATAGGGCCATGCCTCGCGCGCCGTGCTGGAGCGGTAGCTGTCGTAGTAGCCACCCGTGTCCGTGAAAAAGCGCGAGCCGATCCAGGTTACGTCGTGCATCTGCTGCTCATCGAGATCCGGGCGCTGCATGAACAATTTGGCCCGCGCAGGCCCATAGCAATCCCGCGAGAAGTCCGCGACCTCCTGAGCCAGTACCGGGTCGTCAATGCGGGTCGCGTCGATCTCCATCCTCATCTGCCGCAGGTCCGTACCGCACGGGATCGCCGCTACCGAGGCGCTCGTGACGGCGCGCGAGAGCGCGTGCATGAAAGCCCACCAGACCGGCACCTTCGCCGACTGGTTGTTGATGGTGCTGAAGGACTGCGACCAGCCGGTTTCCGTGGGCTGCGGCACGCTGACCTGGCACTGCGCCGAGCGCGAGCTGTCGTACTGGATGGTGCTGAGGTCCACGTCGATGAACGGAATGCCCGCGAACATCACCACCACGATCGCGACGAACACCCGGTTCTCGATACGGGCGGCACTCAGAACGCCTTTGTTGCCCTCGTCAGCGCCTTCCGCGCGGGCCTTCAGCCACTCCTGCACGACGATGGCGACGAAAGGCAGCGCGAACACCCCGCTGGACACCAGCACGGCCCAGATACCGTTGTTGACGATCCAGGACACGAGGGTGAGGTAGTACTCCAGATAGTCGGTCGTGAAGAGCGTCATGGCCCCGATCTCCCCTCAAGCGGCCTGCATCAACAGGCTGGCTTCCAGCGCGACGATGGCGACGACGCCGGCGACCTCGGTACGGATCAGCCGGCGCCGCGCCTGCCCATCTGTCCCGCTTTGGTCTTCGCGGGCCAGCACCCGGCGGCGCATCCAGAACCATCCATAGGCCGTTGCCGCGTACACGCACAGCCGCCAGATGAAGAAATACCCTGCGGAGGCCGCCAGCCACCGTTCCCAGCCTGCAACGCTGCCGACCAGGTTGATGCCCGCGACGTTCGCCCCCACTGCGGCGGCAACGATAAGCACCAGCCACAGCAGCGTCTTCGCCGCGCGCCGGCTGAACAACCAGCGCAGCGGCCGCCAGGCCATGCGCGCCGGGCTCATGGCCGACTCCCCGGATTGCCCTTCTGGAGCTGGTCGAGACGGTCCGGCACAGGATCGCCCTCGTAGATGCCGCGCGAACCGGCCGCGCGCGCGCCGTGGCGCTGGATGATCGCCATGGGCGAGTTGTTCGCCAGTTCGCGCCGCAGCTCCAGTTCGGTCTTGAGGTTGCGAATCTCACGGTCGAGCGTGTCGCTCTCGTGGTTCACCGCCTCCACGGCAAGTTCGTTCGCCGCGACGTTGGGCTCCTTCTTGCCCGTG
The DNA here is from genome assembly GCF_056675615.1 of Xanthomonas sp. NCPPB 2864. NCBI lineage: Bacteria > Pseudomonadati > Pseudomonadota > Gammaproteobacteria > Lysobacterales > Lysobacteraceae > Xanthomonas > Xanthomonas sp. NCPPB 2864. The sequence continues at coordinate 26,429 of NZ_JBWWVS010000009.1, forward strand.
AGCAGCGTGCGCTGCAGCAGCAGCGCTTTCTCCAGCACGGATGCCAGCGCGACCTCGGACGCGAGGCGCTGCGACAGCAGGTGCTGGTCGGGCTCGTCGCGCAGCGCCTCGATCACGCCGCGCGTGATCGGCAGCGACGCACTGCCAGCTTCGCGCAGGTTCTCCGGCGTCGTGTTCTTGGCCTTGGTTACCAGGTCCTGGAGCGCCTGCAGCTTGGCGTCGTACTCCTCCTGGATCAGCGGCGTGAGCCCGACGCCCGGCGTCGTCTCGGTCTTGGTGCAGGCATCGCACGTGCGCTGCTCCTTCTCGCCGAGCACGCGCGTGGCCCACTCGACGGCAGCCTGCGGCGAGGTCCAGGTCTGGCACGAGAGACTGCTGCAACTGGCCGGCGCAATGGACGAGGTGTCGGTCACGCCGCGGCCGTTGACCAGGTTGTAGCCAGCGCGGGTGACATCGCCGACGACCTTGATCGCGGGCTGGCCGGAGCCGCCCGCGTTGCTGCCCCCGACCCACGGCACGCCGTCATTGCCGCGGCGCGTCTCGGCCTGCTCGATGGCCGAGACCGCATCCGTGCTCGACACGGCATCGCGCAGCGCCAGCCCTTCGGCCATCTGGCTCCAGCCGAGTTGGCCGCCCGCCGTTTCGGCCATCTTCTCGGCCATGGCACGGCACGTCAGCTTGCTGCGGTCGAAATCCAGCCGCGCCTGCAGCACGCCATTGGTGAGCAGGTTGTACAGACCGGGATCGGCCCGCTGGATGATCAGTGCGGGCAACGATGCCACCGCACTGGTGGCACTCTGGATCACCGACGACATGATTTGCTGGAAGCCGTTGGTAATGCCGTTAAGTTGGTTCTTCAACGTGGTCTGGATGCTCATGTCGCCGCAGATCAAGTTGCTGTTCCAACCCACGCCGACACCGATGGAGCGCATGCCGGCTGCACGTCCCATCGACACGGCGTTGCCGCCACCGATCGAGTACATGACGTCATCGCCGATGACGCTGCCGCTGGTCTGGTATCCCAGTTGACCCCAGGCCACGCCGCTGCCCAGCGCGAGCGCGCCGGCCAGTGCCAGGACGATCTCCGTGCGACGTACCCGGCGGGAGAACGGATTGAATGCAGGACGGAACTTCATGGCACCCCCTCAGAGGAAATCGACGCTGCCCAGGAACACCTGGCCCCGGCGCTCGCAGCAGGCATACGGCCGCCACAGCGCCCATGCGTAGTCGCCTTGCTGGGCCTGGGTAAGGAAGCCGCTGCGCGGGAAGACCGTGCAGGACGAGGACAGGACGGGCGTGAGTTCTTGCCACTTGCCGGTCGAGGCATCGCCCTCCATCAGCGCGCCGGCCGGCCAGTAGCCGTCACGGGAGTTGGCAAGCAACGGCTGATAGACGTGGATCTGCCCGCGGCGCGTGACCACATCGCCCGCACGCTGGGCCACCACTGCGCCGGCCTTGAAGTCGTCGGTCTGGTGCAGGAAGCCGCCACGGGGATACACGTTGCCCCAGAGATTCATCGTGGTACGGGCACCGACTTCGCGCCGGCCCGGAATCAGCGCTTCCGGGTAGGCCATCTCGGGCACGTTGTAGCGCCAGGCCAGCGTATCCAGGGTGCTGAGCAAGTACGGCATAAACGCCGTGCCCGCGCCCTCACAGAAGTAGCCTGACGAAGAGACGAACTGGTTGAACACCTCTGCGCCGGGGTGACCGATGACATCCGCGTTCTTGAATTTGGCGAGGCTGTTTTCGTGATCCTCGTTCGTCGTTCCGTCGCCGCCAGCTTGGGCGGACGGGTTGGGCGTGCTCATTGCCTGGACTTCGACCCAGGGGTTTTCTCCGGTATTCGAGTACGACGACACCACTGCATCGGGGATGTAGTGGCGCACCTTGATCGACGTGCGCACGGTGCAGCCCGTCCATGTGCAGTAGAGCCAGTAGCAGATGCCGACGACGCGGTATTCGAGGCAATCGGGCGATGCCACCGAGCCGATGATGGTCGCTGTATTGAGGGCGTAGCTGCCCGTGGCGCTGAGCAGCAGCAACGAAGCCACGCCAGCGCGCAGGCGGCGCATCAGGTCGAATGGTCGGGTCACGGCTGGGTCCTCCGGTGCTGCTCGATGCGCGCGACAGCGCGAGCCACATCCGGCTCGCCATAGACCACATAGCGCCTGTCCACCACCACGGCCGGGAGGCTGGTGATGCCGAGGCTCCATGCGTCGGTAACGCCTTGGTATGCGGAAGCGATGCGTCGCTGCAGATCGGCACCGCCGCCATTCAGCCGGCGCTTGACGATGGCCGTCGCCTGTTCGGGGTCGGTGGGCAGTCCCGCGGAAAGCTCCGCTTCAATCCTGTGGGCTTCGTCCAGCTCGATCAGCCGCTCGCCGCCCATGGTCTTGACCGGGTGGCGGCTGTCGGTGACGACCACCACGTCGGCGGCGAAGGTGGCCGGGCTGAAAACGGCCAGGGCTGCCGGCAGCGCCACGGCCCGGCCGAGGGTTCGCCAGCCCGGCGCGAACCTGGAAAGGGATGCTGTCATGTCGCGTGCCCTTGAAGTTGATCAGAGCAGTAGTCAAACGCGAAGCCGACGCGGCCCCAACAAACAATGCGCATCGCGCACTGCCCGCATACCTGCTTGTCTCGCGCCCATGAAAAAGCGGAGGCCGAAGCCTCCGCGTGGATCAGGGAGCCGATGCCGTCGCTACAGCAGGCCGGATTCCGCGAACGAGTACGGCGTGCCCTGGCCGACGATGAGGTGATCCAGCACCCTCACGTCGATCAGCGACAACGCGGCCCTCAGCGTTTGGGTCAACGCACGGTCCGCGCTCGACGGCTCCGTGCAGCCCGAAGGGTGTTGGTGAGAAAAAATGACCGCTGCCGCATTCAGTTCCAAGGCACGCTGCACGATCGGACGCGCATGCACCGAGGTCGAATGGATCGTGCCTCTGAACATCGGCTCGTAGGCCAGCACCTCGTGCATGCTGTTGAGGAACACGATGGCGAAGACTTCATTGGGCTCGGCGGCCAGTTTCAGGCGCAGGTAGTCCTTGACGGCGGCAGGCCTCTCCAGGGATGGCCCCTTCTTGAAGACCCGCTGCTCCAGCAGCGCGATGGCTTGCCGGATGATCCAGTCATCGGATTGGGACATGGGGGCAAAACGTGGCTCCACGCAGGAGTCGTTGGCGACGAGAGACATGGCGGACCTCCAGAAAGTGAGCGGAGGGCGCCACCCTGGGAGGGCAAGCCCTCCTGGGGATGGAAACAGCGGAACAAGGTGCATCCATCACCGCGCGGCGGTGATTGTTCGCGGCCAGGATGCGAAAGCGAACGGGTAGCGGTCAGCGCGGCGAGCCGCGCCGTAGCCTTCAAGACCGAGGGCTACCTGGGCATGTCGCCGACAACGTCGGCAGGCATTTCGGATGTGGGGGTGGCGGGCGAACCCGGCGCGTCGCTGGCCATTTCCCCGGCCGCCAGCAGGTCCATGGCCGAGAGCAAGGCATCGCCCTCGATCGGCCCCTGCAACAGGATGGCCTGGCCCGTCTGGCGATCGAGCAGTCGCAGCGACGGCGTGGCGGTCACGCCGCTCTTGGTGGCTTCCGCGGCCTGCGCGCGGATGGCCACGTTGGGGCGCTCGCTAGCCATGCACTGTTCGATGGCTGACGTTGTTTCGGGGTAACGCAAGCCATCGGGCAAGCCCTGGCCGTCGCTGCGCGTGTGGGCATAGACCCATTCGACCGCCTGCCAGAACGCCGCATGCCCGCCCGCTTCGGCGGCGCACTCGGCCAGACGTGCCTCGGCCGACGCGGCAGGCTCGTGCGCGGCCAGCGGCTGGTGATGCCATTGCAGCGCCACGTCGGTGTTGTTGCCGACCCAGCGCTTGAGCTGCGGGAAATACTCCCGGCAGAACGGGCATTCCAGGTCGGCATAGAGCGTCAGCGTGAAACGGCCTTCCGGGTTGCCCATCTGCCAGGGTGGCCCAGCGACCTGCGCCGTGCTGACCGGCGCGCGCGACGGCGCTGAGGATTCGCCGGGCGTCCGGGACACCAGCCAGATCAGCAGCAGCGCGACCAGCGCAGCAGCCAATACCCAGGGCCAGCGAGGCCGCCAGCGGCGACGGCGGAACGCCTGGACCTGCATCGGAATGGAAGGACGTTTCTGTTCCATGGCGTTCTCCGGTTTACGACAGTTCCAGGGCCGGCGACTCGATGCCGCGGGCCTGGTCGATCTTCTCGGCCACCTTGAAAGCCGCTTCCAGTTCGGTGCAGCCGTACTGCTGCATGAGCTGGTAGCGTTCGGCCTTCTCCTCGGGTTCTGTCTGCGCGAGGGCGAGGTACAGGGACGGCGGCACGGCGCGGAACAGCACTTCCATGCTCTTGGAGAGGATGACGCCTTCGGTGAATTTCCCCGCTTCCTTGCGCGCCGAAAGCATCAGCGCCTTCTGCGCGGGCGAGAGTTCGCGGAACCGCGCGATCTTCTCAACTTCATCGGGCGGCATGCTGAGACAGATCCACCACTCGATCATGTTGAGCATGGGCTCCGCGGCGCGCGGCAGGTCGTCGATGTTCTGCGTCGCGAGCCAGAACCAGGCCCCCAATTTCCTCCACATCTTTGTAATTTTCACGACGTAGGGCGCGAGCAGCGGGTTCTTCGTGATGATGTGGCCTTCGTCGGTGACGTTGATGATCGGGCGTCCCAGGTATTGGTCGCGCTCGGCGATGTTGTTCACCGTGCTGATCAGGCTGATGTAAGCGATGGAGAGCTGCGCGTTGTAGCCCTCGCGGGCGTATGTCGCGAGGTCAACCAAGGTGATGTCGGCTTCGGGCCACGGCGTGCCGTCGCGGTCGAACATTTCGCCGTCCGTGCCTTGACAGAACATGTCCATCGCATCCGCCATCTCCAGCAGCCGCACGCGGCGCATTTCGGGCAGCGTCGGGTCCTGGCCGCGGGCGCGCAACGCGTTGCGCACGTCGCGCGTAAGCACCGTGCGTTTGTCGGCCACGCAGTGCTCGGCGGCGTCGAGGATGCACTGACGGATCAGCGAGCGGTCAGCCCGCGTCATCCGGGCTTCCTCCTTGTCCTCTCCGCCCGTGATCATCAGCCGCGCCGTGATCTCCAGTTCGCCGAGCACGTCGCGCTGCTCGTCCGCCTCCATGGCCGAGGCATCTGGTGGCGGGTCTTCATCCAGCGCGTCGGCGTCGAGCGTCTGCACGTCGCTGGGCGTCTCGATCAGCCGACGCGCGTCTGCGAATGGCGCGAGGCTGATGCCCGAACCTGGGGCCAGCTTGACCCGGTTTACCGTCAGCCCGAGCATGCGTGCGAAGTCGCTGAACAGGCCGAAGCTGTTGCCAGCCTCCACGATGAACAGCCGCGGTCGGTAGATGGCCGTGACCTGATTCAAGAGGTTGTTGAGCGTGGCGCTCTTGCCGGAGCCGGTGGGGCCGAACAGGAACAGATGGGCGTTCATCTGCCGATCCAGGCGGCTGAGCGGGTCGAAGGTGATCGGCCCGCCACCGCGGTTGAACATCGTGATGCCCGGGTGCCCCGTACCTTGAGCGCGGCCCCACACCGGCGACAGGTTCGCCGCGTGCTGAGCGAACATCAGTTGGGTGTACCACTTGCGCCGATCCTGGCCGGGGTTGTAGCAGCATGGCAGCCACCGCAAGTAGCTGTTGAGCGGCGCCACCTCGTCGTCCTCGCGCACCGGCTGCAAGCCAGCATTGAGCATCACGTTCGCCAGGTCCAGGCCGCGCCGGTCCAGTTCCGCTTCGTCGCGTCCGCGCAGGTAGAATGCCAGCGTCCCCCGGTAGAGCTTGTGTGCGCTGCCGATGAGGGAGCGGGCTTCCTGCACGTCCTTCAACGTCTGCTCCGACGCCAGCGTCTCGCCCACGGCCTTCTTCGCCAGGTGGTTGAGATCCGCTTCCAGGACATCCTGCGGCGTGGCGACCATCGTGAGACACAGCAAGGTGTCTTCCGGCATCTGGTCGAACAGCGTGTTGATGGCATCCCCTTTGCGGGTCTCGCCGGTCAGGTGTCCGGTGCCGGGCGGCATGCGCAGCCGGTCGGTGATCAGCACGCGGTGCGGCATGCCGTCGAAATACCAGGTGCCGTGCTCCACGTCGGAGCGTGGCTGGCCGAAGAACAGCCGCTGGCTGAAATCCCGCCCGCTCGCCAGCTCGATTTCGCCGGCCTCGCTTTCTTCGGTGCTGTCGGGGTAGCGCGCCAGCGCGTAGAAGCGCTCCCGGTCCTCTGCACTCGGTCCAAGCATCGCCGGGCGCGGATTGAACCACCGCAGCAGCCAGTCGTGGACGTCGGCTGCGACCATGCGCCGTGCCTGGATGCCGGCGTTCGCCAGGCCGCCGCACAGGCGGTCGCAGACGATGTTCAGCATCTGCTCGGGCGTCTGGCCGCGGCGGCTTGCCTGCCCAGTTGCACGGCGATAGATCACCATGCGCACCCGCCGCGTCTGGCCGCGCCAGCGCAGCCGCGTGACCACCGTGTCCTCGAACAGGCCGCCCGGCTTGGCGACCGCGCGCAGGTGGTGGCCGAAGAAGCGCAAGTAGAACTCGGTGAAAGCGGTGCCGCGGGCACGCGGCTGCACGTAGTCGCGCAGGGTCTGCATGTACTGGTCGAAGCTGGGCTCGTCCTGGGCATAGAGCTGGAGTACCCAGGGGTTTTCGTCCAGCTCATCGAACGAGTCCTGGAGCGCGTTCTCCAAGGCATCGCGGGCATGCGCGAGCCAGCCGGGCTCCCGCCCCTCGGTGCCCAGCGGCACCAGCTCGTAGAAGGCAGCGACCGACTGCCCATCCTCCAGCAGCATGGACTTCGACTGCGGCAAGAACTCCACCCAAGGCAGCAGTTCCGCGAACGACGGCGCGACGTCGTACAGCGCCTGCTCGTCGGCTACCGTCGCCGGCCTGCGGCCCTGGACCGCTGCGCCGGGTTCAGGGACGCCGGCCTGGCGCAAGGCCTCGACGTGGCGCTGCCAGCCGTCCGGCTTCTCTTCGTCGCCGGTGCCGGATGCGGCCAGCTTCGGCCAGGGAAGTTCCCAGCGCATCAATAGTCCTCCAGCCGTTCACCGGGCATGGCGTACTGCACGCGCTGGTACAGGGGGAAGACCGTCGTGTAGCCCGGAACCGGCACGGGGTCCGTGCCCGCCAGGTGCGGGTACACATACATGACGAGATCGGGGTTGGGCAGGCGCTGGAACTGGCGATAAACCTCGTTGCGCGCCGTGCGCGTGTAGCGCATCTGCTCGACGGGCGCAGCCTGCACATCGGCGTCGGTCAGCGGCCGGCGCAGGCTCTGGCGCGCGTCGAGCAACTGCCGGCGCGCGACCTGGCCGGTGCCACTGCCGCCGCCACCCGTTTCCTGCTGCCAGATGTCCATCATGGTGCGGTCGCTATGGGTCAGCAGTTCTTCCTTGCTGGTGGCGCAACCGCTGAGCACGGCGACGGCCGCGGCCAGCGCGAGGCCCTTAATCGAGTTCGAGCGCATGGCTTTCTCCTGCACGGTGATCGACGCGCCGGCCTTCGGGGTCGTGATCGATGGCCAGCGGCTTTTCGAGGTGGACGGCGACCTTGGCGCCTGGCTGCACATAGACGGCGGCGAAAGCCTGTCCGTAGAGCTTGTTGACCCAGGTCGACATGTCCCGGACGCCGCCCGCGAGGATCTGGCCGACTGCTTCCTTGCCGCTGATGCCCACGGTGCCGATGGCGCCGTCCGAGCCGACGTAGGACATGCGGCCGCTGTCGCTCTCGATGAGCGAGGCCACGCCGGCTCCGGCCGCGGTGATCAGAGCTTGCGACCCGAGGTACTGCTGGGCGTTGCTGCGCCGTTCGCCGCTGACGCACGGGATGCCGTGCGGGTCGCTGATCCAGCCCAGGCCGTCGCGCTGCTGGTTGTTCTGCTGGTTGCCTTCGCGGTCTTCGGGAATCGTGCGGATCGTGCCGTCGTTGAAGACGAAGGTGATGCTGCGAACCTGGCCGCGCACGCACGAGAGCGTCCAGTCGCCCGATGCGGTTCCGGAGAACACCGCGCCGGCCACGTCGGGAATGTCGATGCCGTTGGCAGTCAGATTGTCCGGCCCGACCAGCACCTTGAAGGGGTACGGATCGTTCACCGTCCCGTCGATCGGCACGCGCCCAATCAGCGCCGTCATCGCCACGGAGCCCATCAGTGTCGAGTTGGTCGGCACGGTATAGACCGGCTTGGCGCTCTTGACGCCTGCCGCACCTGCGCCGGCGTTCGCCACGGTTTCCGCGGTGGTTTCCAGTGTGCTTTGTGCCGGGCCGAAGCTCGTCGGGAAGCTCATGCCGCTGCCTGCGCCACGACTGCCATTGCGGCCCTCGGCCTTCTTCGCGTCGTCCGGTTCGACCCAGCGCATGCCGCCTTCCATGCCGGCCTCGTCGCCGCCGCGCAGCCCCAGGCCCACCGGCAGATCAGCGTGACCGCCGCCGCGCCCGCCAATGCTGTCCAGGCGCCGCTGCAGGTCGGCGAGCAGCCCCTCGGTCTGCTGGCGCGCGCTGGCCGCCTGTTCCTGGTCGCGGCGCAGGTTGGAGCGCTCGGATTCGAGGGCCGAATTGATGCGCTGATCAATGGAGTTCTCCCGCTGGCGCAGCCGCTGGTTTTCCTCGCGCTGCGACTTGTTGTCGGTCAGCGCGGTCTGAAGCTCGGTGCGCAACTGTTTCACCTGGGCGACGAGCGTTGCCACGGTATCGCGCGGGGTATCGCCTTCGATGCCCAACGCCTTCATTTCCTCGGGCGTGAGCTTGGAGCCAGCATCCGCGGCGGGCGGTGCCGACGTGCTTCCACCGGAGAACAGCCGGATGGCAACGAACAGCACCAGCAAGGCGACCGGGATCATCAGCCACTTGAGCAAGCCGTTACTGCGCATGGCGGGCCTCCTTGCCATCGTCGGCTTCAGCTTCCCGCTGCGGCAGATGCACGGCCGGGTCGAAGCGGTGGATCGCCGGCAGCAGCGATTGCGCGAGGCCGTGCCCGCGCGTCACCAGGTACAGGACGGTCGTGTCCTCGGGCGTCCCGCGCGGTCCGAGCGCTTCGTGCTGGAAGGTGGCGGTGAGGAAATCGCCTTGCAGCACGCGCGGGTCGAGCGTGACCCAGCCGCTGCTGCTGTTGGTCAGGCGCACGGCCGTGACCCACTGGTCTTCCAGACGCCACGACGCGAGCGCGACCGCGCGCACCGGCAGCGTCGGCATCAGCGTGCCGAGGTCGAGGTCACGGCGCAGGTTCACCCGCATGACGCCAGGCAGCGACTCCACAGTGCGCAGCGGCGCGTAGAGGTTCTGCGCGGCGAAGCGCGTCAGGACGACCGGAACCGGGGTTTCGCGCCGGGTCGCCCGCGTACCTGCTTGGTCCTGGGCGCGTGCCGGGGCCTCATCGGCACCGCCTGGCTGATCGCCGTAGCGCGCAGGGGTGCTGCTGCCCTCGACGATGCGCACCGGCTCCAGCTCGGCTTCGCCGTCTTTGGGCGGCTCGGCCGCAATGTCGAGCAGGATCAGCGCGCCCGTGTCGGCGTCCTGCAATTGCAGCCGCGTGGGCTCGATCGGCTCGCTGGCGCGCAGGTACACCGCGCCACCTGCGCTCTGCACGCGCAGGCGTTCGCCCACGCCTGCGGGCACGCCCACGCGGACGTTCCGGTCGATGAACACGATGCGCTCCTGGCCGACCTTCAGCGGCACCGCCAGCGGCATGCGTTCCCACCGCAGAATCTCCACCGCCTGGGCGACGGGTGCCGCGGCCACGGCCAGCAGCCCCAGCAGCACGAGTACAGGATGCTTCATGGGGTGTTTCCTCCTTGGGGCGCTTGCGGAGACAGGCCGCCAGGTGCCGGGCGAGTCGGCTCCGGTGCGCTGATGCGCTGGGGCGCGCCGTCGTAGCAGTCCAGCGCCAGGCCGAAGGGGTTGCGGGCGGGATCGACGTCCACCCGCGTGACCTTCACCGGGTAGCGCACGAGCGCGCGCTTGACCTGCTCGGCGCCGTAGTACTCGTCGGCGGTGATGTCGAGCGTCACCACCCAGTCGCGGTCGGAGACCACGCGCACGCGCGCCGTGGGGTCGTCGCCGTAGCCGCGGCCGGGGATCTCATAAATCCCGCGCACGCGCTGGCGCAGCTCGCCCGTGGAACGGCGGTAGTCGTAGTCCGCGCGCAGGAAGGCCTGGCAGGACGGGGTAAGGTACGGCGAGAGCGTGTGGAGGTTGCGCGGATAGTCCTCTTCGCCGTTCGTCGGCCAGCGGTTGAGGGTCTGGAACACGTAGAACGTGAACGCATAGACCGATTCGGGCGGCACTTCCCACCACTTGCGGGTACTGCCCGAGCGCAGGTCGGGCGGGACGTGGATGGTCAGGTCGCGCGGCGCGCTCCACCAGCCACCGCCCATGACCAGGGCGACGATGACCAGCGCACCAGCACCCAGGCGAAGCGTCTTGATGTGCGCCTGCAGGTGGGTGATCTCGTTCTTGAAGCGGCTCATCGTGCCCCCCTTGCAACGGACCTTCGGGTGGACCAGAAGCCGGAGCGCGAGATCAGCACGTGGCCGCCTACCCATCCCGCCATCAGTGGATGGCGCGTGGCGATGCGCCATTGCAGTTGCCGGTACAGCCAGGTGTCGGGGCGCCCGCGCTTGAGCCGGCGCAGGATGCCGCCGCCGATGAAGACGCCCAGGGCCACGCCCAGGACGACGAACGTCGGCGCGATGGCGATCGTGCGGAACACCCAGGACAGCGGCGCGCCGACCAGCAGGCCGGCGGCGCCGGACAGGCCGCAGCAGATCCACAGTTCGTCGGCGGTGAGGCCGCGCACGACAACAGGGTGGCGGTTGAGCCGATGCGGAAGGAACGTGACCGTCCCGTCCGCACGGACGTGCTGCTGCTCGGACATACCGGCCTCGCCTTACAGGATGCCGGTGGCTTCGGTGAGCAGCCAGATGCCGATCACGAGCAGCACGGCACCGATCGCGACGGTGAGGCCAAACTGGCCCCAGGTCTTGCGGCCGGTGTGGATTTCCGCGTAGGTGCCGTAGGCGTGGTAGCAGACGCCGATGAACATCGACGCCACGACCAGGAGGGCTACGAGCATGATGATGTCGTAGCCGTAGTTCCTGATCGTTTCCATGATGCCGTTGCCGGTGCCGCGGGTCGGGTTTTCCAACTGCGGCAAGCCTTGCGCGAACGACAGCGCGGGCAGCGCGGCGGAGCCCAGTGCCACAGCGGCGCGCTGGGCAAGGCGGGAATGGAGGATGCGGTTTTGCATGGTCGTGCCTTTCAGGTCAGGAGAGGAGGAAGAAGCTCAGGACGAGGTACATCGCGACGAAGCGGATGCAGACGCCGAGGAACTGGCGCTGGTTGAGGCGGCTCTCGGACCACCCCACGTAGGCCGTTCGGATGGCCCAGACGCCCCAGACGAGGAGCACCGCGAACACGGCGCCGACCAGGACGGTCGCCATCGCCGAAGGCGCGATGCCGCTGTTGGCTTGAAATGCCGAGACCTGGGCGCCGTTCATGGCTTGGCTTCCGTAGTCGTCGGCGATGGCGAAGCGGACCGCTCGGTGCGGTAGTCGCTGGCCAGTTCGGAGGGGTCGCGCGGCTGGGCACGCGACGGTGTGAGATGGGCCTGGATGCCGGCGCGCACGCGCGCCAAGTCAGCCAGCAACCGCGGGTAATCGAAGTGGTAGCGCTCGCCCGGCTGGATGGGGGCACGCGCGGCGCTGTCGGCGACGGTGCGCTCCAGCGCGTCGAGTTGGCGCAGCGCGGCGACCAGCTCCTGGCGCTGTGCGGGGGACTCGGCCAACGCCATCGGGGACTGACCCAGCAGCAGGGCCGTCACGAGAAAAATGGGCACGCCGCGATGCGCGGCGCGCTGCCAGATCGGAGCCAACATCGCGCCATTCCTGTGTGATCAGAATAGTGCGATGGTGGAGTTCAGGGTGACTGCAGGCAGCAAACAATAGGAAACTGCGCTGATCGGTTTGATTGGCAGCGTGCGTCCAGTTCGCTCAGGGAGTGGTCGTCAGGCCAGAATTCAAGAAGGGAATTTCCACCGGCCGCGTGGCAAAATATCAACGCTCTTACAAAGATCCAGGATAAAAATGCAAGGACTGACCTTTAGAACTGATCAAGATTTTGAGGAAATTTGCTGCTACCTCATGAGGGACTGGGTCGCGCGGAATATGAGGTATGACGTGCAATTCAGAAGATACGGCGGAAATGGGCAAAGGCAGCATGGCATTGACATTTTTCCTGCCGTTGGCGGCTACTCAGTGTTTGGGCAGGCAAAATTTGTTAATCAACTAAACTCTACAGACGTTACGGCTGAGTTGAGTAAGACCGATTCCTTCCCTGAGCCGATTGGTTGTTATGTGATTTTCACAACGGCAAATCGCCATACCAGCATAAATCATCATCAGTTCCATGGCACTCAACACAAAAGGCTGGATGGATCGATTTTTCCGGTTCACGTGGTCTATTGGGGTGAAATTTCTGATATTAGTTTTATCCCACAAGATGTCTGTAAGAGAATTTTCCCATCAGCATTTCAAGTTGCCAGGAGCGCATTAACGCCTCAGCAGATGGCGGATTCCATAGCCACACTTCAAAATATTGTTCCTTCATATTTCAGGTCTGACTTTCTCGACTGGCTCGAAACATGGGACTTTTCATGTGGTTACATTCCATCTGTGCATTATGACGCCGTGGACAATCTTTACATTGAGTTGGATCGGGTAGGATGGGGAATGAAGGGTGTCAATGATTTTTTATATGCCCAAGGTCGCATTGACTTATCTCGTGCGCTTCCGGCTGGCGATGCCTTCTTTTATGCTCTCACTGAATTTCGAGATTCAATATATAACTACATAGCTTTTGTACGCGGACAGGATGGGCAGGGCTACGTTACATTGCAAGGAATGGATGGGCGCGGCGCAACAGATTTCCCAAAGATTACAGAGCAGTGGAGCATGAGGGCGCGCCATTTGGCCAATATGTATCGCGAGAAAATCCTTGGTCAGCAAATTCAATAAATAAGAAATACTGAATGAGTTGCCTAATGATCTGGTTTCTCTGTCATCACAAGTATTTTTTGAAGCTGCCCGCAGTCAGGCTCACGGCCAGTCCCAGCAAGGCTGCGCTGGGCAGCAGGATCAGCAGTGGATGCACAGAGATCGGCAAGGCCAGGTACGTGACCCACGGCAGCACGGCCAGCGGCATCAGGCTCGCCTTCGCGCGGTGGTAGATGAAGCCGGATTCCCGGCCTGCGCCGAACCGGCGCACGTCCCGCCGCACAAGACCGTCGATCAGGCCGACGAACGCCGCGGTGCAGATCAGCGGCAACGTGAGCACCAGAACCAGCAGGCGCACCAGAAACGTGAGGGTGGTGAAGGCCGCGGCAATCAGGTAGTTCTCGGTCCAGACATAGACCTGGCTGATGTAGTAGCGAAAGTTGCGCCCCCCGTCCTGGATCCTCCCGTGGCTCGGCGCGCGGGCGCGCTCGGCGGTCTGGCTCATGCGCTCCAGCAGCCCGGAGCGAACGAATACCCATTCGTAGCCGGTATCCACCAGTTCGTGCGCGGTGCGCCCCGGCTCCTGCACGACGACGCTGCGCGTGAAGTGGCTGGACAGGTGCCCCAGTTCGTACTGCAACATCTGCTGCGAGTGCCGCCAGCCCTGGTCCTTCCAGAACAGGTGCATGCCGACGCACTCCACGACGATCGAGAACAGCAGCGAGCCGATCAGCACCCCGAGCAGCCGGAACGGCAAGGTGATGGTGCCGACGATCAGGCCCTGGCGCTGGTTCTGCTCCCGTTGTGCAGTCGAGGCGGCGTCCTTCATGGCGAGGCCTTGTTGCCGGTGTCCTCGTCGGTGGCAATGGCCACCGCGGGAGGTTCGGCCGCAGCGGCGTCATCCAGCAGGTCGTCGGGCAGGCCCGTGTCCTGCAAGGCGGGGGAACTGGTGAACTCCCACCACTGCGTCGCTTCGCTGTAGCTCTGGCGCATGTACCCGGCCAGTTGCTGCAAGTCTGCCGGCATCACTTCGTCCGGGTCCGGCGCCGGCAGCGGCATGCGCACTTTCCAAAGCTGGCCGCCCTGCAGCAACGCGAAGCACTGGCCTTTCGGCAGGCCGACGACGTGCGACGGCTCGATCATCGGCACGCTGGACATGCTGATGCGGTCCTGAGTGTTCGACGTGAAATCCGTCGCCCCGCGAATGTCCGAGCTGTCGGTCGCGCCGCTGACGATGGTGGTCGTATAGACCTCGACCTTCGGCAATTGCCGGGTCAGCAGTTCGGCGGTCGCGGTCTCGCGCACGCGCAGCATGAACAGGTTGTTGAAATTCCCGATCACCTGGCCTGCCTTCGCGCGGTTGCCGATGCGGGCCTCGATGTCCGACAGGGTCTGCGTGTACGCAGTGACTTGCAGGCCGGCACCGCCGCCCTTGTTGATCAGCGGGATGAACTCGTCGCCCATCAATTCGTTGAACTCGTCGGCATGGACGTTGATCGGCACGCGCGCACCGGCCGATGCGCCCGGCAGGCCATCGTCGATCCCATGCTTGTAGATATGCCCGGCGACCGACACGAGATCGCTGAACATCGAGTTGCCGACCGCGGTGGCGACCTCGGCGTCGGAGAGCGCATCCAGGCCCACATAGACGATGGCCCTCTTACGGATGATCTGCATCCAGTCGAAGATCGGGCGCGGGTCGGCCAGGTCGGAGTAGTTCGGGGCCAGGAGCTGCGCGATCTTGCCGCTAGTGAGCTTCTCCAGCAGCGGCAGCAGCGATGCGACGATCTTGTCGAAGTACGTCTTGTCGTAGCGAACCGCCGAGCGCAGGCCATCCAGCACCGGGTCGTAGTTGCGCGCCTGCGAGAGGTACTGCTCCAGCGCCACCACGCGCTTCTCGCGCCCGATCATGTTGCGCGGGATGTTCTTCTCGTTGAGCTTGGCCTCGATCTGGACGATCACCTCCCAGGCCCTGGGCTCGGTCTTGGCGAAGTAATGCTGGGCGTACTCGATGAACAGCGCGTCGATGTTGATGACGTGCCGTTGGATCAGCATGTAGTCGGGCCGCTGTCCCAGCTCCACCAGGGCGCGGGCAATGATGTTGACGAACCGCCACGCAAACTCTCGGAAGGCGGCCGAGTTGCCTTCACCGGAAAGCTGCCCCGCAACGCGGGTGGCGACTTCCGATATACGCCCGAATCGCCCCACGGCGTTGTAGCGCGCGGAGATGTCCGGCCATCCCAGGTGGAAGACGTAGAACTCGCCTTCGCGGCCGGCGCGCTTAGCCTCGACGTACATCCGCTTCAGGAGATCGGCATCGCCCTTGGGGTCAATGACGATCACCACCTCGTGCTCGCCCGCGGCGTTCACGCGCCGGATGTCCTGGGTCACGAATAGTTCGGCCAGCCGGGTCTTGCCGACGCGCGTCGTGCCCAGCACCAGCGAGTGGCCGACGCGCTCGCCCAGCGGCAGGCTGACGTCCATCTCCTCGGGTTCGATGCCGTGCAGGCGCGGCAGGCCGCCCACAGGCGGCAACGGCCGCACCGGGTTGAAAGGTACGTCCCAGCCGGTGAGTTTCGACAGCCGGGACAGCGGGAACGGCGCGTACTCCAGCCGTTCTTCCAGCCGTCGCGCCAGCCGGTAGGCTGGTGTGGGCTCGACGTAGCGGCGGAACTCCGGCCGGTACGTTTGCATGAGCCTATGGGTGTGCTTCTGCTCCCACAGGAACCCGCGCCCCACGAACAGCCGCTGCTGGCTGACCGGCACGTCCTTGCTGGTCATCACGTAGCGCGGCAGGCGGCGGATGTTGCGCCGGTAGCGCAGGATGACGCGGGCATCGCGGTAGCGGATGGCACCGTAGGCGCCGAACGCCAGCGCGCTGCCGACGCCCATGGACGGGCTCAGCGCGAGCGACCATGGGGCCACCAGGGACAGAAACGCGGCGCCCGCGCATGCGGCAACGGTGTATAGCTCCACCGCTGGGCGAAGCAGTACCTCGACCGGCTGTTTCCCCGACATGGCTTCATTGCTCGATGCCGGTGGCTGTGATCAGCACCGGGTAGTGCCGCAGGCCCAGGCGCTCGGCCAGGTCGTCGCCGGACATGGGCGCGAGGGGTACGCCGGGCACCAGGGTGCGCAGCCGCGCCAGGCCCTGCACGGTCTCGACGTTGACCACCAGACCGACCGCGCCGCGCTCGCGCAGCGCGGCTGCCTGGCTGCGCAGCCAGGCCCGAGATGCCTCGTCGTCGCCGACGACAACGAAAGGCCGCAGACCCGGAGCCTCGATGACACGCCGCGGGACGGTGCCGGGGGTGAGCTTGGCGCTGCGCACCGGCAGCATCGCGGCCTCGTCCGCCGGCGTGGCGGGAACCTGGGGCGTCGGGATCGGCGGCCGGGCCGGTGCGTTGGTGCGCGGCTGGAGGTTCAGGGCTTCGTAGTACGGCAGCGCCGACGCGCCGCCGCGGTCTTCGACCACGATCAGCGGCTCGCCGGCAAGCGAGGCCAGCGGCAGACCCGCCAGCAGTACGAGCAGGCCACGCAAGGCCAGATGGGATGTCGTCATGGGGATGTCTCCTTGCGTGCGGCGAGAACCGCGGCGGTTGGGCGTGCGCCCTGCACCCGGGCGAGGTGGCGCGACACGCTGCGCCGGTAGCGGGCGGCGGGCTCGCCACCCGCGGGGCGGTGGTAGCGGCCCATCGCCAGCAACCAGTCCTCGCCGGGGGCGTGTTGCTCGCGCAGGATCTCGGCAGCGATGGCGAGATTCCGGTACGGGTCGAGCAGGTCGCAGGCGCTGGCGTAGCGCTGCTGGTGGTAGCCGAGGTTGATCTGGCCCAGGCCCGCGTCGATGCGCGTGTGCGGCGTGGAGCGCATCGCCTGCTGCAAACCCGCGCAGGCATCGGCGCGGGTCGCATAGCGGCGTGATTGGCCGGCGACGTTGAGGGACCACGGCCACGGGACGATGCGTCCGTTACGGCGGATGCCACTCTCCTGCAAGGCCACGGCGTAGAGCACCGTCGAGGGGATGCCTGCGCGCTGCGCGGCGAGCTGGTAGGCCGGTGGCGGAACCTCCTGGGCTTGGGCGACGCAGGCGCATAGGCCAGCGGCGAGCACCAGTGTGCGCAGGGGGGCGGCTATGGCTGGCGCTGCCATTGGCCGTTCACCTCGCGCACGACCGCCGGCAGGTCGCCGGGTACCCCCAAGGTCAACCAGCGGCCGCCGTCGTGGTTGAGCGTGATGCTGCCGCTGCGCACGCGCGCCGGATCGACGTTCGCGCGCTTGGCCCAATCGCGGATGCGCGCGTCGTCCTGGCGGCTGCCGACCATGTACAGGTCGAATTCGGCGCCCGAGGATTGCAGGCGCTGCACGAGCTGGCCGCAGGCCACGCAGTTATCTTTCACGAACACTGCCGTGCGGCCGGAGCCGCGCGTGGCCCCGGCGACCGGCTTGTCGTCCGGCAGGTTCACCCGCTGCATCCCGGGGTTCAGGCGCTGCCAGGCCTCGTCATAGGCCCGCTGATAAGCGAGCAGTTTCTCCACGCGGCGCGCTTCGACCTGCACCTGCAGCTCGGCGTAGCGTCGCCGTTCCTCTTCGGTACGCGCCTCGATGCCCAGGGCCGACAGCGGGTCCAGGTTGGGCGAATAGATGCCCAGTGGACCATCCATCAGTTCGCGATAGCGCGCCCACTCCTGAGGTTGAAGGCCCCAGTCGCTCGCCACCCGGTCGTCCAGAATGCGGGCGACCAGCGGGCGTTCCTGACTCTGCGCATTGCGGGCGGGAGCCGTGGCGGATTGCTGCGCCCACGCGGGCAACTGGGTGGACGCCAGCAGAAGCGCGGAAAGGATGATCGACGGCTTCATGTGGTGTGCTCCGTTCAGGGGATCGCCACGTGGCGGGTCTGGTCGCCGGCCTGGAACACCGCAGTGCTGCCCTCGACGGCCTGCAAGCGCCACGGGCCGACCGCATCGCCGGGTAGCAGCACCTGAAGCTGGTCGGGCGTGAAGTCGCCATTGCTCGGCGCGACGGACACGCTGCGCTCGCCGGCACGCAGTTCGGCACCGACGATGCGGAACGGGAGCGGCGTCGGTTCGGGCTTGGCGGTGGGCTTGTTCCTGGTGCGCGGCTGGGCGGGTGCAGCGGCGCGCGCAGCGGTCTGCCGCGCCTTGATTTGCTCGACTTCGGCGCGCAGTGCCTGAAGGTCGTCGGCGGAGGCATAGGCGCTCAGCGATTTCTCGACCTGGGCCGCGCGTGCTTCCAGGATTTGGCGGGTGTCTTTGAGGTCTGCCGCCGTGGCGACGGCTGGACGCTGCTGGATGGCCTCGACGGTCTCGGCCAGGCCTGTTGCCTGCGCTTCGAGGCGTTGCAGGCGGGAATCGAGGCGCTCCTGGTCGGCCTGGTCGTTCATCGTCTGGTAGCCGAGGGCAACGAGGACACTGAGGCCGATCAGCCAGAGCCACATCAGGCTCTGCACCACCACGGCGGCCGTTGAACGATGGGCGGGCTGCGGGGCGTTCATGGCTGGCCTCCCGATGCCGCGGGCGCCAGCGGGAACGTCTGCACCGCCTCGGTGGCAGGCGGCGCGGGTACGTTGTCGGCGGTCATGCTGTCGCCGGGCCGCTCGAAGCAGATTTGCCGCGCGCGGTCATCCGCGTGCAGTTCCCAGGCCGAACCAGCCAGGGTGAGCAGCGCATCCCGCAGGGTCATGGGGCCGAGGTGCAGGTGGGCCGCCGGCAGCGGCAGTGCGTACAGCTCGATCACCGCGTGCGTCGTCTGGCACAAGCCGTAACCGCTGCGCTTGAGCACATGCCGTAGCCCGTCGCCGACCGTAGCGCGTGCATCCTCGGGCATCGACACGTCGATGGTCTGCAACAGCAGGTCGCGCTGCGCTGCTGTCGGTGCCAGTTCCACGAGGGTGTAGCGGCCGTAGCGCACAACGGGGATGTATTCGGGCGCCTCGGGTACGGGTGCGGCCGAGACTTCCTCGATGGTGTCGGGCGCGACCGGCGCGCTCGTCGTCGCGCAGCCGCCAGCCAGCACCGACCAAAGCAGGCCGAGAAAACCCGCCAGCAGACGGCGTTCGGGATGGTGAAACCAAGGTGGAGAGGGGCACATGGCGCGTCGTCCTGAAACATCGAGCCCTCACCATCGCCGCTCGGGCCACGAGCGGCAGCAAACAATGCGAACCAGGCAGCGCCCGATTTCCCGGCAGCCTCCCTCCAAAGGAAAAGGCCCCCGAAGGGGCCTGTGAAAACGCATCGGGCTTCGCCCGATCAATCCCGAGCCAGCTTCAGGCCGGGATCGACCCGTGCCAGTTGGGTGTGCGACCAGCAGCGCACGAACTGCCCGTTCTCGCCGAGCGGCCGGTTCGCCACCGCCGCCGAATACTCGTCAGTGTCGCTGGTGTCGTAGCAGATGACCTTGATCTCGCCGCTGTCGCAGCGGATGGAGTGGATCTGGCCGTCGGTCATATCGACCACGACGACCTGCGGAACGAGGCCAAGTTCGCGGGCGGCCGACAGGATGGGGCCATATTCGGCGGCGTCGAAGCAGATGAACGGCCCTTCGTACCGGGCCTCTTCGGCCAGGTCCCTGGCCTTGTCGTAGTGGATACCCAGGTCGTATTCCTCCTGGGTGATCCTGACCTTGAAGACCGGCACGTTGGGGCTACCGGAGGCACCGATGCAGACGACCGCGACTTGCATCTCGATCTCACCGCCGTCGGCAGGTTCGGTCGAGGGGATGACGGCTCGGCCCGTGGGGGCGTCGTCTTCCATGCCCATGCGCTCGCGCATTTCGTCGATGAAATCCTCGGGGGCCATCAGGCCATAGCTCGCCAGGCGCAAGGGAATGTCCTCTGCACAGAGGTTGCCGTCCCCGATGCGTTGCTGCATGAAGGCGGCGATCTCGGCTTCGAGCGCATCGCTGTTAGTCGCCGAGGGCAACTCGGTCACCTCGATCGACCAAACATCCACCTTCGCGGCGGTCTCATCGATTAGCAACCTCTCGCCGATGGCGCGGACCCACATGCGTTGCAGCCGTGCCAGTATTTCCGACGCGGCCTCGCCGTTGAGCAAACAGGTCACGTCCAGCGTCAGGCGGGCCTTCACGTTTTCGGGCGTGGATTGGGTATGGGTGTTCATGGAAATCTCCTTGGAATGAAAAATGCGCAGCCACGTCCACGGAGACCGTGGGCGTGGCTGCAAGGTGGGAACAATGGAAAGCCGGCGGCGCGAGGCCGGCGTTGGCGTGGGGATCAGGCGGCGACCAGTTGCCGGGCCAGCGCGACCTCGACGGAATCACCGTCCTGGTTGAGCACATCCAGGCCCGATTCGGGCACGTCGCCCGAGGTGGACTGCGAGACCATGATCTTCTTGGCCATCAGCTCCAGGCAGGTCATCTGCGAGGAACCGGCGTAGCCGAGGTAGATCACGCGCACCGGCTGTTTCTGTCCGATGCGCCAGGAGCGGCGTGCCGCCTGCTGGAGCGAGTACACGTTGTAGCCCGACTGCATGAAAACGATCGTCGGGAAGTCCAACAGGTCCAAGCCCGTCTTGACCAGCTCGGGGTTGGTGATGAGCACGTCGATGCCACGGTCCAGTTGCTCGGCGATCCAGTCCTCGCGGCGGCTGGCGTCCACGCTTGCGCGCAGCACCGCCACCCGAAAACCTTCCTGCTCCAGCAGCACCTTCAAGCGCGACGTGGTGTCGCGCGTGCCGGTATAGACCGTGTAGGCCAGGACCTTGCGGCCCTGCGCCTTCTCTTCTTTGCAGATGTCGATCAGCTCGCGCTCTTTCGGCGTCACCTCAAACTCGTTGAACTGAGCCGGGACGAACGCCAAGGTGTTGCGCGTGCGCGGATGCACCACGGTTTCCGACCGGAAGCAGCAGTCCGGCCAGGCCAGCAGCACGTTGAGCACCACACCCAGCAGCGTCGTATCGCGTCGCGCCAGAGCCTGTTTCAGCTCCGCGGTCAGCCGACCCGCCAGGTCGCGGTAGGCCGCGGCTTGCGCCGTGTCCATTGCGACTTCACGGAACTCCTCGTCATACGGCGGCAGGACGTTGCCGCCGATGTCCTTGAGCTTGAGGAAGATCGTGAACGGCAGGATGCACCGCAAGACCCCTTTCGGCCCGAAGCCGGGAGCCTTGACCGTGCGCACCGATACCTTGGTGCCCCTGGCCGTCTTGTGCGCCGTGCCGGTGCTTTCGGAGTAGATGTCCTTGAGGACCCCGTGGTCCCTCATGAACGCCATGGCCGCCGAGGTCATGCTGCCGCTCGTGGTCGGGCGGTAGCCGTCTTCGATCATCCGCCCAGGCAGGGCTCGGAACAGCAGGTAGAACAGGTCGTCCCCGTAGCCGCCCATCAGCGTGCCTGTCAGCAGCAAGGTCTTGCGAGCCTTCGCCGCCAGCACGCCCATGGCCTGGCCCTGGGCACTGCCACCGTTCTTGTACTCGTGGGCCTCGTCCGCGATGCACAGGTCGAACGTGCCTTGAGGCAGGTAGCGCTTGATGAACTCGGACGGCTGGTAGCCGCCTTCGCCGAAGCCGAACTCCATGTTCGCCATCGCTCTTTCCATGCGATGCGCCTGGCGGTCAGAGAAGACCAGTTCGCCGTTGCCGTCCATGAGGTTGATGAACTCATGGATGTTGTCGCCCAGCATCGACGCGAGGAAGCCTTCGCCGAACTTCTGCATCAGCTTCTGCGCGGTGACTTCCCCGATCGTCGGGATGCGCTTGAGGGCTTTCAGCACGGCCGAGGACTGGTCGCTGCCGGACAGGCTGCGCGGGCGGATCAGCGTCCACAGGGGGGCGGCGCAATGGCTGCACTTCCTGCGGTATTCCTCGGCTTGGAGCGCGACCGGATTGACCGGCTCGCCGTCGAGGTCGGTGATGACCGTGCCGCAGTCCGGGCACGCCGCCACGTTGCCGTGACGGGTGCGCCGCTGGGTGAAGACGGGCTTCCAGTGGAACCCCATCCGCATCCTGACCCGGCCCAAGACGAAGAACTCCTGGCCCGTGGGCTGGACATTCAACTGCTCGCGCAGCTTGATGAGCTTGATGAGCGTGTCCGGCCCGTTGAGCACCCACACCTTGGCGCCTGCCACCGTCTCCTGGATCTCGCGCCGCCACTTGTAAACAAGGTGCGGCGGCGAAAGAACCAGGGTGCGGCGATAGCCTTCGGCGTTGAGCACGGCGGCCGTGGCGATGCCGACGGTCGTCTTGCCGCAGCCCATTTCGCCATTGACGATCGCGGCGCGTTCGCCACGGTCGATCAGCAGCTCGGCGGCGGCGTGGACGACTTCGGCCTGGGCCGGAAACAGCTTGCGCTTGAGGCTGGCGACGACGAGTTGCCGGTGCGCCTGCGGCTGGCCGTTATAGACCGGCGGGTTCGCGCTGTTGAGGGCGTCGAGCAGTTCGTCGCCGAACTCGCCGACGAAATCCTGAAGGCTCAGGGTCAGAGGGGAAGATTCCGCATCGAGCAGTTCGCCCTGTACGGGCGCGGCTTCAGCGGCAGTGGTTTCGAGATCGAGGGACATGGTGATGCTCCAAAGAAAATGGGGCATGCACCACCCCCGCGGGGCGATGGCATGCCCCGTGGTGGGATGAAGAGACGGCAGGCGGCCGTCGTCTGGGAGAGATCAGTACTCGCTGGGCAGTAGCAGCGTGGTCACGCTGCGATCCCATTCGGTGATAATCCAAAGCTGCAGGCCGGGTGCGACCTGGTAGGAAGAGAAAAGGCGGTCCTCGCCGGACTCCAGCGCGGCATCGTTCTGCCGCTTGTCGTAGTCGTCGAGGTCGCCCCAGTCGCCATTGAGGTGGCGGTGCAGATACGGCACCGGGTTGAGCCGGCCCTGCTGGACCAGGGCGTCAACGCCACAGGTCACGACGGTCTCGCCAGGGAAGAAGCGCCGGCTCGATGCTTGGCCGATGGGAAGTGCTTGGGCTGCCATGGAAAGGCTCCTTGAAGATGAAGGGGCCACGGCGCCCCCTCGGGGCGACTGGACCCCGGTGGGTGGAGGAAGCCGACGGTGACCGTCAGCGGTAGAGAAGCGATCAGCGGATGGTCAACACCTCGCCCCGCGTGGCGGAGCCGGGCGTCATGTCCCACGCGCGGATGACGGGCACGAACTTGTCGGTGAGGATGCGGGTCTCGGCGATGGAGCCGTCTTCGCGTTCGGTGAATTCCCGCTGGAGCGTCTTGTCCTTGTGGGTGTCACCTTTGACGACGAGCACGCGCCCGGTCTTGGAGCGCACAACCCCCGAGATCGCGCCCGCGGCCAGAGCCAGGGCGAGATGCCAGTGGGACAAGGCACGCGCCGGTGGACGCAGCGACTGCTGCGCGGCCCCCAGGTGCGTGTCCTGCGACGGCCAGAGGCCTTGCAGCCGGCCGACTTCATCGGCGAACTGCTCTGGCTCCATCGTCACGCGGAAGAAATGCTCCGGCTCGGCCGGACTGGCGGGGACGATGTACGGCAGGAACGGCCATTCGCTCGGCAGTTCCTCGGCTTCGACTTCACCAAGCCCGATCTGCAGCAGCAGATTGCGCACGGCCTTGAGACCATCGGGTGCCAGCTCGCGCTGGCGCACCCTGCGGCCGAAGATCACCACCTGCTTGAACTGCGTTTCCACCGCTCGGTAGATGCGTAGGTCCGTGTAGTGGCGTGTCAGCCAGCCGACCAGCTCGGCGTCGAGCACGTAGCCAGGGACGATGAAGACCAGCACGCCGCCATACTGCAATAGCGAGAGGCTGCGCTGATAGAAGAGCTTCTCGAAGCGGGCACGGCCCTGGCCCTGATAGCCGATGTTGCCGTTGACGTCCTTGGACAGATCGCCATACGGTGGGTTGAGCCAGAGCAGCCCGAACGACTGCTTTGAGATCATCGTGTCCATCAGGTCCGCGTGCAGGCAATGATCGACCAGGCCGCGGGCATGGCGTGCCCGCTCCGCGTCGAACTCGACGGCGAACGCCTTGGCTTGCTCGCGCCCGAGAGCATGAGCGGCTTCGGCGATCGCCACGCCTTCGCCGGCGCAGGGATCGAGGATGCACATCGGGCCATCGCTGGGCATCAGTGCGTTGAGGGCTCTTTCGAGCGTGGGTTCGTCGGTCGGGTAGTACCCGTTCTTGGAGAAATTGCGGGCGAGCCGCGGGAACATGAGGGCCATGGAAGTCTCCTGGTTGGCGGGGATGAAGTGCGAAAGCACGCCTTGGCGTGCTCTCGCGGGCGGGTCAAGCCGCTACCGCTTCCGGCGTCCAAATCTTGGCCGGATACGGATAGGCGGTGAGCACGTCACTGCGGATCAGGGAGCCCAGCGCCAGGGTCAGCGCCGGCACGTCGATGGCGAGCCGATGGCCTTCCAGCGACCCGAGGGCGAACGGAAGACGGGCCAGCATCTCGCGGGTCTGTAGCAGCTCCAGCACGGTTTCGCGCCAGTGGTCGAGCAGCGGCAGTGGGCAGGTGTCCCGCACCAGCATCCACAGGCGGTCAAGCCGGTGGGCGCTGCCCTTGGGCAGCAATGCCAGTGCGCTGGCGTTGGCCTTGTCGGGCTTGACGCAGCGGCGGTCGAACAGCCACACGTTGGACAGCGAACCGAACAGCGTTCGCCGGTAGGCGCGGGTCATGCGCTTTTCCAGACGATCGACGTTGCTGACGAACACCGGGACGCTGCCGCCCTGGTCGGTGATGACGTGGAACTGGTCCAGGCCCTGTTCGTCGCGCCCGAGGGTCAGACGAGCGAGGAACTGCTGGACGGCGGTGTCGCGCGCCCAGATCGACAGGAAGATCAGATTGCCCTGGTCATCGCCGACGCAAGCATCGGCCATCACGTCGGAGCATTCGTCGATGCGGTACAGCGTGGAAGAAGTGTTTGCGGGCATGGTGGTGTCCTCGGATGAACGGGAACAGCACCGCCCGCTGGGGCAAGTACTGCCCCAGGGGGTGGAAGAAAACCGCTCAGTCCGGCTCGAACTGCCGGGTGTGCGGGTTGAAGTGAAGCGGCTCGTCCGCCGAAGTGATCGGCGTGAAGCCTTCCAGGTAGATGTTGTTGAGGTACTGGTCGCGGTAGGTCAGTGCCTGCCGTGCCTGGTCCTCGGTGAGGCCGTTGTCGATGAAGTACGCCAGCATTTCCTCGTCGGAGGACACTTCGTCGTTGGACAAACTCCCTTCAACGAGTGCCAGCAACGAGGGCGGAAGCGTTGCCAGGATCGGGTC
Organism: Xanthomonas sp. NCPPB 2864; assembly: GCF_056675615.1. NCBI lineage: Bacteria > Pseudomonadati > Pseudomonadota > Gammaproteobacteria > Lysobacterales > Lysobacteraceae > Xanthomonas > Xanthomonas sp. NCPPB 2864. Next base: position 51,640 of record NZ_JBWWVS010000009.1, read on the forward strand.
CATGTCGGTTCCTCCTGGCTCAGGCCATCGACGCCGCGGCGGATGCCGCGGATGCCGTGGGTGTGCGCCGCCGGGCGTGGTAGGCGCGAACGCCTGCACGCCAGTCGGCGGACTGCTCCGGTGCGAGGTCCAGATAGGACAGCGGGCACGTGTAGTAGTACGGGTGCATGGACTCGTCCAAGGACTTGTAGCCCCACTGGCCGCCGCTTCGTTCAAGCAGATCGCAGCGGATGTAGCGCAGGGACTGGCCCGGTGCGAGATCACGATGCACGCCTTCGACCTTGGCGGTCACTTCGGCGACGGACCACAGCACGTTGCCGCGCAGGGTGTGAGCGATGACCTTGACGCTGGCGCGCTCGGTCTCTTGCGGTGCGATCAGTTCCGCGATCAGTTCGGACCGCGATTGGTTTGAGAAATACCAGCCCATGAGAGGCCTCCTCGAAAAGTTGAGCTGAAGGCCTCCCCGTGGGGAAGAACCCCCAGCGGGTGATGGAATGCCGCATCTGCGGCGAAGGAACCTATGCGTCGCCCTCAATCCCAGTCGTCATCGTCTCGATCACAACCGGCCGGGCAGTAGCCGAACTCGATCCCGTGCGAGCAATAGCCATGCTCCGCATTCCAGTCCTGGGTTTCCTGCCGTTCGGCAGGTGTTGCGTAGTCCCATTCCTGGGCCGCGATTTCGAGAGCCTGAGCACGTTGCTCATCCGGCAAACGATTGGCCTGTGCGTCGATCGCCGAACTGAAGAGCGTCACGTAGTGGTCGTAGGACAAGCCGCAACCGCGCTGGGCGTGTGCGGCGGCCGCTTTGCAAAGGTCCCGCCACGCGGGTTCATCCAGCGTTGAACGCGGGGTATCGCAAGCGATGGTGGACATGATGGAGACCTCCAGAAAATGGCCAGGGCCTCCCCCGCATGGGAAAGGAACCCCGGCGGGTGGATGAAGAACACCGCGCATGCGGCGTCTGCGATCACGCAGGTTTTGGTTCGGCCTGGCGGCTCCACTCCTGCGTCTTGAAGTCCAGCGCGTAGCCCAGCTCGCCCAGGCGGGCGATCTGCGCGCGCAGGGTGCGGCGGTCGATGGTCGAATCCAGTTTCACGGACTCGCCCAGCGGCCACAGCAGGCCGAAGAGCGCGGCGTCACCGTCTTCGGTGCTGCCGGGGGCAGCGGCCGTAGCAGGCGGTGGCGCATCCACGCCGAAGGGCGTGGTATCGACCAGCGGGTCCGCGGACGCCTGCACGGGTGCGGGCTTGGCGGGCCTGGACGCTTTGGTGGGCTTGGCCGGCGTTGCCGCAGGCTGCGCCCCTTGCTCTTCATCGAGCGGATCGACGTCCTGGGTGGCGAAGCTGCGGGCTTCGTCGCGGCTGAGTTTGTCGATGCCGTTGAGCGTCATGCCGTCGAGGCTGGCACGGATCTCGAACCGCATGCCGCCGCCGACCGGATAGGACTTCGGGAAGATGTACCTGATGATGAATTCCCCGTCGTACTTGCCTTCGGGGTACTGCTCCAGCTCCGGGTCTTTGACCTCGAAAGTACCGAGGTGCGTCGCGAGGCGGCCAACCGTGAACGGGCCGTTCTTGCCGCGGATGGTACGCAGCGTGAGCTGGCCGGGGACGACGATGGGCGCAACCGATTTCTCGGAAGCCGATGGGGTTGCCATGATGGTTCTCCTGATGATGAATGACGGGCCGCCGACGGCACCCGGTGGATGAGAGGAAATGGCCTCGCCCGAGGTGGGCGAGGTCCGCGTGGCATCACGCCTTGAGCTGGCGCATGCCTTCGGCCAGCAGCCACAACGCCCGGTTCAGGCGCAGGTTCTGGTCGATGCCTTGCACCGGACGGGTGCGCTGATTGCGGCCGTTGGCCGTGCGTCCGTTCAGGCCCCCTTTGACTAGGTTCTCCTGGACGCGGTTGAAGACGGCCCACAGGTCGTTCTTGCGGTCGTCCCATCGCCGGGGTGCCAGCAGTTGGCTCTCGGTGACAGGCGTGGACTTGGCCGGATCGTCGTACTTGAGTGCGAGCGCAGAGTTCGCAAAGACCTCCGCTTCGCCCTCATCGAGGGTGATGGTGCGCATCGCATCGCGCGCGTTATGCACGCGCTCGAAACCTTCGAGGACTCCGTAGGCACCTTCGATCACCTGGCTGGCCACGTCGCCCTTGTGGGGAACGCGGATGTCTGCGGTGGTGTCACCGCAAACCAGGCCGTTGTGGCAGACGAACCGGAACATGCCGGCGAGCATCTGATAGCTGCTCGTGCCGTCATGGCTGTTGAGCAGGATGATCTCGTTCGCCTCGTCGCCGTTGATCTGGCTTGCATGGCGAAGTCGGATGAGGTGCTTCGTGTACTCGCGCCGGTCTTCGTTGCGCACGCGCGTCTGACACACCATGAAGGGCTCGAAGCCCTCCTGGCGCAGCTTGGTCAGCACGGTCGAGGTCGGTATGTAGGCATACCGATCGGACCGGCTCCCATGTGGAGCGTCGGCGAAGATCGACGGAACGACGGCACGAATGCGGTCGTCCGAGAGTGGGCGATCAGAGCGCAGGATCGGGGATTGCGGAGCAAAGCGGGATACCAGAGACATGGCTGATCTCCTTTGAGAAATTCGACAACCGCGTGGCCGTGAGACCACGCGGAACTCGGGGGATGAAATGCGCAAGCACGCGTCCTGGGGACGCGGCGTACGTGGGGAGGAAAAGCGACAAGGCCCCGTGAGAGGCCGTGCCGGATCAGAACGAAGCAGCCAATGCCGGCTCCTGCTCCTGGACTTGCGCCTCGGGCTCGCGCTCGGCGGGCTCGGTGGCCGTGTCGATGGCATCGTCGGCTTCGGACGCGGATGCGTCTTCGGCCGGCGGCGCCTCGGCTTGCGCCTGGCTCGTCGGATAGACCTGGGTGCCGTCGATCTTGATGAGACCGATGTGGACCAGCGTCGATTCCAGGCTGGCGGCCGGTTCCCCGGCGTGCTCACCCTTGGTGCGGATGTACGGATCGATCTTCATGTCGTTCAGACGGAAGGCGATCAGCACCTTGCGGTCACCCTCGACGGCCTGAACGCACCGGCGAACCAGGTGCTCGGCTTCCGGGGTGGCGACGATGGTGTCGAAGTACCGATACTCCGGTTCATCGACAGGCCCGGCCAGTGCCGCGACGGTGCAAGAGAGGAACGAGTCGCCAGCTTTTGGGGTGACGTCCTTCACACGATTGAGATAGCCGATGCCGCGGGTGATCAACTCGTGCTGCTCGATCGAAGCCAGTTCGGCCCGGTCGATCAGTTCGGCCTTGAGCAGTCGCGCCTTGAGGGACGCGGCGGCCTGACCCTTCTGCTCACCCTTGTCGCGGATGTACACATCGCCCCACAGGTCACCGAGGCGAAAGCGCACCAGCGGGCGCTGCTTGGGATCGTCAACGCCGATGTAGCGCTGAACGAGCTTCTTGGCCTCGGCACCCGAGACCTTGACGTCGAAGTAGCGGTAGCTGGGGTCCCGGGCGGGGCCGACCAGCGCGGCGATGGTGCATGCCAGGAAAGGCTGCGCACGGCGGCCGCCCCGGACGGGCACTTCACGGACACGCTGGATGTAGCCGATGCCCGAGGTGTGGAGGTCGAAATACGATTTCTCGTTGGACGTGGTGTTCATGGTGAATCTCCATTGGGATGAAGCGGAGACACACCGGCCCACGCATGCGGGGAAGGTGCGTGACCCCGCGGTGGGTTGATAAGGCGAAAGCATCCGCCACCAGAGGCTGGTGGCCGCTCGCGGAAGGATGCGGTGCGAGCTGGCTCGGTCACGCAGTGGGAACTGCGCCGCAACCTCGAAGACCGATGGTTGCCTGGCATGTCGCTGACGACGTCAGCAGGCATGGGGCCAGCATGGCGGGGCCTCGCGCGCGCGGCAGCAATCAATCGGCACCCGGGCGCTTCCCTTTGTCCGCGCCACCCGGCGCCTGTCACAGGCACTTGGCGCCGCGCAGGTGCTCGGGGGTATCGGCGCGCGGACGGCCGGGACGGCTCCAGGCGCCGCCACCGCGCGCGCCGATCAGCCGCCAGCCGGCGGCGCGCAGGCTGGCGCCACCTTCGTCGGGCATGGTGTAGGTGAGCAGGCGTATGTAGCCCAGCGCCCTTGCCGCCTGCCAGGCCGCGCCGTAGAGCTTGCTGCAGGCGCTGGGTGTGCCGTCGGTGCACAGCCGCGTGACTTCCAGCGTCCAGGTGCCGCGCGACCGGGCGGCCGACAATGGCCACGCCGTGGATCAGGTCGCTGTCGCTCAGCGTGACGGCCAGGGCGAACTTCGCGCCCTGGACCGGGCGGTGGTGGCGATGGTGCGACAGAACGAATGCATTGGCCGTGCGCAGCGACACCGGTAGGAGGTGCAGCCTCGGCGAGGTCGATGGCGTGTTCATGCGGTTGTCTCCGGTGGCATGCCGGCGTTGTGGCCGGCGGGGCGTGCCTCGGCGGCTGGAGACAAACGCGCACGCGCGGCGATGGCGGCGGTGCGAACAAAAGAAGGCCCCCGATGCGGGGGCTGCGAGGCGGTTGCCGCGTCAGGCGGGAGGCACCACTGCTAAGGACAGGTGCGTGGCGGTGGCGGAAAGCACGAGATCGTCCGCCGAGTGCTGGAGGCGCGTGAACAGGCCGTCCTTCGGGTCGAAATACTCCGCGAAGTCATCGCCGCCCAGCTCGCGGCCGGCGAGGTGCCACCAGTCATCGAACGGGTCGGTGTCCGGGTTGCATCCGACGGCGTAGGCGAGCAGTGCCTGGCGCCCATCCGGGCGACGCTCCCCACGCTCGGCGAGGAAGTACACGCCCTGATCCTTGACCAGGACAATGCGGCACTGATTGGGGACGTCTCAGAAAACGGAAAAAATCGTACGCTAAGCCGGTTGCAGCGGTCGTAGCGGCCTGAACTTGCCCGCGCCGATCTTGGCGCTGCTGCGCCAGAGGTAATCGCCGGTCAGGTTGATGTGCTCCCAGCCCAGCGGCGACAGGTACTGCAACAGGGCGTCATCGACAGTCTGGCCGTGACCGCGTAAGGCGTTTGAGGCCCGTTCCAGATAGACCGTGTTCCACAACACTATGGCCGCCGTCACCAGGTTGAGGCCGCTGGCCCGGTAGCGCTGCTGCTCGAAACTGCGGTCGCGGATTTCGCCCAGCCGGTTGAAGAACACGGCGCGGGCTAGCGCGTTGCGGGCTTCGCCCTTGTTCAGTCCGGCATGCACGCGGCGGCGCAGCTCGACGCTTTGCAGCCAGTCCAGGATGAACAGCGTTCGCTCGATGCGGCCCAGCTCGCGCAGCGCCACGGCCAGGCCGTTCTGGCGCGGGTAGCTGCCGAGTTTCCTGAGCATCAGCGAGGCCGTCACCGTGCCCTGCTTGATCGAGGTGGCCAGCCGCACCTTGGCGTTGATCGCCTTGCCGGACGCCTGGAACTGCTGCTGATGCTTGTGCTTGGCAGCGTTGAACAGCTTGCCCAGGATGCGGTCGTGCAGGTCGATGATTTCGTCGGTGACGGTGGCCATGCCCTCGATGGCGAGCGCACCAGGGTCGCGTAGCGGCGCTGTGCCTCGAACTTGGCCAGATCGGCGGGCGTCATCTGGCCGCCTTCGCGGGCGATCTTGAGCAGGCGGTTCTGGTGCACCGACCGCTCGATGCCGGAAGGCAGGTCGAGCGCCTGCCAGGCTTTGAGGCGCTCGATGTGTTCGAGTATGTGGCGCGAGTTCGGCTTGACGGGCGACTGGCGCAGCCAGGCCAGCCAGGTCGTCTTGCCGTTGTCGTGGCGCTTGAGCAGATCGTCGAGGCGGTGCCGGTGGGTGGCCGACAGGGGATCGGACAAGGCCGCGTAGATGCGGCGGTTGGCGCGGCTGTAGGCGTTCATCGAACACCTCCCTTTTCCTCATCCGGCGCAACAGGACAGTTGCTTCACGTCCTTGTTGAAGGTCTGCGCCGCGAGCTTCAGTCCCTCGACCATGGTCAGGTAGGGGAACAACTGGTCGGCCAGCTCCTGCACGGTCATCCGGTGGCGGATCGCCAGCGCGGCCGTCTGGATCAGTTCGCCCGCTTCCGGCGCGACCGCCTGTACGCCGATCAGCCGCCCTGAGCCAGCTTCCGCCACCAGCTTGATGAAGCCGCGCGTGTCGAAGTTGGCGAGCGCCCTCGGCACGTTGTCGAGCGTCAGCAGCCGGCTGTCGGTCTCGATGCCGTCGTGGTGCGCTTCCGCCTCGCTGTAGCCCACGGTCGCCACCTGCGGATCGGTGAACACCACCGCCGGCATCGCCGTCAGGTCCAGCGCCGCGTCGCCGCCGGTCATGTTGATCGCGGCGCGCGTGCCGGCCGCCGCCGCCACATAGACGAACTGCGGCTGGTCGGTGCAGTCGCCGGCAGCAAAGATGTGCGGTGCGCTCGTGCGCATGGCGCGGTCGATGACGATGGCTCCCTGCGCATTGACTTCGACGCCTGCCGCTTCAAGGTTCAGGCTGCGCGTGTTCGGCGCGCGACCGGTGGCGACCAGCAGCTTGTCGGCGCGCACTTCCCCCTGCCCGGTGGTGAGCACGAATTCCCCGCCCGCATAGGCAACGTGGCTCGCCTGGGTGTGGTCCAGCACCTCGATGCCCTCGGCGCGGAAGGCGTCTGTTACGGCTTCCCCGATGGCCGGGTCTTCTCGGAAGAACAGCGTGCTGCGCGCCAGGATCGTGACCTGGCTGCCCAGCCGGGCGAAGGCTTGCGCCAACTCGACCGCCACCACGGAGGAACCAATCACGGCCAGCCGCTCGGGGAGCGAGCTGCTTTCCAGCGCCTCGGTGGAGGTCCAGTGGGGTGTGTCCGCAAGGCCCGGGATTGGCGGAAGCGCCGGGCTCGCGCCGGTGGCAATCAGGCAGCGGTCGAAGTTCACCTCGTGCGTGCCGCCGTCAGCGGTCGCCACGGTCAGCGTGCGCGTGTCCCTGAACCGGGCCTCGCCGCGCAGCACGGTGATGGCCGGAGTGCTTGCCAGGATGCCTTCGTACTTGGCATGGCGCAGCTCCTCGACGCGGCCTTGTTGCTGGGCCAGCAGCCGCTCGCGCAGTACAGCGGGCGCTGCGGCCGGCAGGCCAGCATCGAACGGGCTTTCGCGGCGCAGGTGGACGATGTGCGCGGCGCGGATCATGATCTTGGACGGCACGCAGCCGACATTGACGCAGGTGCCGCCGATGGTGCCGCGCTCGATCAGCGTGACGCGGGCGCCTTGCTCCACGGCCTTCAAGGCAGCCGCCATCGCCGCGCCGCCGCTGCCTATCACAGCCACGTGCAGCGCTTGTTCACCGCCAACATGCTTCGTTTCGCCACCGAGCCAGCCCAGCGCCTTGTCTAGCAGGCCGGCAGGCTTGTTCGGCGTGTCGGTAAGCCGTGCGCGATAGCCGAGCGTGGCCACTGCGGCAACCAGCGGGGCCACGCTCACGCCTGCATCCGCCTCGATTTCGGCCTGCCGCTGCGGATAGGACACCGAGGCCGCGCGCACGCCGGGCACGTTCGTCAAAGCCTGCTGGACGTGCTCGGCGCACGACGTGCAGGTCATGCCTTCGATGTGGAGGGTGATCGCCTCGGCCATGATTACGCCCTCACTGCTTGACGCTGGACGGGTAACCCGCGTTTGCGGTGGCCTTGGTCAAGGCGTCGGCATTGGTCTTGGCCTCGTCGAAGGTGACGACGGCCTCCCGCTTCTCGAAGCTGACTTCGGCCTTCTCGACGCCGGCGACCTTGGACAGAGCCGTCTTGACCGTGATCGGGCACGCGGCGCAGGTCATGCCGGGCACCGACAGGGTGACGGTCTTGGTGGCAGCCCAGGCGGGCGCGCTTAGAGCGGCGGCCAGGGCGATGAGGGTGGTGAGGGTGGTGAGTTTCTTCATGGTGATCTCCTTTCAGTAGAACAGCGGCAGGACGTAGGGAAACGCGAGGGCAACCAGAACCAGGGCGGCCACGATCCAGAAGATCACCTTGTAGGCAGTCCGCACTTGGGGCACGGCGCAAACGTCGCCGGGCTTGCAGGCATGGGCTGGTCGGAAGATGCTGCGCCAGGCGAAGAACAGCGCGATGAGCGCTGCGCCGATGAAGATCGGCCGATACGGCTCCAGCACGGTCAGGTTGCCGATCCACGCGCCAGAGAAGCCGAGCGCGACCAGGACAAGGGGGCCGAGGCAGCAGGCCGAGGCGAGGACGGCCGCGACGCCGCCGGTCGCCAGTGCGCCGCAGCCGTTCTTGGGTTCCGACATAAGGTTCTCCTTCCGGGACTTCGCTTGATGCTGTAACGTTACTTCCGTAGTCAACTACGGAGTCAAGCGCCATGGAGAACGCTCAAGAGAATCTGACCATCGGGGCCTTCGCCAAGGCAGCCCGGGTCAACGTGGAGACGATCCGCTTCTATCAGCTCAAGGGCTTGCTACCCCAGCCGGAGCGGCCCTACGGTCGCATCCGCCGCTACGGGCAGGCGGACGTGGCGCGGGTGAAGTTCGTGAAGTCAGCCCAGCGCCTGGGATTCAGCCTGGATGAAGTCGGCCAGCTCCTGAAACTGGAGGACGGCACCCATTGCAGCGAGGCGGCCGAACTGGCTGCTCACCGGCTGGCCGATGTGCGCGCACGCATGGCGGACCTCACGCGGATGGAAGAGGCCCTGTCGACGCTAGTGAGAGAGTGCAACGCGCACCATGGCAATGTTTCCTGCCCGTTGATCGCAGCTTTGCATTGCTGCTAAAGGGCCCACTTCGGCTCTTAGCGTACGATTTTTTTCCGTTTTCTGAGACGACCCCAATTACCGCGTGCAGGGCAATCGCTACATCGTGGACACGGTGTTTGACCGCGCGATCCTGATTGCCGGTGTTGGCAGTAGCCAAGACCGCGTGACCATCAGCCGGAGGAAGTGACCATGCGCAAGATCGTCTCTCTCGCGCTGCTCGCCCTCGCCCTGGGCCTCGGCGGCTGCGCAACCACCAGCCAGTACGGCAACTTCGTCCAGTCGGCCGCGCTCGATCAGCAGAAGCTCGCCACCGACGCGGTGCAGCAGCTCGCCACGCTGTACGCGCCGGCGCGCACGCGCCTGGAGCTGCAACAGCCGACGCCCGATCCGTTCGGCCAGGCGCTCGTCAAGTCGCTGCGCGACAAGGGCTATGCCCTCCTGGAGTACGCCCCGGCCGGCGCTTCCACGCAGGCCCCGGCCTCGGCGGCATCGCAGGCGAGCGCACCGGCCACCACGGCCGCGTCGGGCGGCCTGCCGTTGCGCTACGTGCTCGACCAGGCTGGCGACTCGAACCTGTACCGCCTGACCTTGATGGTCGGCAATCAATCCATCACCCGCCCTTACCTGGCGCAAAACGGCACGTTCGCGCCGGCCGGGTACTGGGTGCGCAAGGAGTGACGCCATGACAGAAAACGCCGATCAGATGGCACCTGACGCTTCGCCTGGCGAAGTGTCCAAGAAGGCGGGCGTCCGTCGCGTCAACAACATGCCCATGTACATCCTCGGCGGCGTCCTGCTGTCGTTCGTGCTGGTCATGGCCCTGGTCGCGGCGGATCGCGCGGCCAAGCAGAACGCGCCGGCGGACGGCCCCAAGGAGAAGGCCGGCAACACGTCGATGTTCGCCAAGGAGATCGCAGGCGACAAGACCGGCGGCTTGATCGAGCCGGCAAGCCCGCTCAAGGTGCCCGACATGCCGACCGGCCCGGCGTCGGCTCCGCTGGAGATCGCGCGGCCGTCCAACCCGGACGCGCCGCCGGCCCCGCCGGCCAACCCCGGCAACCCGGGCCAGCCGGTGAACGACGACGAGGCCCAGCGCATCCGCATGGCGAAGATGCAGATGTTCGGCGAAGCCGTGAAGGCCAAGACCACCGTGCGCGTGGATGCCCCGCGTAGCAACGGCTCCGCGCCGGGTGGCCCGAGCACCTACACCGGCACGCCGCAGACGCGCGATGAAATGCTGAACCGCATCGCAGCGGTGCAGCAGCAAATCGACGCGCAGCGCAGCAACGATCCGACCGCCGCCTATCAAGCACGCCTGGCGCAGATTCGCGGCATGGGCGTCGGTGGTGGCGGCGCGGCTCCGGCCGCCGGCGGCATGGGCGCGGGCGGTGCGCCGCAGCTCCTGCAAACCTCGACCAGCGGCGGCGGGCGCAACAGCATGGCGCAGTTCGGCCAAGGTGGGCAGGGCGACCGCTGGAAGCTGGATTCGCAGCCGGAAGCGCCGCGCACACCGTTCGAGCTGCGCGCGGGCTTCGTCGTGCCGGCCACGCTCATTTCGGGCATCAACTCCGATCTGCCGGGCCAAATCATGGCCCAGGTCGCGCAGGACGTGTACGACACACCGACCGGCAAGCACCTGTTGATCCCGCAGGGATCGCGCCTCGTCGGCTCGTATTCGAGCGACGTGGCCTACGGCCAAGCGCGCGTGCTGGTTGCGTGGCAACGCATCGTGTTCCCCGATGGCAAGGCGATGGACATTGGCGCGATGCCAGGCGCGGACAGCGCGGGATACGCGGGCTTCCACGACCAGGTGAACAACCACTATGTGCGCCTGTTCGGCTCGGCCTTCCTCATGTCCGGCGTGACAGCAGGCATCACCTACAGCCAACGCCAGAACCAGGCCACAAACACCTATGGCGCACCGAGCGCCAGCAGTGCCCTAAGCGAAGCCCTCGGCCAGCAGCTCGGCCAGGTTACGGCGCAACTCATCGCCAAGAACCTGAGCATTTCGCCGACGCTGGAAATTCGGCCGGGGTATCGCTTCAACGTCGTGGTCACGAAGGACATGACGTTTTCCAAGCCGTACCGTTCCTTCGATTACTAACGCCATAGGAGAAAAGCACCATGAAGCCGAAGTTTTTAGCCGCTAAATTGGCCCTCGTCATTGCTGTTTCGAGCACGCTGGCGGTCACACCTGTGCAGGCTGGCATCCCCGTCATCGACGGCACCAACCTGTCGCAGAACATCATGACGGCCATCGAATCGGTGGCCCAGACGCTCAAGCAAATTGAGCAGTACAGCACCCAGCTCCAGCAGTATCAAAACCAACTCCAGAACACGATGGCCCCGGCCGCGTATATCTGGGATCAGGCGCAATCGACCATCAACGGGTTGATGAACGCGGTCAACACGCTGGATTACTACAAGACCCAACTCGGCAGCCTGGACAGCTACATCGGCAAGTTCCAGGACGTGAACTACTACAAGAACTCGCCGTGCTTTACGGCGGCAGGGTGCTCCGACGCGGAACGCGCAGCACTTCGGAATGTGGCCCAGCTCGCGAGCGAGTCGCAGAAGAAGGCCAACGATGCCTTGTTCAAGGGCCTCGATAGGCAGCAAACGAATCTCACGGCCGATGCAGCGACGTTGCAGCGTCTTCAATCGGCAGCGCAGGGCGCGCAGGGCCAAATGCAGGCCATCGGCTACGCCAACCAGCTCGCCAGCCAGCAGGCCAACCAGCTCTTGCAGATTCGTGGCCTGCTGATCGCGCAGCAGAACGCGATGGCAACCAAGATGCAGGCCGACGCCGACAAGGAAGCCCAGCAGGCGGCAGCGGCCGCACAACTGCGCCAGGGCAGCTACCGGGCCAGCCCGGCGCGCACCTGGTAAGGGGGATTCATGAAAGCAATCAAGGCTCTGTCCTTGGCCTCGGCCGCCCTCGTGGCGGCCTTGGTCGCCGGCTGCGACAACAAGCCGGCCACGGCCCCCATGCCGGAAGTGAACGACGAGAACTGCAAGCCCGAGAACATCGCCAAGATCGAGGACAAGGGCGTCCAGCAGGCTTTTTCGTCGCTGTGCTTGCGTCGTGGTGGGGATTTCAAGCCCAGCCCGAAACGCGAATGGTGAGGTGCTGACGATGAGAATGCCAGCCAATCTAAAAACCCTCGCCCTGCCGCTGTTCGTCTGGCTGGCGTTCTTCGCGGTCGATGCCCACGCGGCCATCGACAACGCCGGCGTGTTCGATAGCGTGCTGGATCGCTACCAGGCCGCCGCGAGCGGCTGGGCCGGTGTCATCACCACGGCCGCAACCTGGCTCTTCTGGACGCTGGTTGTGATCTCGATGGTCTGGACGTTCGGCATGATGGCCTTGCGCAAGGCCGACATTGGCGAGTTCTTCGCGGAGTTCGTCCGCTTCACGATCTTTACCGGCTTCTTCTGGTGGGCGCTGACCAACGGCCCTAACTTCGCCTCGTCCATCTATGCGTCGTTGCGGCAGCTCGCCGGCAACGCGACGGGCCTGGGCAATGCTCTGTCGCCCTCGGGCATCGTGGACGTGGGCTTTGCGATCTTCGACAAGGTGATGGATCAGTCCTCGGTGTGGTCGCCGGTGGACAGCATGGCCGGCATCCTCATGGCCGTGGCGATCCTGGTCATCCTGGCCCTGGTCGGTGTGAATATGCTTCTGCTGCTCGCGTCGGGCTGGGTGCTCGCCTACGGCGGCGTGTTCTTCCTCGGCTTCGGTGGTTCGCGCTGGACTTCCGACATGGCGATCAACTACTACAAGGTCGTCCTGGGCGTGGCCGCGCAGCTCTTCGCAATGGTGCTCCTGGTGGGCATCGGCAAGACCTTCCTCGATGACTACTACTCGCGCATGAGCGCCGGCATCAGCCTCAAGGAAATGGGCGTGATGCTGATCGTCGTCATCATCCTCTTGGCGTTGGTCAACAAGATTCCGCCGCTCATCGCCGGGATCATCACCGGCGCGAGCGTGGGCGGTGCCGGCATCGGCCAGTTCGGTGCAGGCGCTGCGTTGGGTGCCGCAGGCATGGCAGCAGCAGCGGCCGCGACCGGCGGCGCCGCTCTGGCCGCCGGCGCAGCCTCGGCCGCCGGTGGTGCCTCTGCCGTCATGGCCGCCTTCTCGAAGGCCAATGAGAACGTGTCGGCAGGCACGGACGTTATGTCGGCCTTCTCGGGCGGCGGCAGCTCGGGCGGCGGTGCGGGCGGCGGCGGCGACGCCGGCACCGGCAGCACGCCCTTCGCTCAGGCTGCGGGCTTTAGCGGCAGCTCCGGCGGTGGCTCTTCGTCGGGTGGCGGCAGCCCCTCGACCGGCAGCAGCTCGGGCAGCTCGAAGGGCGGCGATAAGGGCGGCGGCAAAGCCGACGCCGGCGGCCAGGGCAGCAGCTCGACGGCCAGCACCGGCAGCAGTGCCGACAAGGCCGCCAAGAACGAACCCAAGCCCGCCGGCGGGGCAGGGCAAGGGCAGCAGGCCGCACCGGGCAGCACCGGCCCCGGCTTGCTCGCATCGGCCGCATCGGCCCTCGGCACGGCCGGCCGCATCGCCGCCGACGCCGGCGCGAACTTGGCGAAGGGAACCGCCGATGTTGCCAAGGCCAAAGCCGCGAGCCTGCGCGAAGCCGCAGCCGAGCGGATCGCCGACACCACTGGCGGAAAGATCGCCGCCGCGATCAAGGCGCAAGGAAGCGGCACGGCCGAGAACATCGACGTGCCCGACCAGCAGCCCGCGCCGAGCTTCGGCGACAACAGCCTGGCAGGCGGCCCCGCCGATGCCGATCCCGAGTCCGAAGTAGCTGCGTTCGCCAACCGCGAGCAAGGCCGCGACGGCACAACTGCGTAACCAAGGAGAGTCCAACCATGAAGAAGAAACTGTTTGCCCTGGCCGCCCTCGTGGCAGCCCTCGGATCGACCGCCGGCACGGCCAGCGCGCAAGACGTGCTGACCGGCGACACGCGCCTGGCCTGCGAGGCGATCCTGTGCCTGTCGTCGGGCACGCGCCCGAGCGAATGCACGCCGTCGCTGTCGCGGTACTTCAACATCACGAAGCGCAAGCTGTCGGACACGATCCGCGCCCGCCTGAACTTCCTCCAGCTTTGCCCGGTGGCGAGCCAGACGCCGGAAATGCAGTCGCTCGTGTCGGCGATCTCGCGCGGCGCTGGCCGTTGCGACGCGCAGTCGCTGAACTCGACGTTGGTGATGTGGACGGGCGGCTACGACGATGGGCGCACGTACATCAGCAACCAGTTGCCTGACTACTGCGGGGCCTACACCGGCCACGCCTACACCGACTTCGCCAGCAGCGGCACGCTGCCGCGCTATGTCGGGACGCCAGAGCGGGGCGGGTATTGGGTCGAAGCGCGCGACTATGACCGCGCCTTGGCCGAGTACAACGAACGCATCCGGCGCGAGGACGAAGAGCGCCGCCGTCAGTCCTGGCTGAACTGAGGGAGGGGAGGGCATGCCGTTCTTCGCCGATCTGCCGCCGCAGCTCCAGGAGCGCGTCGTCTGCTCGATCTCGGCCGCCGTCAAGTACGAGGTGCCGGTCAACATCGTGTTGGCCGTCGCCGAGAAAGAGGGCGGCAAGCCGGGCCAGTGGGTGCGCAACTCGAATGGCACGCATGACGTTGGCCCGATGCAGTTCAACACCGCGTACCTGGGCGACCTGGCCCGATACGGCATCACGGCGAACGATGTGGCGGCTGCCGGCTGCTACTCGTTCGACCTGGCCGCCTGGCGGCTGCGGATGCACATCCGCAACGACAAGGGCGACCTCTGGACGAAGGCGGCGAACTACCACTCGCGCACGCCGCAGTACAACGCGGTGTACCGGGCCGACTTGATGCGCAAGGCGTCGAAGTGGGCCGATTGGCTCGAAGCTCGGTTCGTCACGCTTGACGTGACGAAGGCCGGGGCCACGCCCTCGACGCCCAGCCAGCCCGCGACGGTGGCCCAGCGGGCGACGCCGGCGGCCAGGCCGGCACCAGCACCCCAGCAGGCCGCCCCAGCGGCCGCAGCAGCTCGCAGCGTGTCGGTGGCCGGCTACGTGCCCCGCACGGTGTCTTTCAACACTTCACGCGAGGGGTCGGCCGAGTAGGCCGGCTCTTCCGATTTAGCGGCTAAACATGGACAAATTCCACGCCTTCATGATGCGGTACACGCTGGGCGTCGGCCGGTTGCTTCAAGCCTATTGCAAGTGGGCGGAAGGACAGGCCAAGAACCAGCTCGATTTGCTTCTGCTGGGCCTCGGCCCGATCTTCGCCTTGGGCCTTCTGCTGTGGGCGCTGCCGGCGTGGATCGGCAAGCCCATCGCCTTCGTGCTCTCACTGCCAGCGCTCTACATCATCTTCCTGGTGCTGCGCGCCTACGCGATTCGCGGGGGCCGGCGCTGATGAAGGCCCTGCGGATTCCTGATGGAACCGTCGAAGCGTTGAAGTGGCTCGCACTGGTTCTCATGACCGGCGATCACGTCAACAAGTACCTGTTCAACGCGACGCTGCCGGTGCTGTTCGAGGCCGGCCGCGTGGCGCTCCCCCTTTTCGTGTTCGTCCTGGCCTACAACCTGGCCCGGCCGGGCACGCTCGAACGCGGCGTGTACGGCCGCACCATGTCGCGCCTGGCGATGTTCGGCGCGCTGGCCTCCGTGCCCTTCGTGGCCCTCGGCGGCCTGTACGCCGGTTGGTGGCCGCTCAACGTGATGTTCACGCTGCTGGTCGTCACGGCCACGGCTTACCTGGTCGAACGTGGCGGCAAGCTGCACCTGGCGGCCGCCGGCGTGGTGTTCCTGGTCGGCGGCAGCTCGGTCGAATATTGGTGGCCGGCCGTGGCTTTCGGCCTGGCGGTGTGGTCGTACACGCGCCGGCCGAGCTGGGCCGCCGCGGCGGTCGCGGTGCTGGCCTGCGCGGCCCTGTGGTTCGTCAATCGCAACCTGTGGGCCTTGGCAGCCCTGCCGGTGCTCTTCCTGGCCTCGCGGGTGGATGTGCGCGTGCCGCGCCTGCGCTGGGCCTTCTACGCCTATTACCCGCTGCACCTGGCCTCGCTCTGGTTGATCCGCATCCCCATGAGCAAGGCCGGCTACCTGTTCTTCTGATTGGAGTCCTGCCCCATGCGAAAACCCGTTCTTCTGGCCCTCTCTCTGGCGTTCCTGGTCAGCGCGCAAAGCGCACTGGCCGCCGGCGACGCCGGCAACTTCGGCACGCCGATCAAGTCCGGCGTATCGGTGTCCTTCCCCGACAGCAGCGCGACATTCCAGCCGACGCCAGAGGCCCTGGAGCTGCTGGCCGACGCTAGGAATGCGGCGATCATCTACATCAGCGGGCGCACCAGCACACTACGGCCCAGCGCGGCCGATGAGGCCCTTGCACTACGCCGTGCGCTCTCGGCCAGGTCGTACTTGGTGGCGCGCGGCGTCTCGCCGCTCAAGATCATGGTGAACTTCGCATCGGCCGCCGATTTCGTGGCAGACAACTCGACGGCCGAGGGCCGGCGCGAGAACCAGCGCGTGGACATTGAGGTGGTCTACATCCCCACCTACTGAGCGATCCGGCATCGCCATTCCTGGCGGTGCTGCAGGACGCTCCAGCAGCTTCGCATCGTCGGCTCTGACGATGCAGGCCCGGCCGGCTTCCCTTGACAGCATCGCCATTTCTGACGATGCTGGCCAAGTCCCGATTTACTCCAGGAAGAAGGCCATGAGATACCCCGGCGGCAAGGGCGGTGCCGGCGTCTACCAGACGATCATCAACAACATCCCGCCTCACGACACGTACATCGAAACGCACCTGGGCGGCGGCAACATCCTGGAGCGCAAGCGGCCCGCTGCCCGCAGCGTCGGCATCGACGTTGATCCCGAGGTGATCGAGGTCTGGCAGCAGCTCGACGTGCCCGGCCTGGAGCTGCACCACGGCGACGCCGTGGCCTGGCTGGAGTCCCACCAGTTCACCGGCTCCGAGTTCGTCTACGCCGATCCGCCCTACGTGATGGACAGCCGGCGCGGCGGCAAGCTATACCGCCACGAATACGACGACAAGGGTGCGGTCAGCGTCAAAGTGCGCGGTGAAGCGCCGATCGTCTATCTGACGGGTCAAACGTTCTATCAGCCCAAGAGCGCACCCGACACGCAGGTCGTCAACGCTTCCAAGACGGACGCTGCCAAGGTGATCAGCTTCCGCCTGAGCAACAGCAAGTGATCCCGGTGCTGCCGGCGTGACGAGCGTCGGCAGCGTCCGTCCCCGCGGCCTATTCATCAGGCCAACACCAACCTAGGAGTGCATCATGTCCAAGCCCCTCAGCATCGGCGCTTTCGCCGCCGTGCAATACCTGCCGCATATCGAAACCTTCCTGGCCACCGGCGACGGTGACTTCGACGGCCCGATCTGGGCCAAGGCCACCAGTGAAATCAAGTTCGTCGACGGCCGCGCGAGCTTCACGATGGTTCATGAATTCATGAGCCGCGACGGCAGCCGCATCTCGACGGTCGACACCGCCACAGGCATCCAGGTGCCGGGCATCGACGAGGTCTCGCTCACCGTCATGCACAAGGTGGTCGATTCCACCGGCAAGTTCGAAGGCCTGCGCGGCACCTTCCCGAGCTTCGGACTGCACAACTTTGCCACCGGCAAGGGCGTGCAGCGCTTCGGCGGCGAACTGAGCTGAAGTCAGCGCTAAGCAGCAGGTGCACCCGCTGATCGTGGGTGCGCCGGACGACCTCTCAAGGCGGCGCCGCCGGCACAGACCGACGGCGCCGCTTCTTCAAGGAGCACAGACGTGACACCCGAAGTTGAGGCAGCACTGCCGCGCCGCCTTCTGCTGCGGAATCATGCGCGCGCATTCGACCGCAGTCAGACTGGTGCCGTGGGCCATGATGCCGGCATAGACCATCAGCAGCTCGTCGGTAGAGCGCGGCTCACGTCCGAGCATGATCCAGCTAAAGCGCACCTGGGCGTCAACGGCCAGAATCACTTCCGGCAATTGAACCTCACCGATGCGGTGATCCAAAGCCGCGCGCAGCTTGGTCACTTCTGGGTCTTCGTCCTCTGCGGGCAATGGCGACAAATGGAGTTCATCATCCACGCGCAGTACGCCACTGCGGGCTGCAGCGGCCACCGCATCGACACCGGCAGTTACTCTGGCCAGCAAAGGCTTCAAGAAAGTGGCAGCCTTGCTGGGTAACGATAGACGGGCATAGTGTTTCTTGGACTCTGCCTGCCAACGCTCGTCCGTGAAGAACAAGCGCGCACGACCCCGAAAGCTCAGGCTGTGCTCAATCCAGACCGAGCCATTGCGCACCGCGCGGCGCAGGGCAAACAGGGTGGCCACCTCCAACGCCTGAAACGCCCGTTCCCGGTCTGGGCTGGAGATCGAAACCTGCCAGATCATTCCCAGACTTGGTGCCACCACTTCAACTGGCAGCTTTCTGGATCCTTTGAGATATAAAGCTTGCAGCTTGGCAAGGTACTCGATGGCAGGATGCTCGCCGGTGGCCTGCCAGGGCAGCTTTGCAATGGCGACGAGCAACGACCGCACGGGGCGAATTCCATCAATCAATCCCTCGCGGACCAGGGAGGCCCTGCTCGGTGGTTTGCGTTTCTGGGTTTCGGTGATCAAGGCTTCAAGACGGGCACGCAACTCAGCATCTGGCACCGCACCTTGCGCGCTCAAGGCAACAAGTTCGCCGAGCAGCGTTTTGTACATTGCGGCCCAATTGACGGTAGCGGGGACATCGGCGGCAGCCTGACGCCACAGATCGGCGATCCGGCGCTGCACCATAAGGATCAACTGGTCTGTGGTGGTGAACAGGCAATACCGAAGAAAGCATGCGACCTCCACGGTGCGCGCTGGCTCTTTGATCTTGGCTCCGGCTGAGGGCGGCCTGGAGACAAGTCGGCGCGCGTAGCGGCGCAAGATGAGATCGGGGATGTCTGCCAGGTGCTTATGAACGTCCAGCGTGTAAAGCAGGTCGATGCGCTCCAGTACCTCGCTGATTTGGCGGGTTGAGTGTTTCGCCGGTGCAGCCCATAGCCAACTCTGCTGGGTTTGTCCATCTGGGCGCAGCTCTGAAACTGAGGCTCGCCAGCGATCAAGTGTTGCTGGATCAACGCTGGCGGCGATGGCGGTGCCTGTTTCAACTTCAAGCTGGGCAAGTGCCGCCGCAATCAGTGTCCGAATTGCCCGCTCGTGCACGATCACCAGCTTGTTCTTGTACAGCCATTGACGCGCCCGCACGAGTAGCTGATCGCGGTCGGCGCAGCGCGCCACTTCGTCGCGCAGTTCACGTACCAGTGAGCGGCGCTGGTGCTCGCTCATCCACTGGAATCCAAGGACCGTGCAGGCTACTTGTTGGTGATCGAATAGCGTGCGCCCGCGTTCATACATGGCTCTCAGCGAGGCGACTTCTGGTGCTGCAATGCCAAGCTCGTTGCCAAGGTGGCGCCACAAGGCTACTGGAATTACCCGAAAGGCACCGAGCAAACGCCCACTCATGCGCAGGAAACCAATATGGAGCGCCAGACCAAGCTTGTGGGAATCACCTCGGCGTGCATTGATTGCGTCGCGCTCGGCACCATCGAAGGTGAAAAATGCCTTCATCTCGGGGACGTCTCAGAAAACGGAAAAAATCGTACGCTAAGCCGGTTGCAGCGGTCGTAGCGGCCTGAACTTGCCCGCGCCGATCTTGGCGCTGCTGCGCCAGAGGTAATCGCCGGTCAGGTTGATGTGCTCCCAGCCCAGCGGCGACAGGTACTGCAACAGGGCGTCATCGACAGTCTGGCCGTGACCGCGTAAGGCGTTTGAGGCCCGTTCCAGATAGACCGTGTTCCACAACACTATGGCCGCCGTCACCAGGTTGAGGCCGCTGGCCCGGTAGCGCTGCTGCTCGAAACTGCGGTCGCGGATTTCGCCCAGCCGGTTGAAGAACACGGCGCGGGCTAGCGCGTTGCGGGCTTCGCCCTTGTTCAGTCCGGCATGCACGCGGCGGCGCAGCTCGACGCTTTGCAGCCAGTCCAGGATGAACAGCGTTCGCTCGATGCGGCCCAGCTCGCGCAGCGCCACGGCCAGGCCGTTCTGGCGCGGGTAGCTGCCGAGTTTCCTGAGCATCAGCGAGGCCGTCACCGTGCCCTGCTTGATCGAGGTGGCCAGCCGCACCTTGGCGTTGATCGCCTTGCCGGACGCCTGGAACTGCTGCTGATGCTTGTGCTTGGCAGCGTTGAACAGCTTGCCCAGGATGCGGTCGTGCAGGTCGATGATTTCGTCGGTGACGGTGGCCATGCCCTCGATGGCGAGCGCACCAGGGTCGCGTAGCGGCGCTGTGCCTCGAACTTGGCCAGATCGGCGGGCGTCATCTGGCCGCCTTCGCGGGCGATCTTGAGCAGGCGGTTCTGGTGCACCGACCGCTCGATGCCGGAAGGCAGGTCGAGCGCCTGCCAGGCTTTGAGGCGCTCGATGTGTTCGAGTATGTGGCGCGAGTTCGGCTTGACGGGCGACTGGCGCAGCCAGGCCAGCCAGGTCGTCTTGCCGTTGTCGTGGCGCTTGAGCAGATCGTCGAGGCGGTGCCGGTGGGTGGCCGACAGGGGATCGGACAAGGCCGCGTAGATGCGGCGGTTGGCGCGGCTGTAGGCGTTCATCGAACACCTCCCTTTTCCTCATCCGGCGCAACAGGACAGTTGCTTCACGTCCTTGTTGAAGGTCTGCGCCGCGAGCTTCAGTCCCTCGACCATGGTCAGGTAGGGGAACAACTGGTCGGCCAGCTCCTGCACGGTCATCCGGTGGCGGATCGCCAGCGCGGCCGTCTGGATCAGTTCGCCCGCTTCCGGCGCGACCGCCTGTACGCCGATCAGCCGCCCTGAGCCAGCTTCCGCCACCAGCTTGATGAAGCCGCGCGTGTCGAAGTTGGCGAGCGCCCTCGGCACGTTGTCGAGCGTCAGCAGCCGGCTGTCGGTCTCGATGCCGTCGTGGTGCGCTTCCGCCTCGCTGTAGCCCACGGTCGCCACCTGCGGATCGGTGAACACCACCGCCGGCATCGCCGTCAGGTCCAGCGCCGCGTCGCCGCCGGTCATGTTGATCGCGGCGCGCGTGCCGGCCGCCGCCGCCACATAGACGAACTGCGGCTGGTCGGTGCAGTCGCCGGCAGCAAAGATGTGCGGTGCGCTCGTGCGCATGGCGCGGTCGATGACGATGGCTCCCTGCGCATTGACTTCGACGCCTGCCGCTTCAAGGTTCAGGCTGCGCGTGTTCGGCGCGCGACCGGTGGCGACCAGCAGCTTGTCGGCGCGCACTTCCCCCTGCCCGGTGGTGAGCACGAATTCCCCGCCCGCATAGGCAACGTGGCTCGCCTGGGTGTGGTCCAGCACCTCGATGCCCTCGGCGCGGAAGGCGTCTGTTACGGCTTCCCCGATGGCCGGGTCTTCTCGGAAGAACAGCGTGCTGCGCGCCAGGATCGTGACCTGGCTGCCCAGCCGGGCGAAGGCTTGCGCCAACTCGACCGCCACCACGGAGGAACCAATCACGGCCAGCCGCTCGGGGAGCGAGCTGCTTTCCAGCGCCTCGGTGGAGGTCCAGTGGGGTGTGTCCGCAAGGCCCGGGATTGGCGGAAGCGCCGGGCTCGCGCCGGTGGCAATCAGGCAGCGGTCGAAGTTCACCTCGTGCGTGCCGCCGTCAGCGGTCGCCACGGTCAGCGTGCGCGTGTCCCTGAACCGGGCCTCGCCGCGCAGCACGGTGATGGCCGGAGTGCTTGCCAGGATGCCTTCGTACTTGGCATGGCGCAGCTCCTCGACGCGGCCTTGTTGCTGGGCCAGCAGCCGCTCGCGCAGTACAGCGGGCGCTGCGGCCGGCAGGCCAGCATCGAACGGGCTTTCGCGGCGCAGGTGGACGATGTGCGCGGCGCGGATCATGATCTTGGACGGCACGCAGCCGACATTGACGCAGGTGCCGCCGATGGTGCCGCGCTCGATCAGCGTGACGCGGGCGCCTTGCTCCACGGCCTTCAAGGCAGCCGCCATCGCCGCGCCGCCGCTGCCTATCACAGCCACGTGCAGCGCTTGTTCACCGCCAACATGCTTCGTTTCGCCACCGAGCCAGCCCAGCGCCTTGTCTAGCAGGCCGGCAGGCTTGTTCGGCGTGTCGGTAAGCCGTGCGCGATAGCCGAGCGTGGCCACTGCGGCAACCAGCGGGGCCACGCTCACGCCTGCATCCGCCTCGATTTCGGCCTGCCGCTGCGGATAGGACACCGAGGCCGCGCGCACGCCGGGCACGTTCGTCAAAGCCTGCTGGACGTGCTCGGCGCACGACGTGCAGGTCATGCCTTCGATGTGGAGGGTGATCGCCTCGGCCATGATTACGCCCTCACTGCTTGACGCTGGACGGGTAACCCGCGTTTGCGGTGGCCTTGGTCAAGGCGTCGGCATTGGTCTTGGCCTCGTCGAAGGTGACGACGGCCTCCCGCTTCTCGAAGCTGACTTCGGCCTTCTCGACGCCGGCGACCTTGGACAGAGCCGTCTTGACCGTGATCGGGCACGCGGCGCAGGTCATGCCGGGCACCGACAGGGTGACGGTCTTGGTGGCAGCCCAGGCGGGCGCGCTTAGAGCGGCGGCCAGGGCGATGAGGGTGGTGAGGGTGGTGAGTTTCTTCATGGTGATCTCCTTTCAGTAGAACAGCGGCAGGACGTAGGGAAACGCGAGGGCAACCAGAACCAGGGCGGCCACGATCCAGAAGATCACCTTGTAGGCAGTCCGCACTTGGGGCACGGCGCAAACGTCGCCGGGCTTGCAGGCATGGGCTGGTCGGAAGATGCTGCGCCAGGCGAAGAACAGCGCGATGAGCGCTGCGCCGATGAAGATCGGCCGATACGGCTCCAGCACGGTCAGGTTGCCGATCCACGCGCCAGAGAAGCCGAGCGCGACCAGGACAAGGGGGCCGAGGCAGCAGGCCGAGGCGAGGACGGCCGCGACGCCGCCGGTCGCCAGTGCGCCGCAGCCGTTCTTGGGTTCCGACATAAGGTTCTCCTTCCGGGACTTCGCTTGATGCTGTAACGTTACTTCCGTAGTCAACTACGGAGTCAAGCGCCATGGAGAACGCTCAAGAGAATCTGACCATCGGGGCCTTCGCCAAGGCAGCCCGGGTCAACGTGGAGACGATCCGCTTCTATCAGCTCAAGGGCTTGCTACCCCAGCCGGAGCGGCCCTACGGTCGCATCCGCCGCTACGGGCAGGCGGACGTGGCGCGGGTGAAGTTCGTGAAGTCAGCCCAGCGCCTGGGATTCAGCCTGGATGAAGTCGGCCAGCTCCTGAAACTGGAGGACGGCACCCATTGCAGCGAGGCGGCCGAACTGGCTGCTCACCGGCTGGCCGATGTGCGCGCACGCATGGCGGACCTCACGCGGATGGAAGAGGCCCTGTCGACGCTAGTGAGAGAGTGCAACGCGCACCATGGCAATGTTTCCTGCCCGTTGATCGCAGCTTTGCATTGCTGCTAAAGGGCCCACTTCGGCTCTTAGCGTACGATTTTTTTCCGTTTTCTGAGACGACCCCTGATTGGCGATGGCTTCGGTCAGCACGGGGCGCAGGTCAGCGCCTTTGAATCGCAGTGACATGGATGAAATCTCCTGTGTGGAAGAATGAGAAAGGCCTCCATCCGATGGGATGAAGGGCCTGTAGTGCACGCGGCCGGAACGGCTGGAACGCCGTGGCGGATGCCTCGGGTCAGCCGCAGGACCGCCCGGTTTCGCTGCGGGGCGTCATGCCGGGACGGCCTGGCGCTTGCGGGCCGCTTTCGCGTCGAGGATGCTCACGTCGATCTGGCGCCAGCGCCCGTCGTCGATGAGCCTCTCCAGCACTTCGCCGAGCATGTCGAAATACACCTCGTCGTGCCGATCGACCAGTTCGACCGATTCACCGTTCTGACGGTGCAGTTC
The DNA here is from genome assembly GCF_056675615.1 of Xanthomonas sp. NCPPB 2864. NCBI lineage: Bacteria > Pseudomonadati > Pseudomonadota > Gammaproteobacteria > Lysobacterales > Lysobacteraceae > Xanthomonas > Xanthomonas sp. NCPPB 2864. The sequence goes on from NZ_JBWWVS010000009.1 coordinate 75,247, forward strand.
CACCACGTAGGTGTCTCCGCCGCGGTCGTAGAGGATCGTCACCCGGCCCTCGAACTTCGCGGTCGAGACCGTGAAGCTGATCGCCGGCGGGGTCTCGATGATCTTGGAGGGCGTGGGATCGACCCAGGTGAAGTCGCGGGCACCGGCATCCACCAGCATGTGGGTGATGCGCCGGAAGCGATCGGGGGCCGGCATCTCCTCCAACTGCTCGATGAGCTGGCCCAACTCCATGCACTGCGGCGTGGGAATGGGCAGCTTGGCCGGCGCCGAGCCGAGGATGTGCCTCGTGATGGTGTACGGCGTGCCGTCCGAAGTCTCCTCGGTGATGACCTCCGGCGTGTCCGCGCGCAGTCCGTCGAAGCGACGACGGGCATAGGGTTGGACATGCACCTTGGCGCCTTCGGCAGGAACCGTGGTCACCAGGCTGGGATCGAGCACCGCGAACTCGGAAGGCTTGAGCTTGACGACGATGGCATCGTCGGTCGCGGCGACCACCTTGCCGTCGAAGGGTTGGGGGTCGATGGCGAAGCCCAGCGTTGAGGACAGCGGCTGATCATCGAACACGCGGTACTTGAACGACCGCACGTTGCGGGGCACATGGCCTGCGACCAGCGAAGGCATCATGGATTTGATGAGGGAACGATCCATGGGGAAACTCCTTGAGGAAAAACAAGGGATTCCCCGCCCGCAAGGGAGAGGTCCCTTGTGGGTGGCGTGGATGGACGCGGTAGGTCCGTAGGAAGAAACGACCAGCACGGTTTCCCGCGCTTGCAGCCTCGAAGGTCTCGACTGCCTGGGCATGTGCCGGCAACGCCGACGAACATGGGGCAAGCATGGCCCTGGGGCGGTCTGCCTGCCCGCAGGAAACGGCACCGCACCACAACCGTTTTCCTGTGCTGCGGGCAAGAAAAAGCCCCTCGAAAGGGGCTGGAGGAATCAGGCTTGGTACACGAAGTAGTGCTCGCGCTGACGCGGAAAGAACACGTGTTTCCACGTGTCGCCGCTTGTGTTGCCACCGTCGAAGACGACCATTTCGTAGTCGTCCACGTCGGTGTCCACCAGGTCGGCGCTGGCGATATGGCGCATGTGCAGCGTGCCGCTCATGCGCTCGAATACCAGGATCTGGCCGATGGCATCTTCCTGGCTCATGGCGTTGACGCAGGCTCCGAGTTGGTGCTCGAAGTCGGATGCGGGTGTGATGAGGTCGGGGAACATGGGATCGCTCCTGTGAAAGTGCGCCGGCCCGGCTCTCTGGCGGGAGACCGGGCCGGCATGCGGTGAGGACAAGGAAGGCCGGGGATGTGTGTGGCAGCTATTCGCCGGCCAGCGATAGGCCCGGCAACACGGGTGCGTCGGCATCGAGGATGAGGATGCGCACGTCGGCCTGGCCGGCCAGTCCAAGGATCTGTGCCAGCTCGTCCGGCATGCCCTTGCTGCGGTGCTCCTGCCGAAGCTGCTCGGCGGCGATCCCCTCGACGTCCTGCAGGTGCTGGTCCGTCCAGGGCGTGGAGATCAGCTTGACGCCGATCGCCGGGCTGTAGGGAATCCGGAACGCGATGAACAAAAAGGCCTCCGGCGTCGCGAGGTCAGCCAGGTTGGCCAGGTACTGGCCGGTTTCGCGGCTGATGTGCGCGCTGCTGATTTCCCAGCACCGGCTGTAGTAGCCGGTCTCGAAGCTCAACCGCTGCACGACTTCCCGTGCGGCCTCGGCCGAATAGGTGTCGCCAATGTGGACGGGGCGGCCGTCGAAGTCGTCGCCGTGGATCGCGTACACCACGGCACCCACCATGCCTTCGCCGCTGCCCCCTTCAGCCGCGTCGCATTCGGCGATCAGTGCGGCGCCGACAGGTTCGGTGCCAGTCCTGACCACCGCGAAGTCGCTGGTGATGATGCAAGGAGAAGAAACCAGCGCCGCGTCGCAGAGGTGCTGCTGGCTCGGGTGGATGTTTCGCCAAACATGCGGGCTTCCGTCCTCGTAGCTGATGGACAGCGTGCGGACGATTTTCAGATTCCAGTAGCCGCGTAGAAAGGGATTGGGATTCTGGGACATGGGATTTCTCCAACAGAATAATGATGGAGCAAATCCCCGCCACCGGGAATTGACCCCGGTGGGTGGAAAGAAAGGAAACAGCGTCAGGTGACGCTGATCGTTGGCGTTTGGGCCAATCGCTCGGCGACGCGCCGGCGCAAATTCATGCGGAATGGCTCGTCGCTGACGCCCGCCAGCAGATTGATGGTCTCCAGCGCGATCAGGGCCGAAGCCTCTTCGATGTCGGCGGCCACAATGGTCTTGCGCAATTGGTCGCCGAGCTGGAGGGCCTGGGAGGAGGAGCTGATGAAGCGGACCTCGCGGCTCAGGTAGCAGCCGTTGCCGCCGAACTCGAACAGCCGCGGCTTGCTGCAGTACCAGCAGCCCTCGAACTGGATGGCGGTCAGGTGGTGCCCGTCATCGAACCGGGTGGCGATCAGAAACAATGCGTCGAGATCGGCGGTGTCCTCGAACGAATGACGGTCGATCAAGTTCCCCAGCTCTTCGTCCTCATCGGCACGGAAGTGCACGGCGAGCAGTTCGAGCAGCGGCGGGATCGACAGCCCTTCGTCGTCCGGCATCGGAATACCGAGTTGCGTGGCCAGGTCTTCCAGGCCATCGAGCACGTCCGGCCATTGCGGATTGGTGGTCTCGGCGATCTGGGCGATGTAGGCCTGCCCGTTGCCGGGGTGGCTCTCGTCCAGCGCGAAGGCGCCGAACAGCGCCTGGATGACGGGCGTCACACGGTCGAGCACGAGAACGCCGGTGGCTTCGTAGTAGTTGTTGGCCATGAAGGCTCCTTTCGATGAATGAACGGAGCCAGCCCTTGCGGACGATGGCATCCGCAGGGGAAACCGCCTGATGCCGGATGGCGCTGGGCGGGGAGAAAACGCGAGGGACATGGCCTCGAACGAGGCGCATGTCCCTCATGGGGTCCCGTGAACGCAGTGATGAAGGTGTGCCAGGGACCGGCTCACCAACCGCTGTAGTTCAGCAGCAGGTCGGCGATCACCTGGCGACGTTGCAGATCGAGACCATCGAAGTCCGACAGTCCTTGGAAGTGGCAGCGCTTGAGCATGGCACCGCCCTCGCGCGCGTTGTAGAAGCTGAACATGGCGGACAGGAACATGCGTTCCCCGCTGCTCAGGACGCCGAGTGCGTCGTTGGCACGCAGCATGTCGGGACGCAGATCCCACTTGCTCTTTGCCTGGTTCAGGCCTTCGCGCGTGCCGTCGCCAAACCATTGCGGGCCTGCGATCTCGACGCCGCGCTTCCAGACCTCGAAGAAGGCTTGGGGCGCGGCGGCGAAATGCTGCTCTTCCCGCATGATCTGATCGACGACTTCCTGGGGCAAAAGCTGGTTCATGACGTGGTTCCTCCAGTTGGATCAGGGTGTGGCGAGCTGGGACCAGCCGCCTCTTTCGAGGGCACGTTGAGCCGCGGCATAGCTGCGGAAGTACTGGCAGGATTCCCGCGAAACGGGACCTTCTGTATCGCGCGTGCCGATGTAGTGGCCGGCGGCGCTATGCAGGATTTCGAGCGGCAGGAACTTGCCGCAATGGATCAAGGCCAACTGGCCGAAAGAGGCTTGCTGGGACATGGACGGGCTCCTTGGAAAAAGCGGGGCCTCGTCCCTCACGGGATGGCAGCTCCCGCACGCGGTTGAGAAAAAAGCATCGGCGTCACGGGTGACGCGCGTCCGCAGACTCGATGCGATGGCGGACTGGCGGGTAGCGCGGAAAGAATCCGCGGCAGCCTGGAAACTCTGGCTGCTGGCATGGTGCTGACGAATCAGCGACACATGCGGGCAGCTTCATGCGCGAGGCGAGCCGCGTCAGCCGGAAATCGGCATTTGCAACAGCCCCGATTGGCGAACGCGGAAAAAAGAAAGCCCCGCAATAAGTGCGGGGCTGTCAGGAGGATGAGGCGAAACTGGGTCAGCGAGGCCTGTCGCCCAGTACATGCTGCTTCCACAGGGCGAATGCCTCGTCCGGTCCCAGCTCTGCGAGGATGACGATGGGCTGGCCCCGACGGGCACGCAGCGATGCGAAATACGCTGGCCGGTCGGCGATGGCGTTGAGCTTGATGCCCTTTAGGAACAGCAACTGGCGGGGGCGAACTTTGGTGGTAACGCAGGCATGATTGCGCTTGTTTGGGGCAAAAGGGCCAGCGAAGCGGGCGGACACGGCCAGAAAACCGCGACGAACTACTTGTACTTGCCAGGCGAGGCGAACGGGTGACATCAGCATATCGCTATGCGGTAAAGAAGACCGTCCTAAAGCTTGCAGGATCCCGGCATAGCTTCATCATCACCTCTCCGTGACGGCTCATTGGAACGAAAAAGGCCAGCATCGCCGTGATGGACTTTCATAATTGCCAGGTCAACTGGCTTGCGTGCTGTTTATTCACAGCAAGGCATTGCGACGTCGTTGCAGCAATCGCCGCCATCGCAACAGGGCGTTGCAGCAAAAGCGGCGGTGGGCGCTAGCATGAGGGCCAAGCCGCGGCCGCTCATGCTGGGGGCCGTTCTCTTCAGATTGGTGTCCTGCACCGTGTGCATTGCGAATTTCCGGATCGTCCCAATGTCACTGGGACTCCTTTGTGGCGGCCGGGTTCTCCACGCTCATGAACGACTGGGCCACCAGCGCGATCGCCCCGCCCACGATGGCCATGTCAGCGATGTTGAAGGCGGGCCAGTGCCAGCCGTGCAGGTGAAAGTCGATGTAGTCGATAACGTGCCCGCGCGTGGCGCGGTCGAACGCGTTGCCCAATGCGCCGCCCAGAATGAGGCTGTACGAAAGGCCTTCCGTTTTGCGCAGCGGCCGGGAGAGCAGCCATGCGAGCCATGCCGATATTGCGAACGCGATCGCCAGAAAAAACCACCGCTGCCAGCCGCCCGCGCCAGCAAGGAAGCTGAACGCCGCGCCGGGATTGAGAGCGTGAACTAGGTTGAAGAATGACGCCACCTCGTGCGACCAACCCAAGGGAGTTGTCGCGTCAATGTAGCTCTTAGCTGCCTGATCGCCGGCGAATATAACGATCGCGAGTGAGTACCACTGCGTCTTGCGAAGAGATGGTTCATCCATTGTTCATGCCGCCTTGAACTTCAGGAGGCGCAGCCCATTGACGACAACCAAAAGACTTGCCCCCATGTCAGCGAACACAGCCATCCACATGGTGGCATGCCCTGTGAACGTCAACGCAAGGAACACCGCCTTGATGCCAAGGGCCAGAACGATGTTCTGCGTGAGGATCGCCGCAGTGCTACGCGACAGCCGGATGAAGGCGGGGATCTTGCGCAGGTCGTCGTCCATCAGGGCGACGTCGGCTGTTTCGATCGCGGTGTCGGTGCCGGCCGCGCCCATGGCGAAGCCGATGTCGGCACGGGCGAGCGCGGGCGAATCGTTGATGCCGTCGCCCACCATGCCCACCTGGCCCTCGCCGCCGACCAGGCTTTCGATGGTCTTGAGCTTGTCTTCGGGCAGTTGGTCACCACGGGCTTCAGAGATTCCGACCTGGGCAGCGATGGCCGCGGCCGTGTGCTGGTTGTCCCCCGTCAGCATCAGCGTGCGCACACCCAGCGCCTGCAGGTCGGCCACCGCCTCACGGCTGGTTTCCTTCACGGTGTCGGCCACTGCAAAAATGCCGAGCACGGTCGCATCGTCCATCAGCAGGATCGCTGTCTTGCCTTGGCGCTCCAGGGTCTCCAGCCGAGCCTGGAGCGTCGCTTCGCTCAGGCCCAGCTCCTGGGCGAGCCTGTGGTTGCCCATGTGCAACATGCGCCCGGCGACGCGGCCGCGCACGCCGCGGCCAGGCAGCGCCGCGAAGTCGTCGACCTCGTGCAGCGCGATGCCGTCACGGTTCGCCTTGCGGGCGATGGCCTGAGACACAGGATGGTCCGAGCGTGCCGCGAGGCTTGCGGCCCAGGCGGCAACTTCCTGCGCCTCGCCGATCAGCGGCACGAAGTCGGTCTGCTCGGGCTTGCCATGTGTGAGTGTGCCGGTCTTGTCCAGGGCCAACGCCTTGAGCTTGCGCCCGCCCTCCAGGTAGACGCCACCCTTGATCAGGATGCCGCGTCGGGCGGCAGCGGCCAAGCCGCTGACGATGGTGACCGGCGTGGAGATGACCAGAGCGCAGGGGCAGGCGATCACCAGCAGTACCAGGGCCTTGTAGACCCAGTCAAACCATGCGCCGCCGAAGGCGAGCGGCGGCACGACGGCAACCAGCACGGACACCGCGAACACCGCCGGCGTGTAGACGCGGGCGAACTGGTCGACGAAGCGCTGCGTGGGCGCACGGCTGCCCTGCGCGGACTCCACGGCATGGATGATGCGCGCGAGCGTCGAGTCGCTGGCGCCTGCGGTCACCTTGTATTCGAAAGAGCCGGTCTCATTGATGGTTCCGGCGAAGACCTGGTCACCTTCGGCCTTCTCGACGGGCAGGCTCTCGCCGGTGATGGGCGCCTGGTTGATGGCCGATCGACCCGAGGTGATCAGGCCGTCCAGTGCGATGCGCTCGCCAGGACGCACGCGGACCACCGCGCCCTTTGCGACCTCCTTGGCCGGCAGCTCTGTCCATGAGCCATCGGCCTGCCGCACGGTCGCGGTCTCGGGCGCCAAGTCCATCAGCCCCCGAATGGCGTTGCGGGCGCGGTCCAGCGACTTCGCCTCGATCACTTCCGCCAACGCGAACAGGAACATGACCATGGCGGCCTCCGGCCAGTGGCCGATCGCCATGCCGCCGGTGACCGCGATGGCCATCAGGGCGTTCATGTTCAGGTTGAGGTTCTTCAGCGCGATCCAGCCCTTCTTGTAGGTGCTGAGGCCGCCGGTGAAGATCGAAACCAGTGCCAGCACGATCACGGCCCAATGATTGCCGTCGTTGACCCAGTACACGCCTTCGGCGGCCACCGCCGCAACGCCCGAAACCGCCATCGGCCACCAATTGGTCTTGTGCGCGGCCACCGGGGCATCGCGCGGCTCATCAGTCCTCTGGACCTCGGCTTCCATGCCCAGCGATTCGATGGCTTCGACTGCCGGCTTGATCGCGTCGGGTGTGTGCCGAACCGTGAGCGTGCGCTGCATCAGGTTGAAATCCATTCCCTGCACGCCCGGCATGCCTTGCAGCTTGCCGCGGATCAGACTTTCCTCGGTCGGACAGTCCATCTTCGCGATGCGAAGTACCGTGGTGGCTGTCTGCATGTCCTGCCGCGCAGCCTGCATTCCAATGGAAGCAAGCGCCTTCTCGATCGGCGCTGAGGTCGCCAGCGTGTGCTGGACTCCCAGCACACGCTGCATCAGATTGAAGTCGAGCGCGGTCACACCCGGCAGCTTGCCCAGCCGGTCGCGGATCAGCGCTTCTTCCGTCGGGCAATCCATGTTCTCGATCCGGTACGTCACCCGCTCGCCGATCGGCGGCGCGGAAACGGCAGCGGTTGGTTGCTGCTGCAGGGCCGAGGATGGGATCACAGCCGCGGCTTCGATCGGCCCCGTGTGGCCGAAGGTCTGCTCCTTGGCGCGCATGCCGATCGAGGCCAGGACCTGCTCCATCTGCGCGCGTGCCTGAGCGAGGTGTTTCACCGACAGGGTGCGCTCAGCGAGGTCGAAGTCGAGGTCCTGAATTCCCTCGACTGCCCCGAGGTGCGAGCGGATGAGTTTCTCCTCGCTCGGGCAGTCCATGTTCTCGATGCGGTAGGTGGTCGACACGGCGGCGTCTCGGACAGCCTGAGCCTTCATGCCCACCGAATTCAGCGCTTGCTCCAAGGCATCGGCCGAGACTTCGCGGTGCGAAATGGTCAACAAACGCTGCGGAAGATCGAACAGGAGCCGCTCGACACCGGGCATGCCCTCCAGCGTTCGCCGCACCAGTGCTTCCTCATTGCGGCAATCCATGTTGCTCACGTGGAAAACGGTGGTTTCAGTGCTGGCCTGCTCACTGGCGCACGCCGTCTGTTGGCCATTGCCGCCGGAGCAGGCGCATGGGCTGGAAGGTTCTTTGTTCATAGATCGCTCTTCATTGACAAGGTTTTCCCCGGATGCCATCATTAGAAAACCTCTAGTAGATATAGAGTCAAGTTTTTTATAGGAAGCAACCATGATGCGGATCGGTGAACTGGGCAAGAAGGCAGATTGCTTGGTGCAGACCGTGCGCTTTTACGAGTCAGAAGGCTTGCTGCCCGAGCCTGCACGTAGCGAGGGCAACTTCAGGCTCTATGACGAAGTCCATTTGCAGCGCTTGCTGTTCATCCGCCGCTGCCGGGCGAAGGACATGACGCTGGATGAGATCCGTCAACTGCTGAACTTACGGGATCGGCCAGAGTTGGGCTGCGGCGAGGTGAACGCGCTGGTCGACGCTCATATCGCGCAAGTGCGGACCAAGATGAAGGAATTGCGCGCCTTGGAGCGCGAGTTAATGGATCTGCGACGCTCCTGCGATAGCGCCCGAACCTCGCGCGAGTGCGGCATTCTCAACAGCTTGGCCGAGCCCGCCTGAAGCTCGAGCGTGTCATCGGTGCTGGAAGTGATCGGGTCCAGTTCTGAGAGCCACGTGCCGCGCTCCATCATGCGAAAGCGCGCGATTCTGACGTTTTGAGACGGCGTGCGACCGAGGGCGTGGCCCACAGGAGCCAGCGCGAGCCGGACGACCTGCGCGCCGCAATCTCCGCCACCTTACGGGTTCTCCAGGCCAGACCGAGCATCGCGGCGTGGCTGCGCAGGTGCAGGTGCAGGCCAAGGTAGCAGTGCGCCACGACGCGGCCCGACTCATGGGCACGCCACGCAACTCGCGATCGCTTCGCAAGAAGCCGCAAGGCCCGACTCGCGCAAGAATGCGACGTGGGCAAGATCGTATAGCCAGCAGCGCAAGCGTTTGCCGCTGCTGGCCGGCTCCGGAAGGGATAGACAAGCTGCGGGCCGTAGTCCATTGGAAAGTCCATCTTTCTTGAGTGTCACTCTTTGGCGCCCAGCGTGTGCTTTTGCGACCGGAAAGCGCTGAACAAGTGGCCCCCGGGCATCCAGAAATCGCCGTAGTTGACTTGGGCGTCTTCGTGCTCACGCTTGTGATGCCAGCGATGGGCTTCAGCCACCCCGATCAACAATCCCAACGGCCCGACCCGGTATCCCAGATTGGAGTGCTGGAAGGCCAGATGCACGACCAAGAAGCCGAGCCATGCGCCGACGGCCAACCACAGCTTGGAACGCCGCTACTGGCTCAACGGGGAGTGGAAAGGCCGCCCGCCCTCTAGCAAGGCGGCACAAGCGAGCGCGACGATCACTGTGAGTAGCTCCGTCGGAAAAGACGGCCGGCCGGTCGCGAGCTCGCCGAAGAGCACAACCGCAGTGGCGCCACGGATCAGTGGATAGCAGCCATACCGGATGACAGTCGCAATGAAGGGGGCGCATTGGTGCTCATCTGTTCTGTCCTAAAGCTCTGACTGGATTGGAAAACCTTCTAGCTACGGTAGAGTCAAGGGCGTCCGGGAAGACCCTGTGGCAAGTTCGTTGCATCTGCGCCTTGACTCTCCAGCCGCTACAGGCTTCAGCATCCATCGATTTGGAAGGAACAATGCATGGCTGAAAACCACAGAAATCACGAAAACGACGAGTTGGGCCGCCTAGATGCGAGCGATGCGAAGGACCGAAAGATTCTTCTGACTGTGTTGCTGATCAACCTGACGCAGTCCGCCGCCGGCATTGCCCTTGGCATCTGGGCTGGCTCTACGGCGCTGATGGGCGCCGGGTTGGACAACCTCGCCGATGCGTCGGTCTATGCGGTTAGCCTGTATGCCGTCGGTCGTGCGGCAACGGTCAAGGTGGGCGCGGCCCGCTTGTCGGGTTTCTTGCTAATCGGCCTGGCCGCGCTGCTGCTGTTGGAAGTCCTACGCCGCTTCGCTGGAGGGGAAGAGCCTGTCGGCCCAGCCATGATGGCCATGGCCGCGCTGAACGCGGCTTTGAACCTAGTGTGCCTCAGACTACTGCGCCGCCATCGCGGGGAAGATGTGAACTTCAAGGCGTCAGCGATCTTTACCAGCAACGACTCCATCGTCAATGGTGCGATTGTGCTGTCCGGGGTGCTGGTGATGGGGTTCGGGTCGAACATCCCGGATCTGGTGCTGGGCGTCATCGTGGCCGCAATCGCAGCGAATGGGGGGCGGGAAATCCTGCGCGAAGCATCGGAAACAGCTCGCCGTAAGGCGGGCACATAAGGCATGTTTTCGCCCAGTTCATCCCGAGGTTTACCTCTGCAAAAGAGGTAGTCCAGCCTTTGGGCTACGGCCTCGGCTGCAGCCGAGCGTACCATTGGCGATGGCCGCGCGATAGGCGGGCATGCCGTTCTCGACCTCCGTCTGCCGTACAGCAGCGGTGCGCAAGGTTGAGGGTGCATGTCGTCTCTCCTGTTCGTGTGGCCCAGGCCAATGGCCGGGCCGGGACGTTGATGGGCAGGAGAATGGCGCCGAAGGCCCAACGGCCTTCGGCTCGGGAGAAAAGAGGAACCACCCGTGGGCTGATTGGCAGGCCCGGTCGTCGCTAGAACCGTCTGCTCATCAAGCAATCACACCCGGCCCATGTCGTGGCTGGGGCCGGCATCGTCTGGCGCACATCCGCGCACAAAGGGAGCCCGTTTTTGCACCGGCGGGCACCGGCACCGATTACCGCTGACCACGAAGGGTCTCCCGGTGGCTCGTGCAGCCTGGCAAGCCACCGGGAGACCCTTCGCAGAGGGCGGAAGAAACGCAGATCAACAGAACGCGCGTGGTGCGGCTCGCAGAGAAGCTACCTTCAGGTCCCGCGGCCGGGGACGGCTGGGCGGGACGCGCACACGGATCAAGAAGGCGTTGCGCGCTGGGCGTCCCGCAGGGCATGCGGCGGAGTGCGGGACAGGGGCCACGCCGCCGAAGGCGGGCACGGCTCACGGGGAACGGGGGCGGTCAGGAGCCTTTGCGGCCGCTACGGCGCGGGCGCGAGGCGCCGCGCTTGGAGCTGCCGGATTCGACTGGCAGCGTGCCTTTGCAGTCCGGGTAGCGGCTGCACGACCAGAACGGGCCGCTCTTGCCGCTGCGCTGGCGCGTGGGTGCGCCGCACTGCGGGCATGCCGGCCCTTGGGGAACCTTGATGGACAGGGAGGCGCTGCCGTACTGCGCAATCAACTGCGAAATCCACGCGGCCTGCTTGCCGATGAACACGTCCAGGGTGAGCTGTCCGGCCTCGATCATGTCGAGCGCCTGTTCCCAGACGGCGGTGGTGCCAGGGTCGGCAATCGCCGCAGGCACGGCATCGATCAAAGTGAAAGCCGCATCCGAGGCGCGGATGGCGCGCCCCTTCTTCACGAGGTAGCCGCGAGCGATCAGGCCGCCGATGATGTTGGCCCGCGTCGCTTCGGTGCCGATGCCAACCGTATCCTTGAGCTTCTGCTTCAGGCGGGGATCGGACACCAGCTTGGCGACGCCTTTCATGGACTTGACCAACTCGCCTTGCGTGTACGGTTTGGGCGGCAGCGTCTTGAGTGCCTTGAGATCGACGTCGGCCACCTGGCATGCCAGGCCCTCATACAGTTTCGGCAGCGCGGGCAGCACCTGGGCGCGGACCGCAGTATCGCCCTCGCCATCACCGTCTTCGGCCTGCGGCTCGGCGAGCACCTGGCGCCAACCCGGGATGACAACCTGCTTGCCCGTGGCCGCCAGGTTCTGCCCCCCGCACGAAAACTTGGCCACAGTGCGGTCGAACTCGTGGTGAGGGAGGAACTGCGCCAGGTAATGCGACCGGATGAGCCTGTACACGGCCAGTTCCTTCTCGCTCATGGCGGAGAGCTTCGCCGGTTCGAGCGTCGGGATGATGCCGTGGTGCGCCGTGACCTTGCCATCGTTCCAGGCGCGCGAGCGCTGCGAGCGGTCGAGCTGGCCCATGATCGAGCGCAGCGAGGGATCGGTCTTGAGCAGGCTGTCGAGAACGGTGGGCACTTCGGCAAACATGCTCTCGGGCAGGTAGCCGGAGTCCGAGCGGGGGTACGTCGTGGCCTTGTGCGTCTCGTACAGGGCTTGGGCAATCTCCAAGGTTTCCTGCACGTCCAGCCCAAGCTGCTTGGAACACACTTCCTGCAAGGTGCCCAGGTCGAACGGCAGCGGCGGGCCTTCGCGGACACGCTCAGTCTCCACCGACACGACGTGGGCACTGCCCGCAGCGCGGATCTGCTGCATGGTCTGCTGTGCGACCGGCTGCCGCAGGCAGCGGCCTGCGTCGTCGGTGCACGCATCGGGTGGAACCCATTGCGCGGCGAAAGTCGAACCGCCTGCGAACAGGGACACGGCGATGGCCCAGTATGGTACGGACACGAAGCGCGCGATCTCGCGGTCGCGGTCCACAACGAGCTTGAGCGTCGGGGTCTGTACGCGGCCGACCGACAGCACGCCGTCGTAACCCGCCTGTCGCCCCAGCACCGTGAACAGCCGGCTCAGGTTCATGCCCACGAGCCAATCCGCACGGGAGCGCGCCAGCGCCGAGTGGTACATCGAAAGCGTCTCGGCCGAAGGCCGCAGCTTGCCCAGTGCCGCCCGAATGGACGCATCGTTGAGCGCCGACAGCCACAGGCGTTCGATGGGGCCGCGGTAGCCGCAAAGCTCCACGATCTCGCGGGCGATCAATTCGCCCTCGCGGTCGGCATCGGTGGCGATAACCAGGTGAGTCGCCTTCGCCAAGAGCGCCTTGACGACCTTGAATTGCGTGGCGGTCTTCGGTTTGACCTCGACCCGCCAGTGCTGGGGAATGATGGGCAACTGCTCAACGGACCATCGTTTGAGCTGCTCGTCGTAGGCCTCGGGCGGCGCCGCCTCCACGAGATGGCCGATGCACCAGGTGACCGTGACGCCGGAACCGTTGAGGCAGCCTTCACCGCGCTGCGTGGCGCCGAGAATCCGGCCAATGTCTTTGCCCTGGGAGGGCTTCTCGCACAAGAACAGCCGCATATCCGTCCATCCCGATTCCTGTTGTTCATGGAGTTGCTGGGATCGAGGATGCCGAGCGCAGCCCCTGGCAGCAGCAAACAAGCCGCATGCGGCAGCGACCGCTTTCACGCCGATGAAATGGCGAGTGCGGGGAAGGTGCGTGGCCGGAAGTGTGCGGGCCGAGAGCCGCGATTTCCGGGAGCGCGCGTGGAACTCGGTGGACGTTGGTGGAGCTATCCCCTGGGGATAATTCGCAGCGCATGGAGGGCGGCGAAGCACTGCGGCAGCCGCCCTCCATGCCCGATCACTTCCTGCGCTTGGTCTCTTTCGGCGCCGTCGATTCCTGGGTGGCCTGGGGCTTCGGCTCTGCCTCCTGTGGCTTCGGGCTGAGGGCCACAGACTCGATGCGGTACGGCAGGATGCCGACACTGCGCGCGTTGACCTGCCAAGTCTCACGCGGCTGATCTTCGTTGTCCGTCCAGGGGTCGCGCTCCATGCGGCCGACGACCAGCACCCGCATGCCCTTCTGGTAGAGCTGCTGCCAGCGGTCGGCGTCGTGGTGCCAGAGTTCCACCGGCGCCCAGAAGCCGCCGCGGTCCTCGAACTCGCCGCCCTTGGTGGGGACGGGGTTGTCGAAGTACACGTTCAGCCGGAGCAACCGGCGAGGATCGTCGTTGCCATTGGGGAATTCGCGGTACTCGGGAGGCGATCCGATGTTGCCCTCGCCGATGAATTGTGTGCTCATGTTGGAATCTCCGTGGTGGTTGAAATACCCGTGCCTCGTTGGGCTCGGGCGCGTGCTCGGATGGCAGGCGCAATCACCGATCGCGCACTGCGGCAGGAACGGACGCGAGCCGGCGCAGGTAGGTGTTGTCCGCCTGCGCGGCCTTGCTGGCGCATTCCTGTGCTTGCCTGCCCAGGGTGTGCAGCAGGCTGATCTGCATGTTCAGCATGACGCGCTGCAGTTCGATCTCGTGCAGGTCGTGCAGCAGGTTGACCGGCGTGCTGGGGCTCGCCATCAGCTCCTGCCACAACGCCACGCCCATGGCCGATCGATCGTGCTTGCGCCAGCGAAGAAAGGTCGTGCCTGCGCCAGTGGTCTGCTGGGCCAGCTCGACGGGAAGCAGGTGGAAGGGATGCCCGCACGCCTGTGGCAGCACCTGTCGCTGCGCCAGGGCAATCAACTCGTCGCGCATGGCGAAGCACTGGCTGGCCCAGGCCTCGAAGTCCCCTTTACCTTTAAAAGGCTTTAAAAGGCCTTTTAGAGAGGCCGCGTGTTCCAGCCGCATGAAGGCTGGCTGTTCCAGACGACGGAAGTAGCGCGGTTCGCGGTTCGGGTCGCTCATGCCGGTTCGTCCTCGCCGGCGGCTGTGGACTTGGCCTCGGCCGAATCGGCGGCAGCGCCTTCGTCGGTGGGAGATGCGGCTGCGGCAGCGCTATCACCACGCTGTTGCAGACCACGGCGCACGACGGGCGGCGCAAACTTCGAGCGGCGCATGCCTTCGAGCACGTCCTGCGGCAGTTCGCCGAACTTCTCCAATGCTGCCCGAGCTGCGGCGTTCTTGGCCGCGAAGTCGTCGCGGGTGCAGCCCGAGTAGCGGTATTGCTGGGCCAGGCTGAACAGGCTGCGCAGCGCGTGGGCACCTTCGTTGAGCCAGCGCTCCAACGTCGAGCGATCGATCAGCGCGGTGTGGTGGGCGAGGATCAGCTTGCGGGCGATGTCGTCGTAGTCGGCCAGCAGATAGACGGCGGCAAAGCCGAGCTGCGCGTTCACGAACAAGGGGAGCTTCACCGGCTGCACGTTGAGGTTCTCACCCAGGCTCAACGCCGCAGGCACGCCGGCCAGTGCCTGGTCAACCTGCTCGCGCAGCGATTGCAACGTGGTCCTGGTCTGGTCGAGCTTTTCCTCGATGCGCAACATCCACCAGTCGCTGTACGGGTCGTCCTGCTCCGAGCCGCGCTTCATCTTGTTCATCACGGCGATGTAGCCGTTCAGGCCGACGATGCCGGGTCGCCCCTCGGCGGCGGCGCGGCCATGCCAGATGCGCGAGGCGTGGTGGGTGTGCAGCGTCAGCGACATCGCGCTGCGCAGGGAGCCGAGGTTGAGTTGCAATGGTTCGTTGCTGGTTGCCATGGTGATCGCTCGCTGGTGGACAGGGAGCCGCCAGCATCCGCATGCAGCGGAAGGCAGTCAGTCAACAAACCGAAATGAGCCGACCCCCGGTTCTGTGCGCGCTGGCGGCGCAGCGCGCAACGGTCCCCTGGGGACCGCTCCGCAGATGGGCACTCACATCGGCGTTCCCGTCCTCGGTTGT
Source organism: Xanthomonas sp. NCPPB 2864 (assembly GCF_056675615.1). Classification (NCBI taxonomy): domain Bacteria; kingdom Pseudomonadati; phylum Pseudomonadota; class Gammaproteobacteria; order Lysobacterales; family Lysobacteraceae; genus Xanthomonas; species Xanthomonas sp. NCPPB 2864. The sequence continues at coordinate 90,527 of NZ_JBWWVS010000009.1, forward strand.
TGACGGTATGCGTGCTGCACCGCACGTCGCGCTGCCGTTCGACACGATCCTTCGCCGCGCAGCCGTCCCCAGGGGACCGTTCCGTTGAGCGCCATGGAGGTCTGCTTCATGGTCTTGCATGCGCTCTACTCAGGTTTTGCGCAGCATGTCGCGCCGTCGCCCGGCGCTTCACCGCACAGCCGTCCCCAGGGGACCGTTTCTGCCGACCGCCATGGAGATCTACTTCACGGCTTTGACAAGCCCTGTGCTCAGGATTTGCGCAGCAGATCGCGCAGGCGCTCGATGTGCTGCCGGGCCACCTCGGGCGGCACGACGTTGCGCGGCGGCTCGGTTGGTGGCGCTCGCGCCGCCGATGGTGTTGGCGGTGCCGGGCCGGTCTGCTTGGCCCAGGCATTGAACTCGCCGCGCATGGCGCGCTGGATGATGCCGAACAGATAACCGGCGGGGTTGCGGATGCCATGCTTGCCGCACCGTGCGGCCCATTCGTCCAGCACGGCCTGCCGCAGGGCAGCGTCCACCTGCTGCAACGCCATCTTGGCTCCGGCCTGCTGTTCCGCCTTCAGTTCCGCGAAGCGCTTGGGCCATTGCAGGTCGCCCAGCGCACGCGCCTGCGCGGTAGTACGTACTTCATCAATACGACTACTACGTACTGTACGGTCCTGCTTCGAATTCCGAAGAGCGCCGTCTGGCGCGGGTTTCGGCCCTGCTTCGGATTCCGAAGATGGGCGATCGCCATTCCGAAGAAGGCTCGCGGGCCCTTCTTCGGAATCGTGGACCGCATCCTCCTGTGGATAACTTTCGGAGGCGGTGATGCCCTGGTCGGCCAGGCGCTCGGCGAGCACTTGCAGCCGCGACGGCAAGGTGCGTCCGGACAGCATCGGGTCGTCCGCGATCTCCTGGAGGGTGTTGAGTCCCACCACCTGGACGGCCTTGGCCGAATGCCCCAGCGACTGGCTGACCAGGGCCAGGTAGTCGGCGTCGAGTTGCATCGCCTCGAACGGCGTCAGCGGTTCGTCGTGCAGGACGTAGAGGTTGCCGAGGATGCGACCGGTCTTGGGGTCGCGCCGTCGTCGCACGAGGCTCAGCCAGCGCGTCAGGCGCAGCAGCGTCAGCGCCCGCGCCACGGTCTCATGGGAGGCCTGGCCTGCGCAGGGCATCGACGCCAGCCAGGGGCGCAACTGCTCATAGGTGGGAAATGCCGTGACGCCATCGTCGTTGAGCATCAATCGGAACACCTGCCAGGCGTTGCGCTCCAGCGGTGTCAGGCGGCGGTCGAGGAACAGCCGCCGCGGCACGCTCTCGTGCCGATTGCCACTGAACAGGAAGGCGTCGCCGGACGTAGGAGGCGTGGGCGTTGGAGCAGGCAGGGACGCGGGAGCGCCAGAGCTGGACTTGGGCGCGAGGTCCTTCAGCGCAGCGTCGAACAGGTCGGCGAGTGCGATGGGGCCAGGGCGCTGGGCTCGTGGGGCGGTGTCGTCCACGGCCATGGCCTAGCCCAATCCCTGATCGACCCAGTTCCTGATCGCGGCCCAGACCACCGAGAGCGGCAGCGACATGCCCTCGGCCAGGTCCATGGCCGCATCGAGAATCGAGGTCTCGTCCTCCAGATCGACGTTCCTGCTGCTGGTCACGGCTTTCCATTGCCGCCACAGTTCGGTGTCCTGGGTCTCGTCCAGGACGGGGTGGCGCCCCTTGCGCTTGGGCAGGCCGAGGATCTCCCGCCGCAGGGCGACTTCCTGATGGGTCAGGCCATAGAAGCGGCTGACCATCTCCGTGCTGGCCCCCAGCCGCAGCATGCGATCGACCGTGGCGATTTCCTTCTCCACGTCCTGTGCCTGGTTGAGCAGGCGCTGCAGCACTTCGCGGTTGACCGTGACCGAGCACCACGAGACGCTGGCGTTGGCCAGCACGCTGATCAGCGCGGGGTGCTTGAGCGCATCCAGCTCGGCCTCGCCGAAGCCCATGGCCTTGCAGCGGCGCAGTTGGCCGTTGCGAAGGTCATACAGCGCCTGGGCAATCACGGCCTGGTTGAGCGGATGCGATGTGGACATGCGGCCTCCCTCGCTCACGTCCCGGGCGCCGTGGTGCCGGCTTCCAGGTCCAGCAGACGCCGGGCGAGGCGCAGCAGCCGAAAGAGCTTGACCAACGCCGTGTCGCTCAAGCGCCTTGCGCCGCTGCCATGGCCTTGGCTCTGGCCGTGCAACAGGGTCGGCAGGTCGGCGGCGAGCTGCGCGCCGTCCAGGCCCGCTTCGGCGACGGGCTGACCCGTCAGGGAAGTGAGCAGCGTCAGCACCGCGCGGCCGAGCGGCGACGGGGCTTGGCCGCGGGCGCGGCACGCAAACCCGATGCCATCGGCGCGATCCTCGATGCACTCGTCCAGGCCTGCCTCCCCGGCGATCTCGCGCGCGAACTGCGCGATGTGGATGCGCAGCCGATCGGGCGTGTCCAGGCCGGCGTCGATGTACCAGACGTCGGAGATCGGATAGAGTCCGCCGGCTTGCACCGGGATGGACTGCAGCACGCTCGCCGAGAAGTCGGGCGGCAGCGCATCGCCCAACTGGTCGGCGACCATGCGCTGGATCGATTGGAGCCGTTCTGTCGTCGGTGCTGGCGAGACGATGTGCTCGCGAAGCAGATCGCCCGGTGCGGCCGGCTGGCTTCCCGTGGCCGCTTCGCCAACCGCCGTGTCGTCGTGGCGCAAGGTGGGCTCGGACGCCGGAGGGCTGGCGGGTGGAGGACCGGCCGCCGCTGCAGGCGTGGCGATGGACGATGCTGCGCCCGGCGGAGTCGGCGTGCCGGCGGTGGGCGAAGGCAACGCCGGCTGCGCCGCAGGTGGCGTCGGGTCACTGACCAGCGCCCGGTGGCGGCTTTCCGATTCGGTCAGGTCCAGCGCCAGCACGTCGTAGCCGATGCCCAGCAGCTCGGACATCTGGCCGATCAGCTCGTCTTGCACGCGCTGCGGCGCGAACTCGTCGCCCTGCGTGTCGAACTGCGCCAGCACCTCCTGAAAGAAACTGTCGAAGTCCAGCGGCAGCGAACGGTCCTTGGCGTAGTGCTCCCAGGTGCGTTTGCAGGCCGTGCGCATGACCGACAGCCGCTCGACCTGGTGGCGCCCCAGGCCGCCATAGAGCACAGTGGGAATGGCGGGCAGCAGGTAGCGCACCGCGTCGGCCATGCGGGTGATGTGCGACCGCTGGACGGGGAAGCCATCGGCCGCCAGGCGGCGGGCCAGTTCCGACTGGCTCAGGGCGGCGCCGCTCTCCTGCTCGTAGAACTCCCGTGCTTTCTCGACGCCGAGCGCGCGCTCGATGAACGTGAGGCCGCCGCGCAGTTCGTTCTCGGCAAGATGCCCGGTCAGCGCGACGATTTCACCGCGCTCCGGCCATGGTCGGAACAGGCACGATATGCGGAAGAAGCGTTCTTCCTTGGTCTCCGACCAGAGTTCGCGCAGGATCGCCAGTCGCGTGTTGCCGCCGTTGCGGATGATGTAGTGGTCCTCGCCGGGCCTGCGCGTGATGGCCGGCGCCGCGTCCAGGCCGCGCTCGCGGATGGATGCCTTGATTTCCTCGTAAGCCGGGTTGCGCTTCATGCGCGGGTCATGGTCGTAGGGCCGCAACTGGTCCAGCGTCACGACCATGGGCGTGTCCGCGATCGGGTCGCTCAAGGCCGTAGCCGCTGGGCCGCTGCGCTCGAAGCCGGCCGCGAGCAGCTTGCCTGCCATGTCCTGCGAGGTCATGTCAGCCATGGCCGCACCCCTCGCAGTCCCCACGACCGCCGGCCGGCGCCATGCGGGCCTCTCGCTCGGCGCGGCGGATCTGCGCACGGGCGTTCAATTCGGCCCGGTGGTCACTCGCTGTCGAACTCGTGTAGATCGCCGCGCAGCCGGCCTTGGTGAACTTGAGGTGCCCGCCCGGCGTGCGCTTGACGTGCCAGCCCTCACCGACCGCGAACTCGATCAGGGCGCGCAGCCGCTTGTGGCCGCGGGCCAGCTCATGTGCGTTCGCCATGGGGCCTCCCAGGATCAAGAGGTCGCTGCGGGCGGCCGGATACTTGAGCCAGTCGGTCCTGCCATTGCGGGAACAACTCGCTGGCGAGCGCGCGCATCGTGTCGAGCGCGGCAGGGGCGACTCTGCCGGGCGGCTGGCGGTGCTCGACCCGATGCACCGGCAGGCCGCGCGTTGCGGCACGTGGATACGCTTCTATGGCCGGCACGTCGGTGGCGAGCACGCGGATGCCGGCGCTGTCCTGGAACAGGTCGCGCAAGGCCTGCTGGATCAGCCGTGCGTTGGCGGACACCGGGTGGACGCGGTTGATGAGCAAGTGCAGCGGCGGCGGTTCGATGCCCAGGTGCCGGTACGGCGCAATGTCTTCGAGCAACTGCATGGTGCCGCGCCGCAGCTCGCGTGCCGCGAGGATCTCCGGCGTGACGGGCGACAGCGCGAGATCGGAGGCGAGCACCGCCATCTCCAGCAGCACGGAACGCGCGCCCTGGGTGTCGATCAGCACCAGGTCGTAGAGGGGAGCAAGTGCTGGCAGCAGATGCCGCAACCGCAGGCGGCCATCCGGCGCATGCAGCAACAACGTGTTCAGCTCGCCCCGGTGGTCGTCGGACAGCACCAGGTCCAGGCCCGCGATGATCGTGCGGGACACGAGCTGGCCAAGGTCGCGCTCGTTGAAGGCCAACAGCTCATAGATGCCGCCCGGCGCGCGCTGGGTCAGTTCGTAGTAGGAGGACAAGGTGGGCTGCACGTCGAGATCGAGCAGCAGCACGCGCAGGCCCGCGTCCGCGGCGAGCCCGCCCAGGTTGGCGGCCGTCGTGGTCTTGCCGACGCCGCCCTTCGTTGAAATGATGGACACGACCTGCATGGCGCTCTCCGGCTGGGAATGGGAAGTCCGCGGGAGAGCGGGTCAGGTCCGGTGGTTGAGGCGCTCGGCGATCCACTGGTCGATTTCGATCGAATCCCAGCCGACAGCGCGCACGCCCAGGCGCAGCGCCTGAGGGAACTGGCGCTTCTTCATCAGGTTGTAGATGTGGGCGCGTTTGAAGCCGGACTTCGCTTCGACTTCATCGAGCCGCAGGATGCGGCGCTCGTTCGGCGGGAGTACAGGGGTCTGCGACATGGCGGTCACTCCTGAACGCTCGGTGGCGTTTGTTGGCGTGACCTCTATTCAATAGACCTGGCTGCGGAAAGACATTGCAAATGCAATCTCCGCGATTGCACATACAAGCTGGATAACCTCATGCGCTTGCGCTACGAACGTACCTCTTAGCGTTGGCGAACTTTCCGTTTAAGGTGCGCTCAGTGATGCCCATGGTGCCGCCGTAGTGGGCGACCAATGCAGAGACAAGGGCCTCCTGCGTTTTGAAGCTGGAATAGGGCACGCCTGAAGGCGACTGGCTCAGCATCAGCGTCAACATCCCTCCAATGATGTTGAGATAGGTCGTTTCCGCCCGTTCGCTGATCTCGCATTGCTTGGATGCCAACAGCACCGAGGATTGCTTGAGTAGCGTGTCGTGCTGCTCCTGCAGTTCTCGCATCTCACGTCGGGCTTGTTCAAGCGCGGCCTGAAGGGCCAGCCGCTCCACGAGGATCGCCTGTCCTGTTTCCATGGTGATGAAAGGATGCGCCATGCGTTCGCCACGGCTGAACAGAAATCCTGGCCGGTGCTCGGGATAGTGGGTGCGCATCCAGCGTTTTAGATCGACATGGCGAACAGTCAGATCCAGAGAATTGAGCAGGTTCGGATCATTGAGCGTGATCCCGTTCTTGCCGTAGGGCAGCTCTCCGTTGAGGATGCCGTCATAGATACGTTCCGAGTGCAGCCGGCACTCATTCCATCGAGGGCAGTTCAGCGACCGAGGCAGGACACGCGGTGACGCGATCGTGGCCAGGATCATCGGGAGATACCGCAGCAACCCAGCCCATCGGATGGCCGCCTCGATGGGACGATAGAACACCTTTGATGTTGAAATGTCCTTGTGCATGTCTTCGTCTCCTTTCGGGTGCGCTACATCACCGGCTCCTTTCTTGCCCAAGGGCTGTTGTGTCGTTATGGCCTGCGACGGACGCTTGAGGCGATGCCCTAAGCGAAGGCGGAGGAGGCCATTGGCGTCCGCCGCAGGTGGCCTTGTCTTGCTTGATATGCAAGAATCGATCAGTTGCCGGCCCATCGAGCGATGAGGACGCAAGCTCGATATTGGCGCTCACGGTACCAGCGTCATAGGTGGCGCAAAGCCCATCAAGACCGATTTGGTATGGTCTGATATCCAGACGGTTCAAGACCAGCGAGTTGAAGCGTTCGACGCCCCTACGTCCAGTTGGGGACTGGAAATCAGCGGTTAGTGATGCATCGCTCCACATGCTGATATATCGACAAAGTATCTGCCGCAGTACCAGTGACCCTGCCAGGTTGCCCCAGCACATAGGAGACGGAGATGGCTGAACATTCCCATGAACATCAACATCACACATCCGGTCAGATGGGTAAGCACGGCCGACCATACGCCAAGTTCTGGGTGAACATGGTGTTGGGCCTCGTCGTCATGTACTTCGTAATGTTCAGCATGATCGACGGCGCCAGGGACTTCAGAAACAATCTCAACATGCTCTACATGGCGGTCACTATGTGGGCGCCAATGGGCATCTTCATGCTAGCGACAATGCCCGGCATGTTTCCAAACCGGCGGCTCAATCTCGTGCTGTACGGCTTGTTTGCCGTTCTCACACTCGGTTCTTTTGCCGCTACCCGTGCTCAAACCGGAATCGGCGATCGACAGTTCATCGCGTCTATGGTCCCGCACCATTCGGGAGCGATCCTCATGTGCCGCGAGGCGCAGCTCTCAGATCCGGAACTCGTCAACCTATGCCAAGCGATTTCCGATGGCCAGCGCGCGGAGATCGAGCAGATGAACCGGATTGCTGCACGCCTTCGTTGAGGCTGGCTGCCACTACACTGGCGCCGCGTTGCGCTCCGGCGAAGTTAGCCGCAGCGATGTAAAGATGAGTACTTGCGGTGTTCCGATGCCGGCGGTTGTGTCCTACAGCCGTCCAGGTGCCAGGTAGTCCACGCGACACCACCCCGCGCTGCCTGCGGAGCGAGCGCAAGTCATGATCGTCGCAAGTTGGAGTTCGATAGCGAACCCGCTCAGCAGCTGGACGCATCAGGCGTAACGACGGGTGGATGGATCATCCTTGGACGCTGGTGGAAGTGGTTGGATGAACTTTGTTGCCGAGGGCGAAAAACAAGGCTATAATTGAGTTCTTCGCTGATCACCACAGTGGAGAAAGTGATTGGGAAACAGAGACTTAGCGCTCTAGTGCATGACTCGTTTCCCGCTCCAGATGTAGACAAGGCCCCTTGCCGGAGGTCTCGTTGTTTCAAGGCAGGATGCCTTGGGTTTGATGTTTCGGCCTGGTGGTAGAGTGGTTATGCAGCGGACTGCAAATCCGCGTACGCCGGTTCAATTCCGGCCCAGGCCTCCACATTGCATGCGTTGTTTCATGCGTCGGCAACGACGACAGGACTGGCGCAACGAAGTAACAAGCTGTACAATTTTGCTCCACGCGGGAATAGCTCAGTTGGTAGAGCGCAACCTTGCCAAGGTTGAGGTCGCGAGTTCGAGTCTCGTTTCCCGCTCCAAATTCAAACCCCGTATATCGAACGATATACGGGGTTTTTTTATTGGCCGATGCCGGTCGGGCTAGTACTTGAGGAGGGCAACTCTTGGCCTTCTTCTCGCTGACGTAGCGCGGCGTGCTTGATGTCAGATGTGCATTGCGCCTGGTGCTCCGCTTGCGCCAGGACTTCTGTCGTAAACAAGATCGCATCGTTGTGCGTGGCGCTGCGTGGATGCTGCGGTTGGTGTTCTCCAGGCGCACGGAAGGGCACTGCGGCCTGCATGCTATGCAATGGCGCGCCGCTCCATCTCGTCTGGCATCGCTGATCACGTCTACCGCAGCCGTGATCACCAATCTGCTCGCGCTGTTCCACCTCAGCCTGCGCGGAGCTGACGGTTGCGGTGATGTCCGAGACAGGGGAGCGGGCTGAGGGCGCGTCATGCACTTGTAAGCGCAACGCAGAGGCTGGACTGCTCAATGCGACAGCGCTGCAGGCAAGGTTTGTCGACGCGTCGATGGCGTTACGCACTTTGCAGTGCCACGAGAGCGTGCCCGGGGCGGGAATCGAACCCGCATAGCCTTGCAGCTGAGGGATTTTAAGTCCCTTGCGTCTACCAGTTTCGCCACCCGGGCATTGCGATAGCGTGCCTGATTGCGCGCCGATTGTGAATCGCCGCGTCGCCGGCTCGCCGCACTGATGACCGGATGGCTGCCTGCGCTATGCTCCCACCGCGCAGACGCGTAGCAACCGGCTGCGCACGATCGAAGGAACCGCATGTCCAGCACCACGCTACTCGCTCCGCAGCAGGCCCGCATCGCGGTGATTGGATTGGGCTATGTCGGCCTGCCGTTGGCCGTCGCGTTCGGCGAGCAACGCGATACGTTGGGCTTCGACATCGATGCGCAGCGGGTCGCGCAGCTGCGCGACGGCCACGATGCCACACTGGAGCTGGACGACACCGAGCTGGCTGCCGCCACCCGGTTGCGCTACACCGCGAATGCTGCGGACCTGGCTGCGTGCAGCATCTTTATCGTCACCGTGCCGACACCGATCGACAGCTTCGAGCAGCCCGACCTGGAACCGCTGCGCAGTGCCACCACCTTGATCGCCGCTGCGCTCAAACCCGGCGACCTGGTGATCTACGAATCCACCGTCTACCCGGGCACTACCGAGGAAGTCTGCGTGCCCTTGCTCGAAGCCGCATCGGGGCTGCGTTTCAATGACGACTTCTTCTGTGGCTACAGCCCCGAGCGCGTCAACCCGGGAGATCGCCAGCGGCGTCTGCGCGATATCCGCAAGATCACCTCCGGCTCTACCGCAGAAGCCGCCGATGCGGTCGACGCGCTGTACGCCAGCATCATCACTGCCGGCACCTGGCGGGCACCGTCGATGCGCGTGGCCGAGGCCGCCAAGGTGGTGGAAAACATCCAGCGCGACGTCAATATCGCACTGGTCAACGAGCTGGCCTTGATCTTCGACAAGCTGGGCATCGATACGTTGGAGGTGCTGGAAGCCGCCGGAACCAAGTGGAATTTCCTGCCGTTCCGTCCCGGCCTGGTGGGTGGTCACTGCATCGGGGTGGATCCGTATTACCTGATGCACAAATCCGAAAGCGTGGGCTATCACCCGGACCTGATCCACACCGCGCGCCAGGTCAACAACCGCGTCGGCCGGCACGTGGCCGAGCGCGTCTGCGGCATGCTGGCCACGCGTGGCGTGGTGCTTGCGCAGGCGAGGGTGCTGGTGCTGGGCGCCACCTTCAAGGAGAACTGCCCGGACCTGCGCAACAGCCGCGCGCTGGAGCTGGTGCAGCTGCTGCAAGCCGCTGGCGTGCAGGTCGACACCTGCGACCCGTGGGCCGACCCCGCAGAAGCGCTGCAACACGCCGGCGTGCAGTTGTGCGAGCTTGCGGACGAGGGTGCGTACGACGCCGTCGTGCTGGCAGTCGCGCATGCGCAATACCGCGACTACGACACCCAGCGTATTGCCGCACTGGGCAAACCGGGTGCGGTGATTTACGACGTCAAATCAGTGTGGCCGCGCGAGGCGGTCAGCGATCGTCTGTAGCGCGGTCGGTCTGCTGCAGCCATTGCACCGCGCCATGCGCGGCACGTAATCCGCTGGCGAAGCAGGCAGTCAGCAGATAGCCGCCGGTCGGTGCTTCCCAGTCGAGCATCTCGCCGGCGCAGAACACGCCAGGCTGCGCGCGCGCCATCAGCTGCGTATCCAGCGCCTCCAGCTGCACGCCACCGGCCGAGCTGATCGCCTCGGCAAGCGGACGCGCTCGCAACAGGCGTAACGGCAGGCGTTTGAGCGTACGCGCCACCAGCGCCGGATCGTCGCCCGCCTGTTTGCCCAGATGTTCGTAGAGCAAGGCGGCCTTGACGCCGTCGATGCCGACCTGCCGGCGCAGATGCTCGCTGAAACTGCGTCCCTTGCGCGGTTTTTCCAGTTCGGCGTTGACGCGTTCCAGCGAGCGTCCCGGGAGTAGGTCCAGGCCAAGCTCGGCGACGCCATCGGCATCGATCTGCGCGCGCAGATCCGCAGCCAGCGCATAGATCAGGCTGCCCTCGATGCCGGTGGACGTCGCAACGCACTCGCCCTGCAATTGCTGCGGTGTGCCGCTGCGATCCTGCCAGTGTGCGACCACGGGCTTGAGCGGCGCACCGGCATGCCGCTGCACAAAGTGCGCGCTCCAGGCGATGTCGAAGCCGCAGTTGGCCGGCACCAGCGGCGCCACCGAAATGCCGCGATCCTGCAGCACGCCTTGCCAGAGACCATCGGAGCCGAGCTGCGGCCAGCTGCCGCCACCAAGCGCCAGCACCACCGCACCTGCGGTGCGTTCGACATCACCGGTGGGCGAGTGGAAACGCAAGCCACCGTCATCGCTCCAGCCAAGCCAACGGTGCTGCACATGAAACACAACGCCTTGTTCCTTGAGTCGACGTACCCAGCCACGCAGCAGCGGCGCGGCCTTGCGATCCATCGGGAACACGCGCCCGGAACTGCCGACATAGGTCTCCACGCCCAGGTCGCGCGCCCAGGCGCGCAGCGCGTCCGCATCGAACTGCTGCAACCACGATGCAACGGCCTCGCTGCGCTCGCGATAGCGCTGCGCAAACAACGGCATCGGATCGGAGTGGGTGAGGTTCAGGCCGCCCTTGCCGGCAATCAGGAACTTGCGCCCGACCGAACCCTTGGCTTCGTACAGGTCAACCGCAAGGCCTGCCGCACATGCCACCTCTGCCGCCATCAGGCCGGCCGGCCCACCGCCGATGATGGCCAGCCGCCGCTTGCTCGCATCCGTCATTGCTCAGCCCTTCAGTGCGGCTGCACGCCAAGCAATTCCACATCGAACACCAGCGATGCGCCGGGCGGGATCACACCGCCAGCGCCGTTGTCGCCATAGCCGTACTCGGGCGGAATCATCAAGCTGCGCTTGCCGCCCACACGCATGCCGGCCACGCCCTCGTCCCAGCCGCGGATCACCTGATGGCCGCCCAGCACGAACTGGAACGGCTCGGCGCGGTCGAGCGAGCTGTCGAACTTCTTGCCATGCTTGTCGGCGGCTTTTTCGTCGTACAGCCAGCCGGTGTAGTGCACGGTGACCAACGCGCCCGGTGTGGCTTCGGCACCGGTGCCGATGTTGCGGTCGATCCGCTCGAACGTGGCGATGGTGCCGCCGGACGGCGGCAGGGCAGGCGCACAGCCCGCGAGCAGCAGGGCAGCACAAAGCGTCAACAGAAGGCGCATGGGATGGTCCAGCAAAGGGAGTGCGCCATTATCGCACCTGGCTCCCGGTATCATCGCGCCCATGGCCAAGCTGCTGCTCAATCTGCGCAATGTTCCCGATGACGAAGCCGACGAGGTGCGGGCGCTGATGCGCGAGCATCTGGTGCAGATCTACGAAACCCGGCCCAGCAACTGGGGCATCTCCGCCGGCGGCATCTGGCTCAGTGACGATGCCGATTACCCGCGCGCCAAGGCGCTGATGGATGCGTATCAGGCCCAGCGCGGCGCCGTGGCGCGTGCGCAGCGCCAGGATGCGCTCGCTGCCGGCACGGCCGAAACCTTCGGCGCGCTGCTGCGCAAGCGGCCGTTGTTCGTGATCGCCACGTTGGTCGGCATGCTGGTTGTCGCCTCGCTGGTCCTGCTGCCGTTCCTGCTGTTGCGCGGCTGATCGCACCTGCGGCCGCATCGGCTTAAAATGGCCGCATGATCACCAATACCGCTGCCTACCAATTCGTTACCATTCAGGACCCGCAGTCGCTCGCCGACAGCGTCCTGGCACACGCCGGGCAGCAGGCCTTGAAGGGATCGGTACTGGTGGCCGAAGAAGGGATCAACCTGTTTCTGGCCGGCGAAGCCGAGCAGATCGACGCGTTCTATGTGTGGCTGCAGGCCGATGTGCGCTTTGCGCAGATGCGCATCAAGTACAGCCTGAGCGCGCTGCAGCCGTTTGCGCGGCTCAAGGTGAAGGTCAAGCCGGAGATCATCAGCTTTCGTCGCGACGATGCCTCGCCGCTGCAGGGCCGTGCGCCGGCGGTGACGCCTGCCACGCTGCGCGAATGGATGCGTGCAGGGCGCGACGATCGCGGCCGCCCGCTGGTGCTGCTGGACACGCGCAATGCCCAGGAAGTGGCGTACGGCACGTTCCAGGGCGCGCTGACGCTGCCGATCGACAAGTTCACCGACCTGCCGGCCGCGCTGGAAGCACATCGCGCTGCGTTGGCCGACGCCACCGTGGTCAGCTTCTGCACCGGCGGCATTCGTTGCGAGAAGGCGGCGTTGTGGATGCAGGCCGACGGCATGGACAACGTGCTGCAGCTCGAGGGCGGCATCCTCGGCTATTTCGAAGAGGTCGGTGGCGAAGGCTACGATGGCCGCTGCTTCGTGTTCGACGAACGCGTTGCACTCGATGCGCAATTGCGCCCATTGGTGGATGCCGAGCGCAGCACCGAAGCAGGAAAAATCTGACCGAGCGCGAGTGAAATGCCCGATGTTCGCGTATTGGGCGCGCTCGCATCATCCGATCACGCCGCGATAGTGCATGCAATGCCTACCATGACACGCGGCGGCAGAGTACTTCGCGTTCTGACTCGAACGTAATACGTCGCATCGAGCTTGCCCTGAATTATTCACGGAGATAGGCTGCACCAGCCAGCCGCACAGCGAGGACAACAAGGATGACCATCAGAGTTTTTCTGATCGACGATCATGCACTCGTGCGTACCGGCATGAAGATGATCCTGTCCAAGGAAGTGGACATCGATGTGGTGGGAGAAGCGGAGAGCGGGGAAGCGGCCTTGCCGCAAATTCGTCAGCTCAAGCCCGAGATCGTGCTGTGCGATCTGCACCTGCCCGGTGTCAGCGGCCTGGAAATCACCGAGCGCATCGTCAAGGGCGATTACGGCACCCGCGTCATCATCGTGTCGGTGCTGGAAGATGGCCCATTGCCCAAGCGTCTGCTCGAAGCCGGCGCATCGGGGTATGTCGGCAAGGGCGGCGATGCGCAGGAGCTGCTGCGTGCGGTGCGCGAAGTCGCACTGGGCCGGCGCTATCTCGGCAATACCATTGCGCAGAATCTGGCCCTGTCCAACCTGGAGGGGGGCGGCTCGCCCTTCGATGCGCTGTCGCCGCGCGAACTGGAGGTTGCCCTGTTGCTGACCCAGGGCCTGCGCCAGGAAGACATCGCCAAGCGCCTGAACCTCAGTGCCAAGACCATCAACACGCACAAGGCGCGCCTGTTCGAGAAGGTCGGCATCCAGGACAACATCGCCCTGGCGCGTCTGGCCAATCAGTACGGCCTGACCGACCCGGCGCGGACCTTGTAAACCGCGCCTTCGGATTTTCGCGCTCGCAGACACAGCCGTCAGATGCTGCTGCACAACGCGTCGATGAAAACAGGCATACGCTAGTTTTGCGCGGGAGCTGCACTCCGGCGTGCAAGCGAACGCGCGCGCGCTCTTCGGCATTGCCCGAGAGGCGCTTCGCTTGCGACGGCTGCCGATGACGACGTGTCGCTACAGCGCAGTGCGCCGCGCCATTGGAGCAGAGCGATTGAATCGGTCTGGACGCCGCTGCATTCGATGGCGAGCGGTTGCCGATGCGCAGCAGCGGACATTTCGGTCTGCTGGCGTGGATGCAGTTACGGCGCAGGGCCACGATGGCGCTGGCTTCTGCCTGAATCCTGATTTTGGCGGCAATCGCCCCGTCGTTCGTTGATGCGGCGGGAACAACGCCTGGGACAAGTACGACTGCGAGCGCGGCAACCGTTTCGTTGCGATCCCTGCAAAGCCTGGTCATCTAGCATCGGCATGACACTGCCGCACGCAAAAACAAGGCGGCCCGAAGGCCGCCTTGTTTGACACTACCCGCCTCGATTCACTCAGGCAGGTTCAACCGGCTGGGAAACGATCAGTGATCGCCACGCGGCTTGTTGGTGTCGTCCTGCTGCTCCTGCGCGTCATCGCCATTGCGCGCTGCATCTGCCGGCTCTGCTGCCTCGGACACGACGACCGTCGGCTTCGGCTTCGGCTTGTCGACAGTGTGCTCGTTGGCGTCTGCAGACAGCACGGGTGCGACCGCTGCAGGCCGCTCAGGCGCCTTGTACGGCACCGGCGTTTCGGCCTGCGTCGATGTCGCGGTCGCTGCTGCTGTTGCGTCGGCCGGAGCCAATGCGTCAAGCAGCGTGGTCTGCACCGGAGCGTACGGCTTGCGTGCCGGCGCAGCATCGGCAGCCGGCGAGGTCTGCGGCACCGTGGCGGTGGACGTCGCAGCAACATCGGCAGCCGGGCTTGCCGCCGTTGACGGCTCGGCATGCGACGGCCTGGATGTCACGACGTCTGCCTGCGCGCTGGAAGGCGCAGCGGCGACCGGCTTGGGCACACTGACGGCTGCCGGCGCTGCGTCGGTTTTCGCCGGCTCCGCTTGCGTTGCTGCCGCAGTTGCAGCCGGTGCTGCCTGTTCCTGCCGAGCAACCGCAGGCGCTGCAGCGTCGGCGGCTGCCGACGATGCTGACGGCACCGACGTTGACTGCACAGCCGGCTCGGGCGAACGCTCGACCGGCTGAGCTGCAGGAGCCGCAGCTGGCGTCGCGACCGGAGCCGAGGTGTCAACCTGCGTCGAGGCAGCGGACGGAGCCGAAGCGACAACCGGCGCCTGAGCCGGCGAGGTCGCCGATTCCTGCGCAACAACCGAAGCCTGAGGCGCTTGCGGGCTCGTCGATGCAACGGCAGAAGCCTGCGCAGCCGGTGCCGATGCAGCCGACGCCGTGTTGCTGGCCGAGGCGGTTGCAGCCGGTGCCGCGGAGGCCGCCGATGCATCGCCACGTGCCTGCTCGGCTGCGGTGATTGACGGCGTTGCAGCCTGCTGCTCGAACGACGGCGTGGCATTGGAAACCGGCGCCGTGGTCGACGTCGTGTCGGCCGCCAGCGGTGCTTCCGCACGCTCCTTCGGGACCGGACGCGGCTTCACTGCGGCCGGAACGCTGGATTCCGGCTTGGCGCGTACCGATACCGCGGGCGTGCTCGCGTCATCGTCGAAGTCGAACTCCGGCTGACCGGCGCGCGGGGCAGCCGAGGTGTGGACCTGCGCACCGGCTTCGTCGCTCTCGTTGTCGCTATCGAGATCGCCTTCGGCATCGCCGTCCAGATCGTCCGTCTCCAGACCATCGACGCCGGTACCGCCTTCACCGTTTGCGCCAGCGCCACGACGACGACGACGGCCACCGCGACGACCGCGACGACGACGGCTGCCGCCCTCGCCATTTGCCGCATCATCGCCTGCTGCCTCCGGCGGCTGACCCTCCGCATTTGCATCGGTACCGCGATCGGCCTGCGACTCGGTCACGATGACCTCGACCGGGTGCGCCGGGGTGGCCGCAGCTGCCGCTGCCGGCGTTGCCGGTGCTGCGGTGTCGGCAATTGCCGCGACCACGGTGGCAGTCGTTGCGGTTGCAGCGGTGGAGGTCAGCGTCTGCGCCGAGGCAGTGCCTTCTTCCTGACGCGCAGGGCGCTGCTGCCGCTCGGACGGCGCGCCGTCCTGCTGCTGCGCAGCTGCACGCGGCGGGCGCGGTGCCTGGTTCTGCGGCTTCTGCTTCTGCTGCTGGGCCTGCTGCGGCTGCTTGGGCTGTTGCTGTGCCTCGTTGCGCGGCGGCTTGGGCACCTGCACCTGCTGCGCCTGACCGCCGTTTTGCGCAGCCTGGCCGTTGGCCGGCTGGCGACGCTCGTCACGACGCTCCTTGTTGGCGCCATTGCCGTTGCCGCCATTGCCGCGGTGCTGATTGCCACCGTTGCCGCCATTGCGGGCATCGCGGCCGTCGCGACGCTGGCCGCCACGATCGCCACGCTCGTTGCGGCTGCTGCGGCCGGCATCGTTCTGACGCGGACGCTGGGTCGACTCGGGCGCAGGCGCGACCGGCTCGACGCCGCCGAAGATGCGCTTCAGCCAGCCGACCACACCGGTGACCGGCGCGGGAAGCGGCAGTGGTGCGACCGGAGCCGGTGCAGGTGCAGCGGCAACCGGGGCAGGGGCCTCTTCACGTAGCGGAGCCGGCTGGCTCGGCTTGATCGAGGTCACTGCCGGCGCAGCCGGGATATTCAACTGTGCCTTGGTCAGCGCATGCACCGGCAGCTTGCGCGGGGTGCCACGCTGGTAGCTCGGCTTGCCGCTGTCTTCGCCCAGCTCGTTCTCACGCAACCGCGTGACTTCGTAGTGCGGGGTGTGCAGCTGTTCGTCGGCGACGATGATGATCGGCGACTCGTGGCGCTGCTCGATCTCGCGCAGCGCGCTGCGCTTTTCGTTGAGCAGGTAGTTGGCGATCTCCACCGGGGCCTGGACCAGCACCTGTCCGGTGTTTTCCTTCATGGCGTGCTCTTCGGCCACGCGGATGATCGACAGCGACAGCGACTCGACGCTGCGCATGCGGCCATGGCCGTCGCAGCGCGGGCACACGATCTGGCTGGATTCGCCCAGGCTCGGACGCAGACGCTGGCGGCTCATTTCCATCAGGCCGAAGCGCGAGATGCGGCCCAGCTGCACGCGTGCGCGGTCGTACTTGAGCGCGTTCTGCAGCTTGTTTTCCACTTCGCGCTGGTGCTTGGTCGAGGACATGTCGATGAAGTCGATCACCACCAGACCGCCCAGGTCGCGCAGGCGCAACTGGCGGGCCACTTCCTCGGCCGCTTCCAGATTGGTCTGGAAGGCGGTTTCTTCGATGTCGCTGCCCTTGGTGGCGCGCGAGGAGTTCACGTCGACGGCGGTCAGTGCCTCGGTCTGGTCGACCACGATCGAGCCGCCCGACGGCAGCCGCACGTTGCGCTCGTAGGCGCCTTCGATCTGCGATTCGATCTGGAAGCGGTTGAACAGCGGAATGTCGTCGGTGTAGTGCTTGAGCTTGCGCAGGCTCTGCGGCATCACCTGCTGCATGAACTCCTGGGCATCGGCATACAGCTCCGGCGTATCGACCAGGATTTCGCCGATGTCGGCGCGCAGGTAGTCGCGCAGGGCGCGGATGATCAGGCGCGATTCCTGGTAGATCAGGAACGCGGCCGGCTTGCTCAGCGCCGCCTCGGCGATCGCCTTCCAGGTCTGCAGCAGGTAGTCCAGATCCCACTGCAGTTCTTCGGCGTCACGGCCGACACCGGCGGTGCGGATGATCACGCCCATGTCGTCGGGGATGTCGAGCTTGTCCAGCGCTTCCTTCAGCGCAGCGCGGTCTTCGCCCTCGATCCGACGTGAGACGCCACCGGCGCTGGGCGAATTGGGCATCAGCACCATGTAGCGGCCGGCCAGCGAGATGAACGTGGTCAGGGCGGCGCCCTTGTTGCCACGCTCTTCCTTGTCGACCTGCACCACGATTTCCTGGCCCTCGCGCAACAACTCGCGAATGGTCGACTTGTTGTGGTCGACACCAGCCTGGAAATAGTCGCGGGAGATTTCCTTCAGCGGCAGGAAGCCATGGCGCTCGGCGCCATAGTCCACGAACGCCGCCTCCAGCGAGGGCTCGAGCCGGGTGATACGGCCCTTGTAGATGTTGGATTTCTTTTGTTCCTTGGACGGCTGTTCGATGTCGATGTCGTACAGGGTCTGGCCGTCCACAATCGCCACGCGCAGCTCTTCGGCCTGCGTTGCGTTGATCAGCATTCGCTTCATTGTTGCGTTCCTCTCGCGCTCTACCGCGCGGAACGCCGTGACGTTTCGCCTCTGGAACAGCTTGTCGGCCCTTCGCGCAACGCGCGGACAGGCCTGACCAGGGTTTCCAGCGCTGCAACACCACGGCAGGCCGCGGGAGCGCTTGTCTTAAGTTTTATAGGTGTTTCAGGGCCGGCAGCCGCGTCCGGACGAACCGGGGCAGCGCACGGGACATGTTCAGCGCGACGGTCAAAAACCGCCGGCGATGGCCGGGCAGGCCGGTGAGCCGCTAACATGGCCGCCCCGGGGGCGGTGGTCGCGCACTGTGCCGGAATCATCGGAAGGCAGGCTTCTGGCCAATCAACTTCCAACGAAATCAAACCCTTATCTCGCTCGCCGAGTGTAACAGAATAAAGAGCCGGATGACCGACCCCCAGACCCCCAAGCCGCCCACCGACCGTGTGGGCGTGCGCATTCTCAAAGTTCCGGAAGACCGTGCTGGGCAGCGGCTGGACAATTTCCTGCTCGGCCAGCTCAAGGGCGCGCCACGCAGCCTGATCTACAAGCTGGTGCGCAGCGGCCAGGTGCGCGTGAATGGCGGGCGGGCCAAGGCCGAGCGCAAGCTCGAGGGTGGCGAGGAAGTGCGGATCCCGCCGGTGCGCGTGACCGAGGAGGGCGACAAGGCGGCGCCACCGGCGTCGTTCCTGGCGCGGCTGGAAGCGGCCATCGTGTTCGAGGACGCACGGCTGCTGGCGCTCAACAAGCCCTCCGGGGTCGCCAGCCATGGCGGCAGCGGGATCAGCTTCGGCGCCATCGAAACCCTGCGCGCCCTGCGGCCGAATCAGACCCTGGAACTGGTGCACCGGCTCGATCGCGATACCTCCGGCCTGCTGATCGTGGCGAAGAAGCGTTCGGCGCTGACCGAGCTGCAGGCTTTGATGCGCGAGGACGACCGTGTCGAAGGGCGCGGCATCACCAAGCGCTATCTGACCTTGCTGGTCGGCCGCATGCCCGACGGGGTGATGACGGTCGATGCGCCGCTGCACATCGGGCTGCGCCAGGGCGGCGAGCGGCATGTGCAGGTCAATGCGATCGGCAAGCCCTCGCTGAGCCACTTCAAGCTGCTGGAGCGACGCGGCGGGCACTCCTATTGCGAAGTCCGTATCGAAACCGGCCGCACCCACCAGATCCGCGTGCACGCCCAGCACCTGGGGCACCCGGTGGCCGGCGACGACAAGTACGGCGAAGCGGAGGTCAACAAGCGCCTGCGCGACCAGCTCGGCCTGAAGCGCCTGTTCCTGCACGCCGCTTCGTTGGAATTTGCGCTGGATGCCGGCAAGACGCCCTATGTGTTGAGCGCGCCGCTGGCGCCGGAACTGGCCGAGGCATTAGACCGGCTGGGGCGCTGAGGCCGCAGTTGCGCCGCAGCGTCGCTGACATCCCGGTCGTGGCCGCCAGCGCGTCGCCGACGTGTCCTGGCGGTCGAGCCGATGGTCGTGCCGGCACTGCGGCTGCGGTTCGGCCGGGCGTTAAGGCGTGGCGAAGCGGAACAACACCAGGCTGATCGCCAGTGTGCCCATGCCGGCCACCAGGCCGTAGACCGTCTCGTGGCCCTGCGCGTAGCGCTTGGCCGCCGGCAACAATTCGTCCAGCGCCAGGAACACCATCACCCCGGAAATCAGGCCGAAGACCGTGCCGAACACCGCTTCTGACAGCACGCTGGACAAGGCCAGATAGCCGATGCCGGCGCCGATCGGCTCGGCCAGTCCGCTGAGCAGGCTGGCGCCAAAGGCGTAGAACTTGTTGCGGGTGGCGAAGTACACCGGCACCGCAATGGCGATGCCCTCGGGAATGTTGTGGATGGCGATGGCGAACGCGAGCGGCATGC
This sequence comes from Xanthomonas sp. NCPPB 2864, assembly GCF_056675615.1. NCBI lineage: Bacteria > Pseudomonadati > Pseudomonadota > Gammaproteobacteria > Lysobacterales > Lysobacteraceae > Xanthomonas > Xanthomonas sp. NCPPB 2864. The sequence goes on from NZ_JBWWVS010000009.1 coordinate 110,169, forward strand.
CGACCGCGGGGCTTTCCAGTGTGGCGAAGAAGGTCGCCAGGCCTTCTGGGAAATTGTGCGCGGTGATGGCGATGGCGGTCATCAAGCCGACCCGGCGGATATAGGCACGGTTATCGTCGCGGAACAGCGGATCATCGCTGGACAGACTCTGGTGCGGGTTGGGCACCAGGCGGTCGATCACCATGATCAGCAGCATGCCGGCCAGAAACGCCAGCGTGCCGAAGGTGAAGCCGAGCTTGTCGTTGTAGGCGTTGGAGAACGAGGCGATCGACTTGTTGAGAATCTCCGACAGCGACACATACACCATCGCGCCGCCGGCAAATGCCAGCCCGAACGCCAGCAGGCGCGGGTTGGGCTTCTTGGAGAACACGACCATCAGGCTGCCGAGTCCGGTCGCCAGGCCAGCGGCCAGCGTGACCGCAAACGCGGTCCAGACATTGTGGGATGACACTTCGAGCATGTGACGCACGACCTCGTGGAATAGAACGTACTCGGCGGGGAGCGTGGCGACTGCTGCTGCGCACTTTGCGCATGGCCACACTGCGGCTGCAGGATGGCCATGCCTGGATGACGAAGGCGTGGTGTCTGGCGCGATAACCCTGACGCGTGCACGCTGGCATGAGGCGCGCACCGTGGGTAGCTGGAGCTGATGCAGGCCGTTCGCCGTGCTCAGCCTTGCGTGTTGCGGGCCGGCGCGGCCGCGCTTCTGCGCGCACTACATCAAAGGCGGCTTAGCCGCCTCGACGCGCACGCTCTTCGATGGCGAAGCATTCGTCCGGGCGCGGCACCGGCGGCTTGAACGCGACCGGCACCTGGATCGTCTGCGGCACTGCCTGGCCATTGCGCGTGGCGGCCCGGAATTTCCACTCGCGCACACGTTTTTGTGCGGCTTCGTCCAGCACCGGCTGACCGCTGCTTTGCGATACCGAGACGTCGGTCGGGGTGCCTTCGACACCGACCACGACCCGGAGCACGGAGGTGCCGCCGATGCCGGCACAGGCCAGCTGCGGCGAGTATTCCGGCGGCGGGGTCTTCAAGGCGGCCAGTTCGGTCGGTGCCACCGCCGGTGCGGTGGGCTGCTGCGACGACTTGCCACACCCGCTGATGCCGACGGCAAGGAACAGGCCGGCGAGGGCGGCGCGAGACAGGGTCATGGGGTGGCTCCTTGATCGTAAAGCTGGGCGGCCTTGGCCGCACAGATGAAGTCGTTTTCGCTCAAGCCGCCCACGTCGTGGGTGGAATAGCGCACCACCACGCGGTCGTAATGCACGCCCAGGTCGGGGTGGTGGTCCTCGCGGTGGGCAATCCAGGCCAGCGCGTTGACGAAGGCTAGCGTGCGGTAATAGTCGGCAAAGCGGAATGTGCGGGTAATCGCCGTGCCCACTTCGGCCAGCTCCCAGCCCGGCACCTGCGGCAGCAGTTCAGCCAGACGCGCTTCGCCAAGCTTGTGGTCGCTGCCCTTGCGCGGCAGGCAATGGGCCTGTTCCAGGGGAATCAGATCGGTCATGACAGTCTCGCAGGGGTGGCGGACAGCGCGTTCACTCAGGATCACGGTGTTCCATGAGCGCAGGCGCATTGGGCGGTAGAATAACCCGCATGATCCAGATATCCGACAAAGCCCAAACCTATTTCCGCAAGCTCATCGAACGCGAGGGCGTGCCCGGCATGGGCGTGCGCCTGAGCGCAGTGGATGCGGGCACCCCGCGCGCCGACGCCCGGCTGGAGTTCGCCGAACCGGCGGACCTGAGCGGCGACGAATGGGCGATCGACTGCGACGGCTTCACCTTATATATCGTCGCCGCCAGCGTGCCCTGGGTGGATGGCGCCGAGATCGACTACGTCACCCAGTCCACCGGCAACCAGCAGCTCACCATCAAGGCACCCAAGATCAAGGGCGAAGCGCCGGCCGAGTCCGCATCGATGGTGGAGCGCGTGCGCTGGGTGGTGGAGAACGAGATCAATCCCCAGCTGGCATCGCATGGCGGCCGCGTGGCGGTGCAGGAGGTCTCGGCAGAGGGTGTCGTGCTGCTGCGCTTCGGCGGCGGTTGCCACGGCTGCGGCATGGCCGATGTGACCTTGAAGCAGGGCATCGAGAAAACCCTGATGGGGCGCGTGCCCGGCGTGATTGCGGTGCGCGACGCGACCGACCACGCCACCGGCGACGCGCCGTATATCCCGCGCGACAGCGCGGCCTGATTCCCCGCCACCGGTGACCACGGCCGCCGATCTGCTGCAGGCACTGCGCGCGCGCATGCCGGGCAAGCTCATCCTGGATCGGCGCACCGGCCTGCCTTACGGCTGGGCAACCTGGATGAGCAGTCGCATCGGGCCGGCGGCTGCGTTCGACGATGACCAGGTGATGGGCGTGCTGCTGGCACGGCCAGCGCCGCCTGCAGGTGCTGGCGTGGCGTTGTTGTCGCCGTTCCAGGCATTTCGCAGCCTGTGGTGGCAGCACTGGGAGCCGCGACCGAAAGACCAGCGACCACAGCACTGGCTGGCGCTGCTCGGCAGCCTGTTGATCCATCTTGGCTTCATCGCACTGCTCATTTGGGTCGTCACGGTGCGCTGGGCGCCGGATGACACCCAGACCGGCGACGAATCACGGGTGCGCATGACCTTCATCGGCGACGGTGCGGCAGAGCAGGGCGGTGGGCAAGGGCAGCCCGCTGACGCTGCGCAGGCCGCCTCGGGCGATGCGGCTTCGGCGTCACAATCCAGTGCATCCGCTGCGACCGGCAGGCCAAGCGCAGCGCCGTTGGCGCCTGCGCCTGTCGAGTCCGTCGACCCTCCTTCAAGCACAGCCCAGGCCCAGGACATCGCGCCGGAACCGGTGGCTGCCGCTGCCAGCGAACCGATAGCGCCGGAGGTGCCACGCGTGACCGTACCGGTGCCGCCGGTGACGATCGAATCGCCGCTACAGGTCACCGAAACACCGGTGGCCACGAACGACTTTGTCGTGCCGCCACCGCCGACGATCACGGTGGCGCCGCGTCCGGTCGCGCCGGCCGCACCGCAGATCGAGGTGCGTCAGCGCGATATCCAGACCGTGACCGAGCAGCCGCAGCTGCGCGAATTGCAGCGTCCCGCCGCGACCGTCGCGATGCGCACTGCCAACGCACCGACGGTGCGCGAGCGGGAAGTCGTCGTGCCGGACCGGCCCCAGGTCGTTGCGCCATCGGTGCGCAGCCGCGAGATCACACCGACGGTGCGCATGCCTGAGGTGGCCATTCGAACGGCCGAATTGCCAAGCGTGCCGGACCCGACGCCCCAGCCGGCACCGGCCGCGCCATCCCAGCAGACGCCGGCGACTCCAGCGCCGACATCGTCGACGTCGGTAGCTGCAGCAACCCAGCCATCGGCGGCCTCCACGCAGCCCAATCAGGCACAGGCGAATTCGGCGCGATCGGCGCAACCCAGCAGCACCACGGCGGCAGCCGCATCCTCAGCCAAGCCGGCGACCAGCAATGCCGGCCCGGCGCCAGCAGACCGCAGCGGCGGCTGGGATGTCGCGGCCAACGCGGACGACTGGAGCAAATCCGACCATCGTCGCGCCGGCGAAACCACAGGCGCCAATGGAGCACGCAACGGCATGTTCAACGCAGACGGCAGCGTTCACGTCGCCGCCGGAGCCGGCGATGCCGGCAACGGCGCCGGTGATCGCGGACCGCCGGGCAGCGAAACCGATACCTGGACCCGCGACCAGATCGCCCAGGGCGGCACCTGGCTCAAACGTCCGCCGTACGGCTACACGCCGACCTCGCTGGACAAGTACTGGATGCCGAACCAGTCGCTGCTGCAGGAATGGGTGCGGCGCGGCCTGAAGAAGATCGAAATCCCGATCCCGGGCACGACCACCAAGATCAGTTGCGTGGTGTCGTTGCTGCAGTTCGGCGGCGGCTGCGGCCTGAGCGACCCGAACCTCAACGATCAACCGGCAACAGCCAGACCGCCGCCGGATGTGCCGTTCAAGCGGGAGCTGCAGGAAGACAATGGGGCTGTGAGGTAGCCGGCCACTGAGTTGGATCTGACATAATATACATTATGCGAAAAGGCGTGGCGTGCGCTGCAATCGCGGGCGCGCTCACTCTGGATCTGGCTTACGTCGTTGCTACCGTCTCGTGGTCCTTCTGATACGGAAATCGCAGCGTGATCGACACCTACGACCGCGTAGACCTTGCCGGCCCTTGGGCCGGTTTTGGTTTCCAGGGCCACCACTTCTTTACGCCTGAGGGCAAAACCATCGAGCCGTGCGATATGCGGTTCTGGTCGCTCACCTGCTGCATCGCGCGTGAGTGGTCTTTGCTGATGGCCACCGAGCGGCAATGCCGGCGAGATGCACCGGAAACGCCTACTGCCACAAGGGTTCCAGGCTCTCGCATTTCTGCAGGAGACAACGTGATCTACCTACGAGACGTGCTGCTGAAACGCCGGCAGCGTGGCCAGGAACGCGAGCAAGAACAGGTGGCCGACGTAGTAGCCGTAGAACGCCACACGCGTGCGAGGAACGACGACACCGCGCGTAGTGGCCAGCTCCGCGAAAGCGATGATCGGAACGGCCAGCACAGCCCACAGGCTGCCATTGAACCAGCACAGCGCAGCGATGGCCACCACGACCGGCCACGGGCTACGCACCGATTTCGCATAATAAGCCCAGCCTGCCACGACCAGCGCAATGCCGGTCCATTGGTAGTCGACGAACAACGGCGCCGGCGCTGCACAGAGCGTCAGCAGCACCCAGCGGCCGCGCTGGATGGCCCAGACGGCCGCCGCGGCCAGGGCGAACGCGAGAAGGACGTTCACCGGCACCCAGTAGCCGAACGCCCATGCGTGGAACGGTTGCGCAAGCACGCCCCACCAGCAAAGACGCCGCACCGACTTGGCTACATCAGCGCCGGGCTGCGCCAGGTTGTATGCCATGACCAATGCGAAGAGCGGAAACGCAATCCGCCCTAGCTCCGACAACACGGGCACGTAACCGTCATAGAAGACCTTGGCCACGTGGTCAAATGTCATGCAGACAAGGGCGATCCACTTCAATAGCTCGCGCGCACTACTGCTCATCACAGATCCCTGGTCGTGGGTGCGGTGTAAGTGCTCGTCTGATACCCAGGCGATTCGGGGAAGCTGCCCAAGGAGCGAGTCGCCCTTTGCACGGACGATGACACCGCCCCGCTCTGCTCCGGCACCTGGGGCTTAAGCTGCGTGGCTTCTGCAACCACGGGGTCCTGCTGCTTCTGCGCCGGACTATGGGGCGGCTTATACGGGTTATATGGCTCGCCCCAACGCGCTATGTCACGGCAGACGTCATCGCGCATCACAACACGAGAATTCTGCTCGGTGACGCATCGACAGCTGTTCTCAGTTGCCATGCAATACACATGCGGATCGGACACCACAGGCCGATCAACGTAAGCAGGTGCCGACCAAGGAACATCGGCAACCAGTGGCACCAACTGCCCAACATAGTCTTCTGCGCTGTTGACCTTAGGACGAGCAGCTGCACCCGCAGACGCAGTGCCCGCCAGCGACGGCCCCACAGGGGCCGTCTTATTGGCGGGCGCAGCGTCTGCTTTCTTCGCGAACATTGTGTCTTGATACACGACGTACCACCCACCGCCGGCCAACAACGCGGCAACAGGCAGAATCATCAATGCCTTTTTCACCAATGCCGGCATCTGATACTTCATCGTGTGGACCTCAGCCGACTTGTAGAACTTGAAGCACTCTGTTGGCTGTTTCCACACTTCGTAGTCGTAGAGTTTTTTAATGCGCGGCAACGGCGACCGCACCTCTTCGATGATCTGACTGTTGCGGAAAATAAAGGTCTTCTGCTTGCCGCTCTGACGTAGCAGATGTTCGTGATAACCGACCAATCCGCGCAGATACGTATCGAGGTAGTTGGGTTGCTGCGTGGCCAGAACCAAACGCACACCGTCGTGTCGAATCGTGGACATTGCCTTGATAGTCTCTACCGGATCACCGCCGCGCCGTGCCGGGAAAAAATGCTGCGCCTCATCAACGAAGAGAATGCACCCAGCGGGTAGCTCCTGCCAATTGTGCGGGTCCGCCCAAGGCGTAGTGCCAGGGACGGCGATGCCGTCGATGTTACAGACGTAGACGTGCGCACCCTTATCCATGAGATAGCGGATGGCCTGGATGATGCGCAAGCTCTTGCCAGATCCTGGCAAGCCGGTCAGCAGTGAAATAGACGCGGTGTCGCCGATCATGTCGCTTGGTTCCTACGTTGAATAAAGATGCGCTCAGCGCCGCGAATGCCGTATGCGCTCAGAATGATGGACACGCCGGCGTCGATCCCAAGCGCGTGCACCCACGTTGCGATGCCGGCAGGCACGGATGACCAAGCGTTCTGTGCGTATTCGATGATCGGGTTGTAGATGAAATGCTGCGCGGCGAAGCCGAGACCGAGCGCCGATAGCAGCCGACCCAACCAGATTGCAGCCTTGAGCTTGACCAGCTTGTGCACCGCATCGGCGGCGTTCTCAAAAAAACTGTTCGCAAAATCGCGGGCCCAATCGAACATCAGATGTTCCTCCCAACCACGAACATCGCGATCACTGTACACATAGCAATGATGACCATCTTTACTGCCGCGATTGCGTCAAAGAAACCGGCCGGGATCACCCACCGCTGACCTTCAATCTCGACATCAGGCAGCAACCCCGCACTACCGTTGCCGCCGACGTTGATGAGGTCCTGACGCAGCTTCAAGCCGCTGCCGCCCTCTTCACCGCCCCAAATGCCCTCAACAACGCCGGCGTCATCGCCGTTACTGATCCCGGCCGCACGTGACGCCATGCCCTGCCCCAGTGCCTCCATTGCGCAGCGCTGCTTCCACTGCTGCAAAACGCCGGCATAAGCTTCGGCTTTGCAAGATTTGCCGGCACAAACCGGCACGTCGCCCTCGGCGCACGTATCGCCCTTGGTGACTTCACTCGCCTGCGTGTTGCACTCGATTTTCCAAGTGAATTTCAACTGGAGACACTTCAGCGTATCGCCCACACAAATTGGTGGGGTGCTGCAATTACCACTATCAGTGGCGCTGTCTTTATCGTCGTTATCCTTCTCGCTGTCGCCACTCTGCGAGCCGTTGCCCGACGTGTTGCCCGTTCCATCAGCGCTGTTATCGCCACTTGAATTCTTAGAGGTGCCGGCAGGCACACTGCTGTAGTTGGTCACGTTATAGGTCGTGCACGTGTTGTTGACACACGTAGTCTGCTGGTGCCCTTCCTTGCGCTGCCAATCACCGTCTGGCGGTGGAATCGGAGGCGGTGTCACCGGATCGCCCTTGGGCGATTTGACCTGGGCATCAGTTACATCATTCTTCTTGCCGGTCTCCGTTGGCGTCCAGCAGAACGTTTTGCCGCTCGATGCTGTCGCACAGTAGTCGCCATTTGGTTTGACGCAACCCGTCTGACCGGAACCAAGCGCGGTGCACTCAGGTGCTTTTGGCGTCTTGGCCTCGTCCTGCTCTTTGGTGGTTTCACCAATGTCGTTAGTAGGCTTGGTGGGAGCACAAACATCGCCGTTATAGGTACGGTCTTTCATGCCGTAAACCTTGACAGGTCCCTGTGCCTGACTATATGACGTGCCCTGCACTTCGCAGCCACCTACACAGGTTGAAGGCGGGGTATAGCCGATAGCATCGGTCAGCTTCGTAGAGTTGCGCTGCGCACAGGTCTGACTACCGTAATAGAAGTTATAGGAACCCTGATCACCATCTGCGTTATGGCACCGAGTGCCCCCGTTCGCAGATACAACACACACATAGCTACTTCCCTCACCAGCTCCCGAGGCCAAACAGTTCTGCTCTACCCGTATCTGGCTAGGCGCCCATCCCTGTGCCTGGAGATACGTCTTGGTGCGCTCAATAGCTGATGCGCACATTGCATACGCAATACCCTGATCGCACACCTTACCGCCTTGTGGGCAATCAGCAGCCCGTGCAGAAGGCGCCGCACACATCTGCAGCAAGGCGGCAAACACTATGGCGACCAGTGCGTATGCAACTCGACGCACAACCGCACGTGCGAAATACCCACCAAGGCCGCGCATCAGTTCCAGCCTGACGCAGAGACATGTGCTGCGTGAATCAGGAACACCAACACAATTAGACCTTCCATTGCATCCCCCAAATTGAAAAAGGGAGGGTTTCCCCTCCCCTGCTATGCCGCTGATTGGCTCACTTGCCGCCGATCAGGCCCAGGGCGCGAAGGGTCCAGCGGCCGAGTGCAAACGCGGCCAGGATGCTGACACCGACAGCGGTGTACGTAACGACCTTGCTGATGATCTCGCCACCATCGAAATCGCCGCCGCCGGAAGCGAAGGCGAAGCCGGGCATTGCCATGAGTGCGGTGCTGCCAACGAGTGCGGCCGTCTTGGCGTTGGAAGCAGCGGACTTGGCCTTGGTGACGATGGTGGAAATGTTCTTGTGCATTGACGCTATTCCTCTATGGATTTTGGATTGAGCAGTCCTTTAACGACTGCGAGGGACATCAGGCCGATGAAGTACGCTCCACCCACCATCGCGGCCTGTTCGATAGTGGGAAGTGGTGTCGTCCAGTCCGTTTGATCTATCCAGGCTTGGACCTCGCATTGCTGCGTTGAATCGTTGTATTGCGTGCAGGTCAGGACCTTTGCCATTGCCTAGCCTCCCTGCCCGCCTGCCTTACGCTGCCTGCCGCTGAGCAGGCTTGCCGGCCTGCGGATCGACCAGCGTCATGCGACGCGCCAGTTCGACACCAAAACGGCCCGGCACCAGATCGGTGACCAAATCCCATTCCTTGACCGTGCCGACCGCGTAGCCCTTATCGGGACCGTCGCACTCAACTTCGATCTGGATGCGCATAGCTTCGGTTTCGAGCGTGGCGCGCTGGCTGTAAATGGCCTTCGGCATGCCCTTCGAGGTGGTGACGGTGCGGGTTTCGACGGCGCTGTTGATCGTGATCTTCGGTGCGTTGCTCATGGTCTTCGTTCTCTCTGTTGATTGGGCTTGCGTCGGTTGGGTTACTGCGAAATTCGGGCGGTACTGTGGGGTCAAGCTAAGGCCCCCCTTACCCCCCGTGCCGGGGGGTGGCGGTGCCGTAGCGATGACCGTGCGCGTTGCGTTGCATCTGCCGCTCGGGGCTGACTGTCACGGTGTCTGCCTACCGGTCGCTTTAGGTCGCCTGCGAGCAAAGGCGGGTCTCCAGGGGTGGATTCCTGACGTTGCCGTGCTGGTTGCTCGTAGGCGAACAGGCTGCGGCTTCGGTGCCTCCCAGACCGGGGGCTGTGTTGCACGTCCCGGTGAACGATCACCGGCGGTTTCGTTGACCAGTCCGTAGGGGCCCTGCCCCTACACCCCGGTTCAATGCGTCGATACTCCCCTTGCGAGTTGTTTGATCGAATTCGGGCTGCACAGGGCGGCGCGTGTAGTCGATCGGCGGTGGTGTCCAGGCGCCGAAGTTCTTCGACACGTCCACCACTCCCCCTTTCGTTACGTACTTCGACACGTAGCCGGTTATATCCAGCTGGCTGCGTGGTGCCTCTATGCGATTACGTCCGAATTCCTTGAACCAAAATTCATGCCACTCGTAGCGGCTCATTAGCCGGTTTAAATCATCGGTAGGTGCAGCTGCGACGGCGTGGAAATGCAATCGACCGTCTTTGTGGAACTCTTGCCCCCGTGCCCACTGGATGCCGCGATGCGGTCTCTTTGACCAGGCCGGCCCATAAATGCTGCGGTTGATGCTTGCTGCAAAGAATCGGAACGCTTTGTCAGCCTTTTCTTCGTGGACACCACCGGTGCGGCCGGCTTCTTCGATTCGAAAGGTGAGGGTCCAGAACTGTTGCCACTGCATGCGCTGTAAGAGCTCTGCATATCCCTGCGCTTCGAGATCAGCACGCCGCAATCGGTGCAGACCGTCAACTTCGCATCCCACGCGTTCAACGTCTGAAACTGCGCTCCCCCGCACTGATAGCAAGGGCTGTTCGGGTAATGGGCTAGCCTGGACGGCTGCGTCTTCATGGCTCATCGCCCTGCCCCGAGCCTACCCACCTGATGCGTTCCTCTATCAGTCGGTCTAGCTCGGCGCGTTCGTCGTCGGTTTCGGCTTTCTTTTTCAGCTCGATCAGCTGCCAGAATTTCAATTCGCCCGGGTTCATGCGCGGGCCTCGCGTAATGCCTTGCATTCGGCAAGGTGTTCAAGCGCAATCGCTTTTATTTCGCGCCAGAACTTTAAAGACGGCGCGCGGCGGGTCGGGAATAAATCGCGTTGAATAAGCTTTGATTCAACGTAGTCCAGCGCAATGCGTGCGCCGCGTTCGGTATCGGTGGGCCGTGCCATCAGAACTCACCGGGCGAAAAAAAGTGAGCGAGATAAGCCATAACGCCTACGCCCGTTGCGCACAGGAAAACCGCTGCAACGTCATCCCAGGGAGACGCGAGGTAGTGATACGCGACGATCAGCGCGGAGACGACAGCGCCAAACGCCCAACCACCGGCGACGAACTTAAGAAAGTCTTTCATGGTGCTGCCCCCTGCCCGGTGCCCGGTAGATCCCGCCACACCGGCACCGGGCGGGGCCGGGGGCGGGCTGTCCGATGTTTATCAGACAGGTGGAATTGTAAAGTAAACGTCGGACACGTGTCCAACGTTTATCAGACAGCAAGGTGCCGTACGTCGGCCCCTAGCTACCGTTCATCGGGAGGGTATTGACGTGGCAATAGTTGCAACACTCATGGACAAGGCGCGGGCAAAACGCGGCCTCACGTCGGATACCGCTATAGCTAACGAGCTGAAACGATCTCGACAAGTTGTAAGTCAGTGGCGCAACGGCGACGCGTATCCGGACGAAGAACTCATTGTCATCCTCGCAGAGATGGCAGGAGACGACCCTAGCGAATGGCTAGTCGCAGTACGGGCAATCAGGAGCGACGGAAAGGCAGGCAAAGCGTGGGCAGCGCTTTCAAAGCGTTTAGCAGGAACGGCTGTAGCTGTTCTGGTCTGCATTGGCGCTGCCCTGCCGGGCCGAGCTGAAGCAGCTGCGCTACGTGAAATACATCACGCTTTCACGGTCAATGCGGCGGACATAACGCTCACCGTCTATACATTATGCGAAATTGCGTATCGGGCGATGCGTGCACGACTACGCTGGATCTGGCTTTGGATCAAACCTTGCTGCCAGTTTTCTTAATTCGTGTCCTTTTTGTTTGGATCATGCTCCTCATTGATTTTGAAGGGCTTTTTCCCTCCTGCGAGACACGATCTTAAGTGACGTCTGGGTGCTCTCCGCACAGTCAGCACGGCACCATGGCTTGCGTGGGATCAGGGAGCCGCTTTGCCGCAACTTTGCCTAGAGCGCACGGGTTTTGGATGCTTGGGCTGACTCCGTCCAAAATGTTGCTGCCAGGCTGCTTCGAGTGCTGCGGGCAGATCTTTCAATTTGACCAGTTGTGCCTCAAGCGCATCAGCGCGTGCCTGCTGGATCGTGACGGAAACATTGCCTTGTGCGCGTTCTAGCGCTTGCTCAAATTGGCGCTCAGCCGGCGCGTAGCTAGCTGCTGCTCGGCCTGCATGGACTCCTGACGCGCACGATCGATCTCTCAGCATGTGCCCGGTCTTCAGTGGTGCGCATATGCTGGTTCAACAAGATCCTACGCGGTTGGCACCGTCGGGTAGCGGATCTGGACGCCGATCAGGTGCTGCGGCTGGCCATCCTGACCGATATTGATCGCGACAACCGCGCTTACTACCGCGCTTACTATCGGCTGGGCATCGCGCCAGCAACTGTCGGCGGGCCGGATGATGCGGCCAAGACATTGATGATCGCATCGCGCTCAAAGACGGGCGACATCGACGTCGGCGGATTCCGGATCGCGGCGGTCATAGCTTCCACGCTGGCGCCAAGGCCTCTGCTGCCTTGGCTTATGGACCCGTCCGACTTGGCATCTACCGATCCGGCCGAAGACAGCATGCGTCAGGATATGGTGCGCAGTGCCCGGCAGGCCGGCTGGGCAGAGCTTGCGCAGATAATGGAATCGTTCCCGCCAGCGGTGATGGAGCAGGAGGATGTACCCGTTCTATTGGCGAGCGCGGCTGGTCACATGTGGGGAACCCCTGATTGTTCGCCAACGGCACTCTGAATCGGCCTCCCTTCCCTACCCCCGATAAAGCTTCCTAATCCCTTACCCCGCCGATGTCTTCTTCCAGCCCACCAACGTAAGTTCGCTTGGTTGATTTGGATGTCCGGCGGAGGCTGGAAGCGGTCGGCCAGTTTCGTCCTCAGTCAATGGACATGTGTCCAGTCATGCGCGTTAGGCGGGCCACGTACGGACAATAACCTGTCAGAATCGTTCACCCTTAGCACTGCCGAGTTAAGCATCTATGAGAATCTTGGCAACCAACCTCGGGCATGATGGAGCAGTAGCGCTGATCGAAGACGGCCAGCTGGTCTTCTCGCTCGAAGCCGAGAAGGATTCGAATGATCGGTACGCAGCACTTTCCAATCTAGATGTCATGCAAGGCATCGGTGAGCTGGATGGGATCCCGGACACAATCTGCGTCAGCGGTTGGTGGGCTCGAGATCATGAAGAGTTCCTCAACGGCTCACGCGTAAATGCGGGTTATCTTGGCATCACCGATGCCAATACAATCGTTGGAAGCAGGCGATTCCTTAAACAGGATGTTCGCTACTTCTCATCGACACATGAGCGGGCGCACATTCTTTGTGCATTTGGCATGTCGCCTATTCCTAAGGGAACTCCGTGCTACGCGCTGGTCTGGGAAGGTTCCATTGGCGCGTTCTATTCGCTCGACTCCGACCTCAGAATCACCAAAATCGGCGAGCCACTGACTTCGCCGGGGAATCGGTACGCTCTCCTGTATGGCTTGGCGGACCCCAGTTTTCCAAAGGACGGACACTTTCCGCGTCCTTCTGATGCTGGAAAGCTCATGGCGCTTGCGTCGTTTTCCACACGCTCCGTTCCGACCATGGAGGAAGGCAACTTAATGCGCTTTCTTCTTGGCGGCACCTATAGAAAGTTGAGCGACTATGAGGAGCTGTCCATCGCTCCGCATCTCAATGCGGGTCTTGAAGACCCTGAGTTCCGCAACTTTGCGGGCATCTATAGCGATGCGATTTTCGATACTTTCCTAAATTTCGCTAGGGCCAATTTGACAGAGAAGCGACCGCTGATCATCTCCGGTGGTTGCGGGCTCAATTGCGACTGGAACACAAAGTGGAGGAATTCCGGATGCTTCACCGACGTCTTCGTGCCGCCGGTAGCGAACGACTCAGGCGCGGCCATCGGTACTGCGATCGATGCTCAACTAAAGTTCACGGGAGAGCCAAAGATCGCTTGGGACGTATACAGCGGTCTTGGTTTCCGTATGGATAGTTGCCCGTCTCCGGCACGCTATGAGATCTTCCCTGTGAACTCCGCTGACGTTGCGGAGTTGCTGGCAAGTGGCCTCATTCTCGGCTGGGTAAGCGGCCGATATGAGATTGGGCCCCGCGCTCTCGGAAATCGCTCGATCTTAGCTGCGCCCTTCAAGCGCTCAACCACAGCGCGCCTGAATCAGATCAAGCGGAGGGAGAGCTTTCGTCCAGTAGCGCCAGTGTGCCTGAGCGAGGACTCCAAGATGCTGTTTGGATGCGATCAAGAAAGTCCGCACATGCTTTACACCTACAGTGTCGCTACCGAAGCTTTGGATGCTATCACCCACGCGAACGGATCCGCGCGAGTTCAGACAGTAACGGCCGAGAGAAATCGCCCCCTTTACGAGCTTCTTCTCGCGTTCAAGGCGCGCACCGGCTATGGCGTGCTCTGCAATACCTCTCTCAACTTCAACGGTAAGGGCGCGCTAAACGGAATGAGCGACCTTGACAAATACGCTAGCGAGAACAGCCTCGATGGATTTGTGGTTGAGGGCTTGGCGTATTTGTCGAGAGATTCGAGAAGCGCAATGTCTTACCTAGCTGGTGCCTCGCGGCCATGATCTCAGGGCGCAACGGCGCCGGGGGGTCGCAGCCACGGAGTTTGGAGAGAAGCTTAACTGTTCCTCCAGAAGGCTTCGAGGAACGCGATGACCTTCGTTCCGATTTCACCCGGAAGCTAATCGAGCAACAGATTGTCGGTACGGACCGACGCGGACTTGATGCGAGCCTTAGCGAGACGATACCTTTCCACTTGATCCAGTACTGGCATGACGATACTTCTGTGCCTGAGGATGTCAGCGCGTGCCTTAGCAGTTGGCAGCGTTTGGGTTCAGAAGGTTTCCGATTCTCGATGTTCAACGATGACTCGGCGGCAGCTTACATTGAACGCAATTACGGATCTGCCGAGCAAACGGCGTTTGCGCGATGCCATCACCCTGCCATGCGATGCGACTATTTGCGCATGTGCGCCTTGATCGCCGAGGGCGGCCTCTACGTAGATGCTGACGACGTGCTGCATGGGGATGACTGGAAGGAACTCTTTCAAGATCGGACTCTCAAAGTTCAGCCACTGTGTTACGACCTTCGATCTAGATCGATGATTCCTTCAGCCGAGATCTGGCGAGCAGATTGTCGAACTAGCGAACGAATCTTTTACGTCAATAACGATCCTATTGCCGCCCCTCCCGAGCATCCCGTGCTGTGTCGTGCCCTAAGTCGTGCAACTGCGCGGCTAATTGGCAGCCAAGAACGGCTAGAGATTCAGTCGACGACGGGGCCTGGAAACCTGACAGCGGCGTTAGCAGCGCATTCCCGCAGTCTGCTCCTAGAAGATCGTGAACTAGATTTCAGGCTGCTGCTCGATTGGGAGAGCATTGCGGAGACTCGGTGGGAACTGTCATACCGGAAAGACGAACGCAACTGGCGCAACGTAAACCCATTTTAACCAGCACGGCTCTGAGAATAACTTGAATCTCCAGAAGGTCTCCGGACTCGCTCGCCGACTATGGTTTCAGATTCGAGACGCCTTGGTTACGGCGTTGCCGCGCTCTCGCATAGCTGCGTTTGGTTCAGGCGACGATCGCATCAGCAAGATCTTCCTCATCAACTTGGACCGGCAGCCGCTGAGACTCAAGCGGTCCCTTCGCGAGCTTGATAGATTTATTACACGAGAAAGCGTGCCGCTTTGTTCAATCACACGCCGCATCCGCGCGATCGATGCTCGAGATGGCCGTGCCGTGGCCGCGACCTCCGATGTCGACGCGGTCTACCGAGTTGGAGACCAGTTGCACGTACAGCCGGACGCGCGGTTAGCGAACTGCTTCGCGCCAGAGCAGGCCATCCTCATGACGCGTCAAGAGGTAGCTGTGGCTCGTTCTCACATTGAGGTTTGGAAGGCAATTGCTAACGAGCCTACCGGCTTCTCGCTGATATTGGAGGACGATGTCTACTTCGCCTTTGGCGCCGCCAAGGCGATCGCGAAGGGGTGGGAGGAGGCTCTAAGGCGCCGCGGATCAAGCGGCGGTCCGCATCTTCTCTACTTGTCTTACGAAGATGCTGGTGGAACCGCGGAGCGTATAGAGGTCAGTTCCATGCTCTTCCGTCCAGTTAGGGGTCTTTGGTTCCTGTCTGGCTACGTCCTGTCCCGCGAAGGAGCCGAGGCATTACTTAGAGCTATGCCCGTCGTCGGACCGGTCGACATGTGGATGAACTTTCGTTTTGCCGAAATCGACGCGCTTGCGCTCGCTTCGCCTGCGATTCTGCAAAGGGCTGACAGCGAGTCAGCCAATTCCTATTCAGTGCTGCCATATCTAGCGCGGGCCGGAATCGTTGATGTGGGTTCCGGCCCTCTTGCCATCACTCGGCAACATGTTGGTCCAGTGCTCGCTTGGAGCGCGCGAGGTGAGCACGAGGGGTTGGCGATGGCACTTTCGATGTTGGGCCTTCGGGTGCTCGTTTTCAAGAGAGGCGAGGACACTCTTAGCGAAGAGGCACTTGTGCGTCTTTGGGCTGAGTTCGATGCAATAGTCGACGCTCCACTCACACCTACAGCGCTGCATGCCGCGCTGGAGCGTGCGGATGCTAGGTTTGTTCTTGACTCTGATGCGCCGGAGCGTCGAGATTTCGAGCCACTGGGCCCCTTGTGTACTGCGTTGTGCTTGGTCAATGGTGAGGGTCGCGAGCGCTGGCGAGCACTCTGCGAACTGTTAGCTCTCGAAATTCCGGTTGATGCATTCCCTATTGGGGCAACGAGAGAACAGGGGGTGTTTCGAGACAGCCGGCGGCATGGCGACCGCGCAAGTAACTCTCGCTCATTCACGCTCAACCCTATGGACTCGTCGCCATGGATTCTCCCGCCGTCAAGCAAATGGAGTCCAAGCTCTCAGCGACCCCACGCTTCTCCTTTCGTTGCAGCGCAGTATTGGTCGGCGAAGGAGCTGAGCCTCTTATCAGGATTTCACGCGACCTTAGGAACCTTTCCTGGAAGTTTGGCTTGGTTCTCGCCCAAGTCCGTCGCTCATCATGACGGCGAAGTCCAGCTGACGCTGAGCGAACCAGGCGAGAGCGGCCGCCGATACCGTTCGGGAGCACTCGCCACCCCGAATGACTTTTTATACGGACGATTCGAGGCAGATATCCGCCCAGCTGCCGGTGCAGGGCTAGTGACGGGCTTTTTCCTGCATCGAGATAATCCGCGGCAGGAAATCGATCTTGAGTTCGTAGGGGATGACACGCGCCGATTGCTGGTAAACGTCTACTTTAACCCCGGCGACGACGGGGCGAGGATGAGCTTTGGATACCGAGGCAGTCCTTGCCGCATCGACCTCGGCTTCGATGCTGCTGACTCGTTTCATCGTTACGCGATAGAGTGGCGGCCAGGGTACATAGCATGGAGCGTCGACGGCCGGATCGTTCATGAGCGCTTCAATTGGGATCCAACCCCAATTCCTCACCTACCTATGCGCTTTCACCTCAACCTTTGGGCAGCCCGTTCGACTGACCTTGCGGGTCGCATCTGCCCGGAAATGCTCCCGGCGACGGCGATCTTTCGTGAACCCTCCGTTGAACCGTAGGCTTCGGCTGTAATCGCGACGGAGGCAAGCGGCCATCGTACAAAAGAGGTATTGAACGACAGCACCCATGCACTCCGCAGACTTGGCAGTGTTCGGTGCAGGCTACGTGCTCCGCTGCGAAACAAGCATCGCGCTTTCCGTACCAAGTTTCCGCTTTGGATCGAAAGCTGCTCTTCCCTACCCCCGATAAACATCCCTAATCGATAGCCACATTCCCCCAGGCTGTACTCCTTAGCCAAGCCCGTTTTTGGTCGGAGACGGACCTTTATCTGTATCTGTTGAATCGTCGCGGCCGTCGTTGCTGTGGGAAGCACGGTGGTGACCGCGCAGACACCGCTCGCCGCTGTCAGGCCGATGCCGGTGTGGCGTGTGCACTTGGTGGTGGTCGCTGTGTTGATGATCGCAGCCGCAGCAGTTCCGGCGTTTACCGGGCAACTGGCGCAGAGCGACTACTTCAAGGACTTGCTGGCGGCCCATGAAGCCGTCAGTGCCGAGCCGGGCGTGCAGTCCGCGCGCGTCGTGCACAACACGGTGTTCGGCACGCCGAATGTCGAATCTGTGGTTGTGCAGGTCAACCTGTCCGAACGGCGCATCGACGACAAAGCGTTGGCGGAGCACATTGCCAAAGTCGTCCTCGCCAATGACAAGAAGGCGGCCGCCATGTCGGCGATCCACGTCACCCTGGTCTATGGCTACGACCTGGGCATCGCATCGTCCTGGCGCTCGATGGGGTATCAGTTCGCGCCGAAAGCGTTGGCGGCGGCCGGTGAGAGCGATGCCGCAGCGAGAAGCAGAAAGTAGCGTCTCCTACCATGCCGAAAAGAATGCCTGCGATACGGCGTGGGATGGGTATCGAGGGAACTTGCGCGGCTTGTGCAGCGCAGGCGGTTGCCAAGCCTGTGGTCAGCGCGTCGCCGCAAACGTTGGCGCCCCACTCCGCTGAAACGAGCTGGTTTCCTGGGCAACCGCCTGCAGTGTTCCTGCAGCCGGTTACGCATGCACTCACTTCTCTGCACCTGGTACCGGGCGCAGAGAAAGGACGCGGCAGCTTAGTAGCTCACCGCATCTCGGAACGAAGCCCGCCTCAACCCGCGATAGTAAAGACCGATCCCGAATCCACCCGGATCCCGGCGCCGTTGATGAAGCTGGCGCGCTCGGAGCACAGGAAGGCAACCGCCGAGGCCACTTCTTCCGGGCGGCCACGTCGCTTGAGCACCATGCCGGGACGCTCTTCGTCCAGGAACGATTCGATCGCCTGCTCGAACGTGGTTCCGTTTTCGCTGGCGCGCTTTTGCATCATCTTGTCGGTCATCGGGGTTGCGATGAAGGCGGGCGACACCGTATTGACCAGCACGTTGTCCGGCCCGTAGGCCTTGGACAGGCCCTTGGCCAGGCTGAGGATTCCTGCCTTCGATGCGCAGTAGGCCAGCTCGTCCACGTAAGGCTGCACGGCATCCTCGGAGGCGAACAGCACGATCCGGCCCCATTGATTGCGGCGCATCGCGGGGATGGCCTGGCGGCACATGCGCACTGCGCCCATCAGGTTGATGTCCAGCGTTCCAAGCCAGCCGGCGTCGCTGACCTCCAGGAAGTCGCCGGTTGCGCCGGTGACGCCCGCTGCGTTGATGTAGATGTCGGGGTCGCCCAGTTGTTCTCGCACCTGCGTCCAGATGGCGGCGACGTCCTGCTCGCGCGTGACGTCGCCCTCGATGGCGATGATCTGCCCCAGGCCCGATAGCTCGGCCACTGCCTGGTCGAGCGTGCCGTCCGGAAGATCGGTGATCGCCACGCGCACGCCAGCTTCGAGCAGCTGCCGCGCAGTCTCCTTGCCCATTCCCGAGTCGCCGCCACTGATGAGGGCGATCCGATTTTTGATTCCGAGATCCATGCTGAACTCCTGGTGGTAGAGAGAGGTGGTGGTATGCACGCAACTAGCGGGCGAGAAAACGCTCCGCCGTGCGCAGGCCAAGTGCCATCTGCGTCAGCGCAGGATTGGCTGCCAGCGCACTTGGAAAAATCGAGTTGTCGCAGATGTAGAGGTTGGCGATGTCGAATGCGCGGCCGTCCGGGTCGACCACGGCCTGCTCCGGATCGGCGCCCATGCGGCAGGTACCCAATGTGTGTGCGGAGCGGGCGGCGGCGAAAATGCGTTGAGCGCCCGCCGCCTCCCAGATTGCGTGCAGCGATGCGCGGGCGTGGGCATCGATCGCGCGTTCGTTGGGCCCGTAGCTGAAGTCGATACGCGCCTTGCGCTGGCCGAAAGCATCGCACTCGTCGGACAGGCTTAGCCGGTTGGCATCTTGCGGCAGGCATTCGCCATTGATGCCGATGCCGGCCAGGCGGTTGTAGCGCGCCATGGTCGAGACGAGCTCCCTCCCCCACAGGCCTGCGCCACGTGCCAGAGTGTTGGCCAGGGTGATCGGCTGCACGCCCAGGCTCTGCACCAGATAGCCGCCGATGAAATCGGCATTGGTCGGGCGCAGCATATCCTCGGTGATCAGCGACGAGGGGTAGCCGCGGTTCATGCGCATGTCCGCATCGAACTCCCCCCACACCTGGGTGGCCACATGCGCCATGAAATTGCGCCCGACCTGACCGCTGGAGTTGGCCAGCCCCAGGTTGAGCAGCAAGCGCGGTGTTTCCACGCCGCCTGCGCATAGGAACACGCTTGCGCACCGCTGGCGCAGTTCGCGTCCGTCCTGTTGATAGACCACCGCGCTGACCATGCCACGCGCATCGCGCTCGATATCGATGACCCGGCAGCCGGGTCGCAACTGGGCACCGTGCGCGCGCGCCAGCGGCAGCCAGGTGGTATCGACGCTCACCTTGGCGCCATTGCTGCAACCTTGATGACAGGCGCCGCAATTGTTGCAGGCCGCGCGCATGCCGTAGTGCGGCTGCGCATGCGCCCTGGTCACCAACGCGGCAGGCGCGTCGGTGGCGGTGATGCCGAGCGTGCGGCAACCGCGCTCCATTGCGTTGGCCGACGCATTGCGCTGCGGCGGCGCATAGGCGTAGTTGCGCTCGGGATCCCACGGATAGTGCGCCGGCCCGGAGACGCCGATGAACTCCTCCACGCGGCGGATATAGGACAGCAGCTCTTCATGCGCGATCGGCCAGTCCATGCTGCGCTGCCCGGTGTGCGTCGACAGGCTCAGATCGCGCTTGTCCGGACGCGGGCAGAAGGCGCCCCAGTGCAGGGTCGAACCACCCAGGCCAGAACCGGAATTGTTGGCGCCGAATGCGGTGGGCGTCTGCCCGCCGCTCAGGCGCTCCTCCATCCAGTAGATGCCGGTGGTCAGCTCATCGGGCAGATGGGAGGCAGGGCTGAAGGCCGCACCCGCCTCCAGCACCACCACCGACAGACCTGCCTGTGCAAGCCGTGCGGCCAGCGGGCCGCCGCCCGCTCCGCTGCCTACCACCACCACATCGACCGCAGCGTCGTTGATGCCCCGGCTCATCGCAGGCCTTCGGCGGGAAGCTGCCAGGCTTCCTGCCGGTCGGCTGCAGTGTGCGGATAGCCCAGGCTGTCGATACCGACACCGCCAACCGCAAAGCCGTCGTATCCCAATGCGGCCATCGTGGCGGGAAGGCTGACCCAGGTCCGCACGGCTTCGGCGCGCACATCCTCGAACCAGTGCGCCAGCTGCGCTGCATCCAGCCCATGTGCCGAGGAATCGCCAGCCGTCGCGCGCGACACCTCGCGCAGCCAATGGTCCTGGGTTTCCGTAGGCAGGCCAGCGAAGCCGTTGCTCAGCGCGTCGAGCGTGTCGAGCCCCAGCGGCATTGCCAGCCGATCGGGTGGCAACGCGGCATGGCGCCAACCATCTCCTGCGCCTTCGGCAAGCTGGACGTCGATCCGCCGTGCAATCGCGCGCGCATCGCTTTCCCCATCCAATACGCGCGCAACGACTGCGCCGAGTATCTCCAGTTGATGCTGGCTCAGCACGCCTTGCGCATTTGCGGGTGGGCCAGCGTGCCGGCTGAGCAGCAGCTTGCGCATGCGCGGGGCAACCCGGTCTGCATTGAGCAGCCTGACGAAGTCATCGGGCAGGCACGTGTCCATGCTGCGCTCCACATGCGCTGCGATCAGCTGCGCCAGGTGTTGCGGTTGTTCGTAGGGGATCAGGTGCGCGGCATCGGCCACGACGGCAAGACGCGCAGCGTGATAATGCGGCGCGTTCAGCGCGGTTTGCGCGGCTTCGCCGAGGTCGCCATCCTCGCTGCCGGCGAGGATCAACGCCGGCACGTGCATGCAGCCGGCCTGCGCGCTGCAGTCCTCACGACTGGCGTATGAGAGCCAGGCGATCCATGCTTTTGCACTGGTTCGCAGCACATCGTTTACAGCCGCGTCCCTCACAGGCGCAGGCAACCTCGCCGCACAGTTGTCGTCGATGAACTGCTCGGCCTCTTGCCCGGTGGGATGGCCCTTTTCGAACCAGGCCAGCATGGTCTGCCGGCGTGACTCCTCCATCGGCTCCGGCGCTGGCGGCGACGCCGCGACCAGGATCACGCCGGCCAGGCCGGCAAGCCCGGCCACGCCATCGCGCGCCTGCGCCGCTGCCAGGGTGGCGATCTTTCCGCCCATGCTGTGTCCGATCACAAACCAGCAGGTCGGTTGCCGCCGGATCACCTCGTCGACAAACCAGGCAACCAGTGCGGCGGTGTCGACATGCTGCAGCGGCGGCGCGTCTCCAAAGCCGGGAATATCGAGCGCCACACAATCGAAGCGCGCCTCCAGTAGCTGGATCACCCCAGACCACTCGTTGCTGCTGGACCCAAGAGCGTGCAGGAAGAACAGCGTCGGCTTCGCCATGTAACACCTCTCTCCATCAGGCGCGCATGATGACCGGCGCTTTGTCCATGCCTCGTGCAGATGAGTCCGACATCGTGTGATGACGTGAGGCTCGTCGCTTGTCCGGGAACACCACCCATCGCATCCCGATCGGCATGCCTGCAAGGCGGCAGATCAGCGTCACACATGCGGGCTTGTCGCACGCCCTATCTGCCAGCGTGCCGTTGCAACTGCATCGGGTTCAGCGGACAAGCATCTGCATCTGCATCTGCATCGCTCGCCCGATGGCTTCAATGGACCACGACACCTCACACCAGATCGCGATAATCCTGCAGGATCACCATCACCAACTGGCTGCGCGAGCGCACGTCGAGCTTGTTGAACAGCTGCTGGAAGGTGGCCTTGATCGCGCTTTCCGAACTGCCGAGCTGGCGTGCGATCAACTTGTTTGACTGCCCGCGCAGCAGGCCACGCAGTACTTCGCGCTCACGGTCGGTAAAACTGGGCCGGCTTTCCTGGGTGCCCTGGGCGACCAGCGATTGCAGATAACGCTGGTCGATCAGCACACGGCCCATCGCCACCGCATGGATGCTGTCGATCAGTTCATCGGTGGAGACATCCTTGCGGCAGATACCGGACACGCCGAGCCGGATCAAGGCCAGTGCGTCGCGCTCGGGCAGGCCGGCGGTGACGACCAGCGTGGCCGGACGGCGCGCCTGCTCGGCCTGGCGCCGCATGTAGTCCAGCGCGTTGTACTCGCCCATGTCGTAGTCGAGGATGACCACGTCCGGCATCAGCGAGGCGATCTGTACGATGGCCTGCGCCAATGCGCCGGACTGCCCGACCACCTCGAAACGGGCGTCGGCACCGAGCAGGCGCAGCAGGCCCTCGCGGAACAGCGTGTGGTCGTCCAGCAGATAGAGGCGCACCGGTGCGCGCCGCGACTCATCCATCCAGCGCCTCCGCATATGCTGCGTGCGCCAGCGGCAGATGCAGCTCGAAACAGGCGCCTTCGCCGCCGGGCGCGTAACGCAGCAGACCGCCCTGGTTGGCCATCAGCGCACGCGAGATGTACAGCCCCAGCCCGGAGCCATCGCTGTCGCTGCGGAACGGCTGGAACAGGCGGCTCGGCTCGGCAATGCCGGGCCCGGTGTCGCGCACGCTCAGCACCGCGCGCTCCTGCTCCAGGCGCGCACTGACGATCAACTGGCGGCGTTGCGGTGGCAGCGCCTGCACCGCGCGCAGCGAATTGCGCGCCAGATTGAGCAGCACCTGCAGCAATGCATGGCGGTCGCCGTGCACCGAGGGGAAGTCGGCCGCGATCTGGATCACCAGTTGGCCCTCGACGTCCTCCCAGTCCGAACGGATGATCACATCCAGCTCGCTGCACAGCGTCTGCAGCCGCGTTTCATGCGCGTCGTCGGGCAGCTGCCGACGCAGATTGAAGGACGCCAGCTCCATCAGTGCCGCCACCAGGCTGCGCAGCGCGGCCAGATCCGGATCTGCGCCAATGGCCGGATGCCGCGCCAGGTTGGAGGTGACCACACCCGCCGCCGAACACAGGTTGCGGATCTCGTGCGACACCGCGCCGGCCAGCAGGCGATTGTTCTTCAGCACATCGTCGAAGTGCGCCGATTCGCGTGCGCGTACTTCCTCGCTGGTGTCGACCAGGATCGCGGCCAGGTGACGCTCGGCGCTGTCTTCGTAGACCGAGAACCAGGTGGTGGCCGGAAAGCGGGTGCCGTCGCTGCGGCAACCCCAGGTGCTGGCGGAGGTGCGCATGCCATCCAGGTTGGCGCTCATGCTCAGCGCATCGTCCAGCAGCGGCAGGAACTCGCGCACCGCGCGGCCTTCCAGCCCGCACTCCTCGGCCATGTCCAGGATCTCGTGCGCGGCGCGGTTGGCCGCCACGATGCGGCCGTCGCCGGCCACGGTCAGCAATGCCGCCGGGCTGCTCTCGGCAAGCAGCCGCAATTGCCGCTCCAGCCGCCGGCGCAGCCGCTGTTCGGCGCGCAGCTGCACGTAATGGGCCAGGATCACTCGGCGGGTGCGGCTGATTTCGGCCACGAGCAACCCGCAGCCGGCATAGGCAACCGTCGCCATGAAAAAGCGCAGCGCCTGTTCGACCGGGGTTTCGTCGGTGACGAACAGGCCGCGCAGCACCGCGCAGGCGATCGCCGCGATGACGATGTCGCGCCGCGATAGCACCGTGGCCGCCAGCACCACCGGCAGGATGTACAGCAGCCCCAGCGATACGCCCAGGTGCGAGTACCACTCCGCCCACACCAGCGAGGCCAGCATCGCCAGCGACGCCCATAGCGTCGGGCCGCGATTGAGCTTGACCACCTGCCCGCGCCACTTGAATGGCAGTCTCAGTCTGTCCATTGGCTACCCATGCCCCTGCGCTGCAATGCCGCTCCTCTGTTGCGGTGGTTGATGCCACAGCATCGTGGCCAGGGCTGCGGATTTCACCCTATCGAAAGATAGGCCGGCCGCATCGTTCGGACGGTGCGCGCACTGTCCAACGCTGGCGCAAGGATGGCAGACACGACCGTGGAGGCTGGGTGTAATGCATCCACCCCACGTCGATGTTGCCTCTCCCATGATCACCCGCGATACGTTTCCGTTGCGACGCATCTGGCCCAAGACCTACAAGCGCCTGCTGGTGTTGCTGGCGTTCGACTGCGCCGTGGCCGTGCTCTACACTTTCTTCGGCTGGCAGTGGCTGTCGATCGAAGCCTTGCCGCTGGCCCAGCTCGGCTCGGCGCTCACCATCTTCCTGGCGTTCCGCGCCAATGCGGCCTATGGCCGCTGGTGGGAAGCGCGCCAACTCTGGGGCGCGCTGGTGAACACCTCGCGCGCCATCGCACGCCAGGCCCTGACCGCGCTGGATGTGGACCCGGCCGACCCGCGCCAGGCCGCACTGCGCGACGATATCGTGGTGCACCAGGTCGCCTTCGTGCACGCCTTGCGCTGTCACCTGCGCCGGCAGAACCCGTTTCCCGAGTTGGCCGGGCTGCTCGGCCAGGCACGCGCCGACGACCTGCGCGGCTACGCCAACATCCCCAACGCGCTGACCCTGCGGCTGGGCCAGCAACTGCAGCAGGCGCGCGACTGGGGCATGCTCGACAGCCTGCGCTGGTCGTCGCTGGACGCCAACCTCACCACGCTGGCCAATATCCAGGGCGCCTGCGAGCGCATCAAGAACACCCCGCTGCCGCGGCAGTTCTCCTCGCTGCCGCGCACGCTGGTGAACATGTATTGCTGGCTGGTGCCGCTGGGCCTGATCGCCGGCATGGGCCTGGCCATGCCGATCGCCTCGGTACTGATCAGCTTCACCCTGATCGCCATCGACAGCGCCAGCAGCGCCATCGAGGACCCGTTCGAGAACACCGTGCACGACACCCCGATGACCGCACTGTCGCGCGGCATCGAACTCACCCTGCGCGAAATGCTGGGCCAGCGCGTATCGCTGCGCGAAGTGCGCGCCATCGACGGTTTCATCTACTGACCACGGAGCCAGCCATGCAGACCACCCCCGCCCACCTGATCTTTGCCACCAATTTTTCCGAGACCTGCCATGCCGCCATCCCGACCGTGGCGCAACTGGTGGACCGCCTGCGCGCACGCTTGACCATCCTGCACGTGCACGCCAAGGGCAAGCGTGCGCAGGCCCAGCAGTCGCTGGATGCGTTCTTTGCCGAGGCTTCCAATTACCCGGGCTGCGAGCGTGCACTTGCCGGCGGCCCGGCCGCCGCCGGCATCGTCTCGTTCTGCCGCAGCCGCGACGACGCGCTGCTGATCATGCCGCCGTCCGAGCGCACCGGCCTGCCGCGCCCGCTGCATGTGTCGCTGCGCGCGCGGGTGCTGCAACGCGTGGCCACGCCCATGCTCACCCTGCCCTATGCCGATGCGATCCCGCGCGATGGCGCTGTCGGCGGTCACGTCGCCTGCTGGATCACCGGCCGCGAAACCAGCCTGGAATCGCTGCGCGATGCCGCGGCCCTGGCGCGTCGCCGCGGCGCCGACCTGCATCTGCTGCACGTCGTGCCAGAAGTCAGCGAAGGCCTGCTGGTGGACAGCCTGTTCAACGACAAGCCGCTGAGCGAAGACGCGGCTGCCAGCTGGCTCGGCGACCTGGTCCAGCAGCTGCCCGACGAGGACCTGCGCGTGCGCATCCACGTGGCCGTCGGCAATCCGCGGCGCGAGATCGCCGGCCTGCTCAAACGCGCCTGCGCCGATGTGCTGGTGGTCGAACACGACGCCGTCGTCCGCCGTGGCGTCTGGCGTTCCTCGCTGCAGTCGGCACTGGCAAAGACGCCGTGCGTGCTGATCTGCCTGCCGCCGCCCCATCTGCGCCGCCCGATCCTGGGCGCTGGCGGCGACCACGCCGACGCCGCGCCCGGCCGCAGCCTGGCCAGGCGGCTCTTGCGCGTGTGAGGGAACCGGGTGCTCGGCGCGCGGCTGGCTGGGCATCTGCAGTGGTCAGCTGTGCAAGGGAGGGCTTGCCTCATTGCGGCATGCATCCCTGAGCGCGAGGCGGTTCTACCGACGTCACGACGCGGCGGCGCGTGCCCGTACCGGCGTGTTCGAGGACGCGCAAACGCGCCTGCCATCCATGTGTTGATCGGTTGATCGATCCAGCGCTTTCACAGCGCTGTCTGCACCTCGGTGATGGATCTTTCCAGGCGATAACGCGTCCACGCAGGCCGGCGCGCAGGCTGGCGCGCACAAGCTGGAGGCAGCGCCCTACCCCTTGAGCACAAGCGAGGCGTCCGGATACCTCTCGCACATGAAGTCCACGAAGGCGCGCACCTTCGGGGCAGCCAGGCGCCTGGACGTGTGCAACACCCACAGCGCCGGCTCCGCGCCAGCGATGGTGCCCCACTGCACCAGTTCGCCACGCGCGAGCTGGTTCCAGGCGATCGACTGCGGAATGAGCGCGATGCCACCGCCTGCTATCGCCGCGTCGCGGACCATCAGGAACGAGGAAAACCGCAGTCGTGGAATGGGTTCCAGGACCAGACGCCCGTCATCGAGCGTCCATGTGGTCGGCTGAAAGCTCGACATCACCACGGCGGGCAGTGATGTAACCGCGCCGCCGGTCGGCATGGCGATGCCGGGGGCGGCCACGACCACCAGCCGATCCCTGGCGAAGCAGCGCCCGACCAAGCTGCTGTCCGGGCTGGGGTTGATGCGGATGGCCACATCGAACTGCTCTTCCACCAGATCGACCGTGCGGTCCTCGGCCACCACCTCCAGCGTGATCTCCGGATAGGCCGCGCAGAACTCTGCGCCGATCCGTCCCATCGCCAGTTGCGAGAACAGCACCGGCGATGCCACCCGCAAGCGCCCACGCGGGCTCGAGAGCCCCTCGCGTGCGGCTGACATGGCCTCGGCCACCTCGCTCAACGGCACTTCGGTGCGCTCCATCAGCAGCTGCCCGGCATCGGTGAGCCTGAGGCCACGTGCGCTGCGCTCGACCAGTCGCACTCCCAGTTGCTCCTCCAGCTCGGCGATGCGACGCGACAGGGTCGCCTTGGATCTGCCGCTGGCACGGCTCGCCTTTCCCAGGCCCTGGTTCGCCGCGACCAGCGCGAAATCGATCAATGCATTGAGATCCATGGTGTTCCAGATTTGAAACCAGGCGTCTACATCTTGGCCTCTTCGTATTGGCGATGCAACGACCTATCGTCTCGTCACCGCAACGCCAAGCGCAGCGGATATGTCGCACTGACACCTCTTCCATCCATAGCAGGAGATTCACATGAGCATTCTCGTTTCCGGTGCCACTGGCACCATCGGTTCTCTGATCACCCAGGGCCTGGCCGACGCAGGCGCCGAGGTCAAGGCACTGGTTCGCCAACCCGGCAAGCGCGCTTTCCCGACCGGTGTCACCGAAGTGGTTGCAGACCTCACCGACGTCGCGTCGATGCGCGCCGCGTTGTCGTCGGTGCGCACACTGTTCCTGTTGAATGCGGTCACTCCCGACGAAGTGACGCAGGCGCTGATCGCCTTGAATCTTGCCAAGGAAGCAGGGATCGAGCGCATCGTCTACCTGTCGGTGATCCATGCCGACAGGTATACCAACGTGCCGCACTTCACCGGCAAGCACACGGTCGAGCGCATGATCGAAAGCCTCGACATCGCTGCCACGATTCTGCGCCCGGCGTATTTCATGCAGAACGAAGCGATGATCCAGCAGACGATTCAACAGTACGCCGTCTACCCGATGCCGATCGGCTCGACAGGAGTGGCCATGATCGATGCGCGCGACATTGCAGACATCGCGGTTGCCGAGTTGCTGCGCCGCGACCGCGCACCCGCCGCACTTGAGCGTGTCACGCTCGAACTGGTCGGCCCGCATGCAATGACGGGCCCTTCCGCCGCGAAGGTCTGGAGTGCGGCGCTTGGGCGCGAGATCGCCTACGCAGGCGACGACGTGGATGCCTTCGAAGCGCAGATGGCCGCCTACGGCCCCTCCTGGCTGGCCTACGACATGCGCCTGATGATGGCCGGCATCCAGACCCACGGTATGCGGGCGGCCGACGGCACGGTGGAAAAACTGCAGGCCATGCTGGGGCGTCCGCTGCGCACCTATGCAGACTTCGTGCGCGAGGCGACAGCCCGGGCCTGAGCGCAGGTGGCGTGGCAGGCGTGGCGGTCACGGGGCAGGATGTCACGCCGCTGCATGGCATCTGCGCGTCTGAGGCAGACTATGCAGATGGACACGATTCGGCCGTATCAACCTCGGGACTTCGACGCCTGCATGGCGCTCTTCGATGCGAATGTGCCGGTGTTCTTCAGCGCCGGTGAACGTGCCGACTTCGCCAGCTTCCTGAGCCATCACGCCGCGGCGTGGCACTACCAGCTACTGGAGCGCGGCAATGCTGTCGCTGGCGCCGCCGGCTACGCGATCGGCGCCGATGGCACCACGGCGAGCTTGTGCTGGGGCATGGTCCACCCGCGTTTGCACCGTTGCGGCGTGGGGACGCAGTTGCTCCTGGCCCGGCTTGAAGCATTGCGCCAGATGCCGGATGTCCGGCGTGTCCTGTTGGATACCAGTCAACATACCCGGCTGTTCTACGCCCGCTTCGGCTTTGTGGTGCAGCAAGTGACGGTGGATGGCTATGCGCCCGGACTGGAGCGCTGGGATATGGCGCTCGATCTGTAGTGCTAGGTGCCACGTGCAGCAGCGTTCGAGCTGTGCAGTAGCGATGTTGTTCACGGCGTATGGATGCCCGGCGGTCGTGCATACAAGCAGCCTCGCCGTACCACCGCTATTTCGGGCTGGTCACCAAGTACCCGCCACCGAACACGACTCTCTGAGCACTTCCTACTGCTGAAGCAGCACGCTTATCGCGCTGCGTCCTTGTTCACCTGGGCACGCGCGAGCAAGCTGGCCGATACCAACACATCCGGCAGCTCCTGGCGGAAGGCCTCGGCTTGCCCGGCCTGCAAGATCCCGTGAAAGCTTGCGTTGTCGAACACCGGCCTGCCCTGCAGGAAGAAGCCATCGCGGCCTTGCACGACGAAATGGAAACACGCCTGCCAGCGCGGGTCCGGGCTGGCCGACAACTGCACTACCACCTCGCTGCCGGCTGATGCGGTGCTTGCCGGGGTGACCGTGATCGTTCGCGCGGTGATCTGACTGCTGTTCATGCCGACCATGATCGCGCTTGGGACGTGGTGGCGGAGTGAGCCGGTGATGGCACCACATGACATCCGGAGCGGAAGCGCCGACTGACCAACGTATCGAGACACCGGCCAGCGCGCATGCCTGACACCAGCGACGATGGTGCCAACCGTTGCAACCGCACTGGCACGTTTCTTCCGACGTGCCGGCAACGTTGCCGACGTCCTTGCGAGTTCGCCTTTGCCGACACTGCGTGCAGACACAAGATGCCGGCCAGGCGACGCAGCGGCAGATCGATGCGCATCGCGCCAGCAACGCTTGCGCTGGACGCTGCATCGCGCGCCGCCGACGACGGAATGATCAGATGGGTCATTCATGCAGCGGCTGCCTGTCAATCGGCACAGACCAGACATCAAGAGCAGCGCGGATGCGAGCAGCGTCTTCAGTATCGTGCTGACGTCGTCGCGCTGCCAGTCGGTTTTTTCCTGACCGGCGTGAATAAAACGCACGCTAAATACGAGCCGGGATGATTGGTTCAAGTTTCCGATTTTTGCGTCGTTATCACGTTGCCGAGGCATTCACGCGAACATCACGCGACCTGCCGCCGGTGCCACCCACTGGACATCAGGACGACCCGCATGACCGCCTATTTGCAACGCTATAACGTCGGGCGCCGTCTCGGCGTCGCCTTCGGCATCCTGATTCTGTTGTCGGGCCTGCTGGTGGCAACCGGCCTGGTCACCATGGCCAAAGCACGACAGCAATTCGATTTCATCGTGCTTGACCGCATGGCCAAGATCCAGATCGGCAACGGCATGCTGGATGCCAACTCATCGATCCTGATCGCGCTGGGCACCTATGCCATGGCCACCAGCGACGAACTCAACAACGAAGCGCTGGCCACCATCAAGGCGCAGCGCCAGCGCTACAACGACCTGCGGGCCAAGCTCGATACGCTGCCCAGCTCCGAGGAAGGTCGCAAGATTCGCGCCGAGATGGACGCGCGACGCGCCATCTCGGGCAAGATCAACGACCAGGTCATGGCGCTTGCCGCTCAAAACGACAACGCGCCTGCGCAAGCCTTGCTCAGCGAAAAGGCACGCCCGGCGACGATGGCGTGGCAGGACAAGATCCGCGAACTGGTGACCCGTCAGGAAGGCCAGAGCCAGCAAGCCTATGCCGATGCGGTAGCGTCGATGAATCGCGGCAAGCTGCTGATCATCTTCGGTGGCGTTGCCGTGGTGGTGATCAGCAGCCTGCTCGCCTGGCTCATCACCCGCAGCCTGACCCAGCCCCTTGCACGCGCCACCAACGCCGCAGAGGCGATTGCCAACGGCCAGCTGGACAACGACGTGGAAAGCGACGCCAAGGATGAAACCGGCCGCCTGTTGCGTGCCATGCGTGGCATGCAGAAGCAGTTGCAATCCTTGCTCGACGCGCAGAGCGACATGGCCAGGCGACACGATGATGGCCAGACCAGTTTCCGCATCGATGCTGCGGCGTTTCCTGGCGACTACGGCCGCATGGCCAAGGACACCAATACGCTGGTGGCGTCGCATCTGGCGGTGCAGACCAACCTGGCACGCATCATGGGGCGCTACGCCATCGGCGACCTCAGCGAGAGCATGGACCGCCTGCCCGGCGAGAAGGCGGTGCTGACGCAGACCATGGACGAGGTAAAGGCCAACCTGTCTGCGATGAACCGCGAGATCAAGCAGCTGGCGCAATCCGCAGCCAACGGCGACTTCAGCGCACGCGGCGATGCCGAGCGTTTCCAGTACGACTTCCATGTGATGGTCGATAGCCTCAACCAGTTGATGGCCACTGCCGACGGCAACCTGCAATCGCTGTCGTCGCTGCTGCAGTCCATCGCCGCAGGCGACCTCACCGCGCGGATGACCGGCGACTTCAAGGGCGTGTTCGCGCAGATGCGTGATGATGCCAACGCCACTGCCGCGCAGTTGGCCGAGATTGTCGGCCGTATCCAGCACTCGGCCGTGTCGATCAATTCTGCCGCCAGCGAAATCGCTGCAGGCAATCAGGACCTGTCGCAGCGTACCGAACAGCAGGCCGCCAATCTGGAAGAAACCGCCGCGTCGATGGAAGAGCTGACCTCCACCGTGCGCCAGAATGCCGAACACGCCCGTCAGGCCAATCAACTGGCGATCGGTGCGGCAGGCGTGGCATCGCAGGGCGGCGAGATCGTGAGCAAGGTGGTGGGCACCATGGCCGGTATCGAGGCCTCGTCCAAGAAGATTGCCGACATCATCTCCGTCATCGACGGGATCTCGTTCCAGACCAACATCCTGGCCTTGAATGCGGCGGTGGAAGCGGCACGTGCCGGCGAACAGGGCCGCGGCTTTGCGGTGGTGGCATCGGAAGTCCGCACCCTGGCCCAGCGCTCCACCGCTGCGGCGAAGGAGATCAAGAGCCTGATCGACGATTCGGTCGAGCGGGTCGCCGAAGGCTCGACCTTGGTGCATACCGCAGGCGCCACGATGGCCGAGATCGTAGCCAGCGTGCAGCGCGTGACCGACATCATGGGCGAGATTTCCGCGGCGTCGCAGGAACAGTCGGCCGGTATCGAGCAGGTCAATACCACCGTGACGCAGATGGACGAAACCACGCAGCAGAACGCCGCACTGGTGGAAGAAGCCACCGCCGCCGCACGCTCGATGGAAGAGCAGGCCGTGCAGCTGACGCAGGCGGTATCGGTGTTCAAGATCAGCGAGGGCAGCACGCGCACCACGCGGCCGGCACCGCCGGTTGCGGCCAAGCTCAGCGAGATTGCCGGCCGGCCCGCCGCCGTCAAAAGCTTGCCACGCCAGGCACCTGCAGCGAAACGCGCAGTGGCTGCAGGCACCTCGCACGATGCAAGCGACTGGCAGGAGTTCTGATCTGCGGCATCGCAAACGGCCCGGCTCGTCCGGGCCGTTTGCGTTTGAGCGCTGAGCGCATCTGCAACCGACCCATGCGCCAAAGCGCTCCATTACCGCAGGTACGGCACGTGCACGAGGCCTTAACCCGCCCGGCCTATGCTGCGCCGGGCTGGACCGCACGCGGCGCTCTGTTGCGCTGAATATCGATCGCCGTTGTCGTCCATGCCCCCGGAAGATCATAGACATCGCAAAGGAGACTGTATGAAGAAGCTGCACACGCTTATGGCTGTCGGTTGCCTGCTGGGTCTGAGTTCGCCTGCATTTGCCGAGATCGCCAATCTGACCAATAGCGCCGATGGCGCCAATCGCGACGCGGGTATCGCGGCGGTAAAGCAGAAATTGCAGGACGCATGCAAGTCGCGCAACGGTACCGTGGATCTGGATTCGTTCGAGGTGGTGTTCGAGAGGACCAGCAAGAACCCGGACGTCCCAAAGCCCTATTATGTGGACGCGAAAATCAAATGCGATCTGCCCTAAGCGCGGCCAACAAAACGCGCCTGGCAGTGCCGAAGCGCGTCCATCGCGCATCGCGCACATAGATCACCACAAGGCCCCGCAGACGCGGGGCTTTGTTTTTGCTGCGGCCGGCCCTGCGCGTCGGGCGGCGCTTGAAGAGCGTCGATCCCTTCCTGTTAGTGAAAAACCGCATTGCTGCGCGCTACGCGTTGATCGTCGCTCGCCTGCGCAGCTTGCAGACAGGCGGGCTCGCATCAGCTGCAATACCTGCTGCATTGGCGATGCGGCGGTGAACAGGTGCCTGGTCGTACGCCGCTTCTGCCAACGCGCCTTGGCTGCTGCAGACGTCTTACCCGCTATCCCAGCTGTGCCCGCGCCGCATCCAGGGTGGTCATGATCTGGATCACTTCATCCAGCGGATGGAGTGGAGATTCCTTGCGCCCTTCCCCGATGTAACGCGCCGCGGCTGTCGCTTGCCACGACAGGCCCGCGTAGCCGCTGATCCCGGTTGGATCCATCCACACTGCGGGCATGCTGGCGTGGTCGTTGCCGACCAGGCTCAGCGTGGTCGGATTGTGGAATTCG
Source organism: Xanthomonas sp. NCPPB 2864 (assembly GCF_056675615.1). Lineage (NCBI taxonomy): Bacteria > Pseudomonadati > Pseudomonadota > Gammaproteobacteria > Lysobacterales > Lysobacteraceae > Xanthomonas > Xanthomonas sp. NCPPB 2864. The sequence goes on from NZ_JBWWVS010000009.1 coordinate 143,588, forward strand.
CCGGCAAGGTCGATGCGGCCCTGGCTGCCGGTGACATAGGCGGTGGAACTGCTGCGGGCCAAGATGGAACTGATCAGCGTGGATTGCGCGGTGCCGCCATGCGACAGCACCATGGTCGAGAAGGCATCCACGCCGGTGTCGGTCAGCGCGCCGGTGGTCGTGATCGCGGTCGGTGCACCCAGGATCATTGAAGAGAACTGCACCGCATACACACCCAGGTCCAGCAGCGCGCCGCCGCCGAGCGCAGGATTGCGCTGGCGGTGCGTCGCATCGTCAGGGCCGCGTTGGCTCAGATCGGCGAACACATGGCGAAGCTCGCCCAACGCGCCATCGGCCAGCAGTTTCCGCAGCACCGAGGTATGCGGCAGGTAGCGGCTCCACATGGCTTCCATCAGGAACAGACCGCGCTGCCGCGCCTCCTGCACCAGCACGCGCGCATCGTCGGCGCAGGTGGTCATGGGCTTTTCGATCAACACATGCTTGCCCGCGCGCAGCGCCAGCAAGCCCTGCTGCAGATGTTCGCTGTGCGGTGTGGCGATATAGACGATGTCGACATCGCGGTCCTCGACCAGCGCCTCGTAGCTGTCATAGGCGCGCTGCATCGCCCAGGTGCTCGCAAAGGCCTCGGCACGCGCACGCGTGCGCGAGGCCACTGCAAATGGTTGTTGCCCGGTATGGCGGCGCAGCGCGCTCACGAACGCCGAGGCGATCGCTCCAGGCCCCAGCACTCCCCACCGCAACGCGGGCTCGCCGCGCTGCGGCAGGAACAGCTCGGGCTCTGGAAACACTGTGGGCGTCATGCGCTTGGCCTCCTGGATAGCATGTGCGCGCATCCTAGCAAAGCGGGAGCAGCGTTCCCGTTGTACCGTCCTGCGCAGCGTCATCGTGCGGTGGGAGAAGCCGATCACGGCAGGCGTAACTTGCAGCGCCCTCTGTCGCCGGGCCGAAGACATGCCTGCAGTCCGCGTGCAGACGTTCCGGCGCATCGGCATGGCTGCAGAAGGCGATGCGGCCGTCGGGCCGCACCAGGATCGACGCGCCGGCATGCACCGTCCAATCGGCGGTGGGCGCAGCGCCATCCAGATCCGAGAGTGCGCTCGCGTCGTCGGGCTGCGGCAGGGCCGCGGTTGTTTTCTGAGTATCGATTTGCGCAGCAAGTTGCAGTGATATCCCTGCGCTTCTGTTCGCTTCTCACCTCGAGAACCGTTGTCACGCGTCACACCCCTTGCACCGTGCGCTGCTTAGCGTGGCCCGATGAGCGCACGTATTTCATCGCACACCCTTGCCTTTGCATCGCACACCGACTCAGCCCGCACCGACGGACTCAAGCAGTCGATTGCGGACAAGTGGCTACACATACATCCGACGCTGCCGCTTCCCGGGCGTGGTCGCACCCTGGAGCGCTGGCAGACGCTTGCCGATATCGCGGCAGACGACCTGTGCGCGGCCAAGTTCCTGGAAGCGCATTACGACGCGCAAGCCATCTGTGCCGATCTGGGGGTGGACCTCATCACGCAGACCCAGCGTTGGGCGGTGTGGGCGGCCGAGCCGCCCGGCTCGGATATGCGTTTTTCCGGACAAGTGCTTAACGGCACCAAGGCATGGTGTTCGGGTGCGGCGCAAGTGACGCATGCGCTGGTGACGACGCGCCATGCAGGCGCCAGTTGCCTGTTTGCCGTGGCGCTGGATCAGCCCGGCATTCAGATCGACAGCAGTGCGTGGCAGGCAGTCGGCATGCAAGGCATCGAGACGGCCAATGTTCGCTTCTCCGATACGCCAGCGCGGCAGATTGGCGCAGGTGATGCGTACCTGACCCGACCTGGATTCTGGCACGGCGGTGCGGGCATCGCCGCGTGCTGGTTCGGCGCCACCGTTGCGGTTGCCGATGTGCTGCGTGCCTCTGCGCGTGTGAGTAAGGATCCGCATGCCGCCGCGCATCTGGGCGCCATCGATACAGGCCTGGCATCTGCAGCTGCGTTGTTGCGTCAGCTGGCAACGCGCATCGACGCGCAGCCGGAACAGGCACATCTGCGTGGCGTCCTGCAGGTACGCAGCGTGGTCGAAGCGGTGGCGCGCGACACGCTGGATCGGGTCGCGCGTGCGTTGGGGCCAGGCCCGCTGTGCGGCAACCGCGCACATGCGCAGCGTTGCGCCGACCTGTCGGTGTTTATTCGGCAGCATCACGCAGAACGCGACCTGCAGGCGCTGGGCGAGTTATGCCAACAGGAGACATTGCCTTGGAAGATCTAGCCGGGCAGCCCATCGAGGGCACAGGCACGCCGGAAACAGCATGGCGCTCCGCGCCGTACCTGAGCGAGCTGCCACGCGTCACGCTGTCGCAACTGATGCAAGGTAGCCAGCGCCTGGTGGTGGTGGCACCGCACCCGGACGATGAGGTGCTTGGATGTGGCGGGTTGATCGCCGCTGCGCGTACCGCAGGCGTACCGGTAATGATCGTCGCGCTGACCGATGGGGAGCAGGCCTACCCCGACGAACCCGGCTGGCAGCCGCAGGTGCTGGGCCCGGCGCGGCGCCTTGAACTGGATGCCGCCGTGCAGCAGTTGGGTGTATTGCCTGGCGCATCGACCCACCTCGCACTGGGCGATGGCGCGCTGGCGGCATGCGAAGCGCGCATGGCGCATGTCCTCGGCGATCTGATCACTGCGCATGACACCGTGCTGGTGACCTGGGAGCGCGATGGCCATCCGGATCATGAAGCCGCATCGCGTGCGACCCATGCCGCGTGCAAGGCGCAGTCGGCGCGGCGTCTGCAATATCCGGTATGGGCGTGGCATTGGTCGCGTCCGGAAGATGGGGTATTTGCCGATGGCGCTGCCGTGCGCTTCGATCTATCGCCCGCAGTGCTGAGTGCCAAGCAGCGCGCCATTGCGTGCTTTGCCACCCAGTTGGGCCACTGCACGCCACCCGTTGCAGAGCCGATTCTGCCGCCGCCGGTGCTGGAGCGCTTTGCGCGGCCGTTCGAGGTCTTCGTCCGATGACCGCGCTGAGCGTTGAGCATTTTGAGCAGATGTACGCCGATGCAGACCCGTTCGGTTATCGCTCGCGCTGGTACGAGCAGCGCAAGCGCGACATCCTGCTCGGTGCCCTGCCCTATCCGAGGTTCGCGCGTAGCTGGGAATTTGGCTGTTCCAATGGCGAGCTAACCGCGCAGCTGGCGCAGCGCTGTGACACGCTGCTGGCGACGGATCTGTCGCAGCAGGCGGTCGAGCTGGCGAGCGTGCGGCTGCAGGCGCTGCCTGCGGTCACGCTGCAGCAGGCGGCGCATCCGTCGGACTGGCCGGAGGGGCTGTTCGACCTGATCGTCTTCAGTGAGGTGGGTTATTACCTGAACGCCGCGGCTTTCGAAAAAACCGTGGCGTTGTTCGCCCGCTCGCTCACCGCCAACGGCTGCCTTGTGGCATGTCACTGGCGGCACGACTTCGATGGCGCGTTGCGCAGCGCCGAGCAGGTCCACAGCGCGCTGAACCAGGCATTGGCGATGGACACGCTGTGCTGTTACCAGGATGCGGACTTCGTGTTGCAGGCCTGGATGTCCGGGCCGTCGATTGCGCAACAGGAGCAGCTGCGATGATCGCGGTCACCATTCCGGCGCATAACGAAGCGGATCTGATCGGCAAGTGCCTGCAGTCCATTCTGGTTGCAGCCGCGCATCCTCACCTGGTTGGAGAGCGCGTGGAAATCCATGTCGCACTCGATCGCTGCAGTGACGGCACCGGCGCCATCGCACGCGCGCACGGCGCAAGAACCGTCGCTACCGCAGGTGGTGTCGGCATTGCCCGTGCAGCGGCGGCATCGGCCGCGATTGCGCGCGGGGCACGCTGGCTTGCGTTTACCGACGCCGACACCTGCGTGCCGCCGGACTGGCTTTCGGCACAGCTCGATTGCGCGGCGGATGTGTTCTGCGGCGTGGTGGAGGTGACCGACTGGCACGATTTCCGTCCCGAAACACGGCAAGCCTTCCTGGCCAAGGAAATCCGTCGCGACGGGCATCCGCATGTGCATGGTGCCAATCTTGGCATGAGTGTGGCTGCGTACGTGGCCGCCGGTGGTTTTTCTGCGCTCAAGTGCAGCGAAGACGTGGCGCTGGTTTCGGCGCTGGAGCGCGCAGGCATGCAGATTGCCCGCCTGGTCAAGCCGGTCGTCAATACCAGCGCTCGCCGCATCGCCCGCGCGAGCGGCGGATTCAGCGACCACCTGACCCGACTGGAGATTGCCGTCCTCGCTGGCGAGCCGGTACTGGAGAGTCAGGTCTAGCCATCGGGTACATCGTCAGATGTGTCCAGCAACAAGCACACGTAGTGATGGCCGGTGCTGGAGACGAACGCCCCGTGGAAACATCGCAGATAACCCCGCCACTGCCGTTGCTCGATCGTTTCGGCGCGACAAGCAATCGCGACATTGGAGCCCGCATTTATTTGCATAAGCGGGCTGTGCATAAACCACCGCGATTGTGCTCTTCCGATTCAAGGCTACCTGCAGATCATTATCCGCGCTGCTTGCAAATCGAAAACATAGCGATCAAGGTGCAATTGCTCCTCGACTTAATGCAATCGCTTCACGCCGGCCATTACCGCTACCGAGGTCATGATGGACTCCACGATGTTCCGGCAGATTGGTCGTTATCGATTGACTGCACATACGGTTCCGTTGGACGGCGTCTTCTTCCCGGAGATTCTGGTGTCGTTCGACGATGGGATCACCTTGTATGGGCACAGGCGCGAGATGCGATTCGACACGCAACTTGCCGCGCACCACTACGCCAGACAATGGATGGGCAGATGCACCGTGACGCCGCTAGGTATTCTCGAAAGTATCTAGGCGCCGCCGTCACCGCTGATGTCAGCAACCAGTCGGCTCCGCTGCCGGGAAGCCAAGCGTGAAACAGGCGCCCTGCCCTGGCATCGACTGCACTTCAATATAGCCGTCGGCCTGCCTGACCGCCCCATCCACTTGTGCCAAGCCCAGCCCGGTGCCCTTGCCTGCCGGCTTGGTGGTGAAGTAGGCGTCGAACAGCTGATCGCGGATCTCCGGTGCAATGCCGCTGCCATTGTCCTGGACAGAGAGGGTGACATAATCGCCGGCGCGACGACCGGCAGCATCCACATCTGCTAGCGTCCGCGTCGCCACCGTGATGCAGACCCTGCCAAGCACCGCGCAGACATCGCGCGCATTGATCACCAGGTTCAACAAGGCCCGTTCCAGCGTGTGTGGATCCGCCAATACGGCACTGTCGCAAGTCGTGGTCTCCCACTCGACCGATACCGCAGCGCCTGCCGCCTGTTGAAGCAGGGGCAGCAGGCGCGCGACTAGCGCATTGAGCTCGACGCGTTCGGGAGCATAAGGATGCTTGCGCGCGAAGCCCAGCAGGCGTTGCGCCATGACTGAGCCCTGCTGCAGAGCGGTCTCTGCCATGCGCAAAATCTTCTGATCCGCTTCGCCAAGGGCGCCGCGCGACTGAACCACATCGATGGCAGCGCCTGCAGTTTGCAGCACGTTGTTCAGGTCGTGAACGACACCGGCCAACAGTTGCCCCACAGCGTCACCCTCCTGCGCTCGCTCGGCCACGCGCTCTGCCAGGCGCTGCGCAGCACGTGCAATATCCAGCTCGACCTCGATGCTTGGAGACTGCGCCTCTGCACGTACTTGGTCGTGCGTCGCCGCTGCAGCAGGCTCAACGTGATGGATTGCAGACTCGGTGCGGGCCTGCAGCGTCTGGTTGAGCGTGCGTAGCGCCAGTTGCGACTGCCGGCGTTCGGTGATGTCGCGATTGACCGCCAGCACGCCCTCGATCCGGCCATCCGCGTTACGCAGCGGGCTTGTCGACACCAACCAGCTCTGGAGCTGCCCGTCTGCATTCGTACCTTCGGTTTCGAACTGCTGCGACTCGCCGCGCTCGGCAGCAGCGAGCGCCCGCCGCACGCGCGGCCTGAATCGCTTCGGCCATAACGACACCCAGGGCAGACCCACCACAGAGGCGGCATCGACAAACGCCACACGCGCCAGACCATGCGCGTTGACGAACCTGACGCGTCCGTCCAAGGCAATTTCCTTGATGGAATCCAGTGACAGCTCGACGACCTGTCGGTAGCGATGGTCGGGAAAGTCCTGCGTGCTGTTCATGGTTCTCAAATCGATCACGTGTTTTTCGCGTGGGAAACGTAGTGTGATGCATGCATCCTCAGAAAACCTGCTTTATGGGCTCTACAAACGAAAAACTGATTCTTGTCGTCGAGGACGATGCTGACACGCTCGAGTTGGCCACGCTGCTGCTGACCGAGAGCGGTTATGCGGTCGTCACCGCAACCGATGCGCAGGGCGCGCTGGAGCATATCGATAAGCACCCGGCGATTGCACTGGTTTTTACCGATCTGCAGATGCCGGGGCTATTGGATGGATACGGCCTGATTTCGTATCTGCGCGCGGATGGCAACAATCTGCCGGCGATCCTGACATCGGGTCTGGGGCATTCCCCCAATGGCTTACCCAGCCGGACGACGTTTTTAAGCAAGCCCTACACACGCCGCAGCCTGGTGCAGAATATTGAGGCTTTTGTCGGGCATTAGAGCGGCCAACAGAACTACTGCGCGGCCGTCAGGCGGGCCCGGCCGGTGCTCGGGATCGGCATCACTCATACGCTTGGGGTTCAGAGTCCCTCGTCCATAGCACCGACGAACGTTGGCTATGTTTTGTCAGCCCCTCTTGGCGCGACGGTCAGCACGCAGCTCACAGCTTGCGGCGCATGTGCATGTCTCAGGTGTGGTGATTGCGCCGCGCTGGGTCGATTGACCAAAACACCCCAGCAGGATCGACAAGCGTCGCGATCAGCTGCTCGACGCTAAATCGCACACCTTGCCAGCCATCAGCGCGCCGCGCGCCGCCAGCCTGCATTGATTGCTTCCTGGCTTGTGCAGAAAAAACGCTCGCCCTTGGCAGGTGAGATGCTGGTCCGCGTGTAATCGCGTTGCCCGGGCATATGGAAGATCTTGCTGCCCTTGCTGGAAATATTGCCCTTGATGGCGCAGTGCGCAGGCGTTTGCGTCTGCACTGCGGCCTGAGCCCGCTGTGCCGATTGCGTGCGCTTGCCGCGTCGGTAATCAGCAGGCATCTGAAAGCTGCCGGCCCAGAGGCTGCGCCGTTGTTGCTGCGCGTTGCGCTCGTCGGCAACGAACGCGGTGGCGTACTCGCGGTAGGCCACCGCCCAACCGGATTGCACCATCCAGCGGTTGACCGACTGCCCCTGCACATAGCATTCGGCCACGATCCGTCCATAGCGATCGGTGTCCTTGGGTTGGCAGCGAACCGTCTTGTCGAGCAGGTAGCCATCCAGTGCGGCAGCCGAACGTCGGCCGCAAGGCCATGCGCTGCCAGCGTTGCTGGTGCATTGCTGCGCGCTTTCCGGTGCATCGATGCCCCACAGGCGGATACGTTTCTGCGCGACAGTGATGGTGTCGCCATCGGTCACGGTTGCCCGGCCGACCAACTCCGCTGCGATAAGAGGTGAAGCGAAGAGCGCCACGACAACAACTACCGAACATCTGAACAACATCAACAACAAGCCTCGGGTGATCGGCAGAGCGTGGTCCGTCTGTTCTTGCCTTGGTGATTGCGTCTAGCCGATTGGCTCACCAGAGGTCCATCGCACTGATGCCTGCGTCGTCCAGGTCGACGCGGGGCCGGCACTGTATGTCAACGGGACGGCGATGCCTATCCCTTGTGCTGGTCCGCCAAGACGATGCTGCGCTCGGTATTCATCGACGCACATCCCTAACAGTTGCATTCGAGGCCGATCAATCGCGATGCTGATAGACGGCCAACAGAGGCTCGTGCCTTGAAGACCGGCGCCTCTGAAAAGTTGGGTTGTTCCCGATAAGGCCTACAGGTAGCCCTGCCCCGCACCCCGGCGCAGGTAACACATCAAATACTGCCCGGTCCTTTGCAGAACCGGGTAGACAGGCAGGCTTACTGTGCAGCCGCTTGCGGCGCGACAGGCGCCGCATCCGGCGTCACTCGCCAGATCGTATTGGCCAGGTCGTCCGCGACGATCAATGCACCACGTGGATCGAGCGTGACACCGACCGGGCGGCCGCGGGTCAGGCCATCGTCGCCATGGAAACCGGAGACGAAGTCGATCGGGTCGCCCGCCGGGCGGCCATCGCGGAACGGCACGAACACCACCTTGTAGCCCACTGGCGGGTCGCGATTCCAGCTGCCGTGCTCACCGACGAACACACCGTCGGCAAACTGCGTTCCCATCGTGGCCGCCGAAAACGCGACACCGAGTGCGGCGACATGCGAGCCCAGCGCGTAGTCGGGCACGATGGCCGAGGCGACCTTCTGCGGATCCTGCGGCATGACCCGCGTGTCCACGTTCTTGCCCCAGTAGCTGTAGGGCCAGCCATAGAAGCCGCCTTCACGTACCGAGGTGAGGTAGTCGGGCACCAGATTCGGGCCGATCTCGTCGCGCTCGTTGACTACCGCCCACAGTGCGCCACTGCCGGGCTGGATCGCCAGTGCCGTGGGATTGCGCAGCCCGGTGGCATAGCTCTTGTGGGCGCCGGTTGCCGGATCCACCTGCCAGACCTGGGCGCGGTCGACTTCGGCAATCATGCCGCGCTCGGTGATGTTGCTGTTGGAGCCGATCGCAACATACAGATAGCGTCCATCGGCACTGGCGGTCAGGGCCTTGGTCCAGTGATGGTTGATGGCCGACGGCAAGTCGGTGACCTTGCTGGGCGCAGCGCTGGCCTTGGTCTGCCCTTGCTGATAATCAAAACGCACCAGCGCGTCCTGATTTGCCACGTACAGCGCGTTGCCGATCAGCGCCAGGCCATACGGCGCATTGAGCTTGTCGGCAAATACGGTCTTCAGTTCGTAGGTGCCGTCGCCATCGGCGTCGCGCAGCAGCGTCAGCCGGTTGCCGCTCTTGACCGAGGTGTTGCCCTTGGCCTTGATCGCACCTGCAATCACGTCCTTGGGCTTGAGGTTGGGTGCATTGCCGCCGCGGCCTTCGGCGACCAGGATGTCGCCATTGGGCAATACCAGCGTCTGGCGTGGGATGCCCAGACCGGTGGCGATTGCAGTGATGCGGTAACCCGCGGGCACGGTGGGCTTGCGCTCGCCCCAGGCTGCCGGCTCGGCGATGGTCATGTCGGGCAGCAGGCCGCGATCCGGCGCAGGCAGCTCGGGACTGGCGCCGTGTTGTTTGAGCTCGGGCGCCTTGCCGCAGGAAGCGAGTACAGCGGCGAGAATGGAAACCGACAGGACGGTAACGATATGACGCTTCATCGGGCACCTCCCACGCGCAGGCTGGATAGCCCCGCCCAGGTTGCAACGAGCGCGAATGCGGTCGCAATCGCAGAAAACACCAGTGCCGCCGGCATGATGGCCCAGGCATCGCGTGCATGATGCAGGGCGTCGAAGAAGCCGACAATCCATGCGGCACCGAGCGCAATTACATAGATCAGGTTGCGGCTTCCGCGAACGAAGCCGACGATCGCGCACAGCAAGGCGATGGTGGTCAATACCATCGCGCCGATCAGCAGCCACGCAGCAAAGTTGGCCCACTGGATCTGATGACTGCTCCAGTAAGCGTAGTCGCTCAGCAAGGCACCGAGAAACAGCGGCCACACACCGCCGAGCACGGCTGCATGGAACGGATGGATGGCCCAGGATCGGGCGGGCATGGCAGTTGAATTCATGGCGGACTCATTGGGCGCGTTGGTGAAACGTGCCCCGATGCTGCCAGCTGCCACGTGATGAGCGCGGTGATGCTGGGTCTTCTCTGCGCGATGGGCTGCACGGACAAGCATCGGGACCCCAAACCACTCATCCTGCCGAGCGACCGCTGGACCGCTGCCATGACCCTATTTCATAGAAAGATGTGCGTGCTCCAGGACGCTCTCTACGCTGGGCTCCATCCACCGGAGGAACAGACAGATGAAAACCTTAGCAATCGGCTGGCGCGGAAGAACTTCTCCGGCACCAACTGCGTTTTCGATCGCACAGCAGTACGCATCCAGGATGGCTTGAATTCCAATGCGCGTTTGCAGTGATGAGCGCCATTCATAGGACCATGCAAGCTGGATGGATGGAGCGGCGTTGCATCTGCCTCATGCTGCTTGTCGGTACGTATGGCAAGGAGACGGCGATGAAAAACGCAAGCGTGGTGCGTTCGATTCGACATGGTGTGCGCGCAGCTGGGGCGCCATCTGCATCGCACGGTCCGGCAGTGGATGCTTGGATTCGCGTTGCCTTGCCCCTAGATCGGTGGAGAGATGCGATGCCATGCGCGAGCGCGCTGCGCCGCGCTCCCCATGGCTGCGCTGTTGTTGGGCGCAGTTGCCCTGCTCTCTGTTGCCCCCTCCCCCGCGGCAGCACATCCTTCGGAGATCACGTCCATGACGACACACGCCACCTTGTCGCCCAGCCAGCAGGCCATTGCGCCGATTGCCGCGTTTGCGGCCACCGGCGATATCGACCGCTTGAACACCGCATTGGAGGCGGGCCTCGATGCTGGCTTGAGCATCAGCGACTGCAAGGAGGTACTGGTCCAACTGTATGCATATGCCGGGTTTCCGCGCAGCCTCAATGCACTGGCCGCGCTGATGCAGGTCGTCGATGCACGCAAGCAGCGCGGCATCGCCGATGCGCCGGGACACGAGCCCGGCCCGGTACCGAGCGGCGATGCGCTGCTGGCGCTGGGCACCGCCAACCAGACCCGTCTGGCCGGTGCGCCGGTGACCGGGCCGTTGTTTGCGTTTGCGCCGGCAATCGATCAGTACCTCAAGACGCATCTGTTCGGCAACATCTTTGCCCGCGACAACCTGGATTGGGTGAGCCGTGAACTGGCCACGATCAGCGTGCTCGCCGCCCTGGAAGGCGTGGAGGCGCAACTGCAGTCGCATTTGAAGATCGGCTTGAACATCGGCGTGACCGAGGCGCAGCTGCACGAACTGGCCAAGGTGCTGGACAAGCGCGTCGGTGCGGCCGCCGGCACACGCGCCAAGGCGGCACTGGCCAAAGCCAGGGCCCAATGAGCCTGCGGCGGGGTTCGACAACCGCAGCGCGTGCTGCCGGCGCGAATGCGGCTTCCCACGGCAGCACGTCGAAACCGATCGGGCCCCGCTAAAGCGGCGCCGGGCCAGCCGCCAGCCCCGGCCGCCCACCGGCCTGCTTGACGATCAACTGGCCGATGTATTGCTCGGCCAGCCTGGTGCCGATCTCCAGCGCGGTCTGCAGCGAGCCGAAGGTGGGCGCGGCCGGCAGCGGTACGGGATGCCCACAGACCTGCAAGGTCTCCAACACGATGCGCCGATGCCCGAGCTGTCGAGCGACCACGCGGTACGGCAGGCCCTGGTCGGTGCCTTCCGTGGACATTCTTTCGGTGCAGTGGGTACTCATCGGGCTCGAGCATAGCTGTGATGCCCAAATTTGGCGGCGCGGCAACTTGAACAATTTATGCAGACGCTAGCGCAGCGCCAGCGGCGCACTCCCGACAGAACCGCTGCGGCCTGAACAGGCTCGGCCATGCCGCGATGACACCGATGTCGCACCTTGTGTGGCGCACGCAGCGGCGTCGATAAGAACAGAATCAGAGTAATCGGCTGTAGGGGCACGCCGAATGTTGGTTCTTCCCCCAAAAAGATCGGCTTGAATATTCTCCCAGCATTCAGCTTGATGGCCTGAAGCGAGGACGTGCCTGTCTCGACGTTTCATTCGGCACACTGAATATCCAGCGTTTCTTCGAGCATGTCCCTTTGCGCATTTCATGCAGGAAAAGCGGGGAATTGAGCATAATGGCAGGGTTCGCTCGCTTTTGGTCGATATAAATGCGGTGGATATATTCGTTCTGCAGCAAAAAATTTAATATAACTTCGATGTCACTGCGATAAAACTCATCCGATCAGGCCTGATACAGAAGAGTCCGTTAGAGCTGCTAACTTACAGTCGAATCCGCTACACCGTGTGGGCAATTTACCGACATCTTCGACGCATTTCCTGATTACCTGCGATGGTCATCGCATTTAGGATTACCGCCCCCGGAGATTCGTGACGACTTATTGTCGCGTTCGCTATGACATTTCCTTGCAGTCGAGCCTGATAAGGCGCTTTTTAATCTGTTTTGGCTATGGACTAAATCGTAAAACCCTATGCGGGATGTTTTTCTCTGAATAGCAACTGTCCGTTCATGTTTTAGAGTTTACCGGTAGCGCCGTTAAACAATCTCGCAAGCACATGGTTCGATGCATCGGCGCATCACCGTGTTATCCGGAGCGCTTATCTGAGGGGACAGATTCGCGGCGGATAAAGTGAATAACGCGTGAAATCCAACGCCACACCGGCTTTTCCCGGTGCTGGAATCGTCTGCGCCAAATTTTAGAAATTTTGCAGTTGCGGCGCGCTAATTACCGGAATCGACCAACCCATGAATCGCTCGCTACTCGCAACCACGATCGCCTCCTGCCTTGTCCTGACTGCCTGTGGCGGCGGTGGCGGTGGCGGCAATGTCCGCAGTGACCCACCGCAGACCACGGTGGTCGCCCCGACGCCGTCCACTCCCCCAGCGCCCACCACGCCCACGCCCACGACTCCAACGACTCCAACGACGCCGGACACCACCGCGGCCGACCCGCTGCCGAACACCGCGCCGACGCCGGCACCTGCCCCCGCCCGCTACCAGGGCCTGGCCAGCAACCTGCTGGTGCCGACCAATGCGGATCTGGCACAACAGGCCGGCGCCAAGGGTCAGGGCGTCAAGCTGGCGGTGCTGGACGACAACCTCTATGGCAGCTACGCGCCGATCAGCGGCAAGGTCGATACCTCCAACGATTACACCGACACCCCCGGCACCCCGGAATCCGCATCGAACGCGTTGCGCGGCCACGGCACCGTCGTCTCGGCATTGGTGCTGGGCACCGCCCAGGACGGCTTCGCCGGCGGTGTCGCGCCGGATGCGGACCTGTTCTATGCGCGCATCTGCGCCGAAAACTCCTGCGGTACCCAGCAGACCCGCCGCGCGGCGGTGGACCTGGCGGCAGCCGGCGTGCGCATCGCCAATCTGTCGATCGGCGCCTCGTACGCAGATGCAGCCAGCAGTGCCAATGCCGCACTGGCCTGGAAGTATGCGCTGACCCCGCTGGTTCAAGCCGATGCGCTGATCGTAGCCGCCACCGGCAACGAAGGCGCGGCAGAAGCCTCCTACCCGGCGGCGACGCCGGTGCAGGAAGCCGGCCTGCGCAACAACTGGCTGGCCGTGGGCGCGGTCAACATCGACAGCGCCGGCAATGCCGCCGGCCTGACCAGCTATTCCAACCATTGCGGCGCCGCCGCACAGTGGTGCCTGGTGGCGCCGGGCAGCTACTTCGCACCCGCGCTGGCCGGCACCGAGCTGCAGGGCCAGATCGCCGGCACCTCGTTCTCCACGGCCGCTGTAAGCGGCATCGCGGCGCAGGTGCTGGGCGTGTATCCGTGGATGAGCGCTTCCAACCTGCAGCAGACCCTGCTGACCACCGCCACTGACCTGGGCGACCCCGGCGTGGATGCGCTGTACGGCTTCGGCCTGGTCAATGCGGCCAAGGCGATCAAGGGCCCGGGCCAGTTCGCCAGCAACTGGGCGGCGAATGTGACCTCCGGCTACGACAGTACCTTCAGCAATGACATCTCCGGCGCCGGCAGCCTGACCAAGAACGGCGCCGGCAGGCTCACGCTCAGCGGCAACAACACCTACACCGGCGGCACCAGCGTCAGCGACGGCGTGCTCGCACTGTCCGGCAGCCTGCGTTCGGATGTCATTGTGCTCAACTCGGCCACGTTCGAATCGCGCGGCGGTGTCATCAACGGCGGCTACAGCCTGGCCAACAACACCGGCACCACCGCCATCGAATTGGGCAAGGGCTTGACCGTCACCGGCCAGGCCAGCCTGAAGGGCAACCTGCTGTTGCTGCCGGAAGCGGCTGGCTACAACGTCGGCAGCAGCGAGAAGATCGTCAAGGCCGGCACGTTGCAGGGCAGCTTCGATCGGGTGCAGTACGCCAACAACTTCTTCTGGACTGCTTCGCTCGCCTACGACCCCACCACCGTCACCGCCACGTTGACCCGCAATGCCTCCGCTGCCAGCGCGCAGGCGGCCGGTGCGCCGCAGTCGGTGATCAACGGTGCCACGCAGGCCGATACGCTGGTCAAGGTGCTGGATACGCGTGTGGCCTCCGGCGATACGGATAACCTGGGTGGCCTGATCAGCGCTACCGGCGCGCTGCTGGCCGCCAACGATGCGCAGGTTGCCGCATCGCTGCCGACCCTGGCCGGCCAGGTACACGGCATCGAGCGCACGCTGGGCTTCCAGTCGGCACTCAACGATGCACGCGTGGCGGCCGATCGCCTGCCCTACCTGGCCGACACCACCACGCTGACCACCTGGATGCAGGGCAGCTATCTGGACGGCGAACTGGGCGGCAAGGGTTTCGACTCGGCCGATTACACCCAGCAGGCCACCACCGTCGGCGTGGATCTGCCGATGGGCAGCGCCGGCACCATCGTGGGTGCGGCGCTGAGTTCGGGGCAGGACCGTGCGCACATCGACGCATCGGCCAGCCGCCTGCGCTCGGACCGTTACGCGATGACCGCGTATCTGTATCAGCCGATCGGTCAGGCGTATGTGTCCGGGATCGGTTCCTACGGCATGAGCAATGTGGACACCGAACGCACGGTGCAGGCCGGCAGCATCGGCGAGCGCCTGCAGGATCGCCGCCACGACACCAACTGGTCGCTGCGTGCCGAAGTCGGCCTGATGCCGCAGGCAGGGCTGTCGCCGTTCATTGCCGCAGGCGTGGTCAGCCAGACCCAGGATGCCTTCAGCGAAGCCTCGGCCACCGGGCTGGGGTTGAGCGCCAACAGCGACACGTTGCGTGCCGGCTATGGCGAGGTGGGTGTGCGCGGTCATCTGGTGCGCGGCAAGTGGGGCTTCGATGGCTTGATCGCCTACCGTTCGCTGCTCGGCAATCCGAACTCGGACTTCACCGCCTGGTTCACTGGTCTGCCGGAAGCGCGCTTCAACGTGGCCGGCGAGCCGGTGTCCAAGCAGTCGGCGCGTGCCTCGGTGGGCGTGCGTTACCAGCTCAACGATGCCTTCTCCATCTATGGCAACGTGGGCGCCGAGCGCGGTCGTTCCGATGCCAACAGCATCAATGCCAATGTCGGCTTGCGCTGGCAGTTCTGATCGCGACCGGCACCCGACCGCACTTGGTCACTGTAACCACCGATGCCATGCAGCACTGTGCATCAGGCAAAAAAAAGCCCCGGCAATGCCGGGGCTTTTTGGTCTGCGGTGAATCAGAAGCTCCAGCCCCAGGTGACCTGGCCGCCGTATGCGGTCTGGCCATCACCGTTGAGTCCCTGCAACGACAACGCCATGCGGCTGTTGGGCGAGGTGATCAGGCTGACGCCCAGTTCGCCGACCACCGCGTTCTTGGCCAGCGTGACGCTCTGCACCGAGAACTGCGAACCGCTGCCGACAAAGCCGGCCGACCGCTCCACGGCGCGGTCGCCGAACGCATGCCGCCAACCCACCGAGGCGTACACCCCGGCCGCCGCACCCAACTGCCAACGCCCGCGTACGCCCACCGTGCTGGTGGTGTACTCGTCCTTGGCACTGTCCACCGACAGCCCGGCTATGCCGCCGCGCTCGTTGAAGCCGTCGGTCTCCAGGTGCGTGTAGTCCGCCGCAACAAACGGGCTGTACACCGCATTGCCGGTGCGCAGGTTCCAGGCCGCTTCCAGCGACACGGTGACGGCCTTTGCATCGTAATTGCTGGTCAGCCGCTCTTCGAGCACGCCGGGCAACATCACCCGACGGCTGCTGTCCACGCTGTAGTCCGCATAGTCGACCGCAGCCTGCACAGCGAACGCGGACCAATCGGCCTGGGCGTAGATGCCCGCATGGGTGCCATCGATATCGGAACGATCCAAGGATTCGCGCGAGCGGGTTTCGATATCCTGATTACCGACCGCGACACCGACCACGCTGCGCTCGCCAATGCGCCGTTCTGCACCGGCCATGATGCCGTTGTCCTCGCGCCGCACCGAAGCGGTGTTGGCATCTCCATCGACACGATTGGGCAGGCTACGGCCGGTGATCCAGACCGTGGTATCGCCCACCCGCGCATCCTGACTGTCGCCACGCAGATGATTGCCGACGCCGCTCAGCAGGAAGCGGCTATCCAGCAAAGCGGTCGCCGTGCTGGCATGGCTTTCGCCCGACAGCGAGGCAAACGCCGTGCTGATCGCTTGCGGGTCGTCGGGCAGACGCACTACCGCTTGGTAGACCGGGCTGGTGGTCGGCAAGCCATCCACCGCAGCTGCGGCGGCCTGCTGGTTGGGCGCGGTGACCGCATCGACCATGGCCACGGTGTTGCGGCCAAACGACACCGACAGCGCCGTGGCACTGGCGCTGACATTCGGCGTGACGAAGGCGTAGTCGGAAACGACGTTGGTGAATTGCCCGGTCAGCCCGCCAGCGGCGCTGATGACCGGGATCTCGGTGAACAACGGCAGATCGGTCGCACGCACCAGTTGCAGGGTGCTGCCCGGTGCCAGCGTGGCCGCCCCGCCCACGCTGATTGGTGTCACCGTGCCGCCTGCGCCCGGCGTGACCTGCAGGGTCGAGCCATTTCCAAGCGCGGCATTGCCGCCGACGCTGATCGTGCCAGCCGTGCCACCAATCGCCACGGTACCACCGGAGGTCAGGCCGCCGATGCTGCCGCTGCCGGTAAGCGTGCCGCCCGGGCCCACCGTGACCGGCCCGCCCAATGCGGCGCCTGGATTGGCAGCATTACCCACACTCAAGGTTCCTGCGGCAATCGTGGTCGGCCCGGTGAAGCCACTGCTGTTGGCGGTGACCAGCAAGGTGCCCCCACCATCCTTGAGCAAACTGCCGGTACCCGACAGGATCCCTGCGTAGGTGCCATTGGCGGTCTGCTGGAACACCAGTGCGCCGGCATTGGCGATATTGCCTTGCAAGCTGTCGGTATCGCCAATCAATGTGCCCGCATTGATCGTGGTGCCACCGAGATAGGCGTTGACACCATCCAGCGTCAACGCGCCCGCGCCGTTCTTGATCAAGGTACCGCTGCCGGTGATGTTGCCGGCAAACGTGCCATCGCCTGCCTGGTCGAACACCAGTGTCGCATTGTTGACGATATTGCCCTGCAGGCTGGTGGTGGTACCGATCAGGCTGCCGCTGGCAATGGTGGTGCCACCGCTGTAGGTATTGGGCGCAACCAGCGTCAACGCCCCCGC
>NZ_JBWWVS010000010.1:0-149595 GCF_056675615.1 Xanthomonas sp. NCPPB 2864
TCAGGGCGGGCTGGCACCGGGCGGACTGAACTTCGATGCCAAGGTGCGCCGCGAGTCGTCCGACCCGCAGGATCTGTTCCTGGCGCATATCGGCGGCATGGACGCGTTCGCACGCGGGCTGGAAGTGGCCAATGCGCTGCTGACTTCCTCGCCGCTGGAGCAGTGGCGCGCCGAGCGTTACGCCAGTTTCGACAGCGGCGCGGGTGCGGATTTCGCCAACGGCAGCAGCACGCTGGTGGATCTGGCCAAGTACGCCGCCGGCAACGAACCCAAGCAGCTCAGCGGCCGTCAGGAAGCCTACGAGAACCTGATCAACCAGTATCTGACCCGTTGATGTCCCGTGGCCGGCGGCGCACTGCGCGTCGCCGGCCGATGTCGGCCGCCCCCGTGGCCGCTCCCTTGCATGCTTCCAGGTGAATCCATGTCCAGTGTCTCCGTAAACGGCGCCCCCGATGCCGGTGAGAACACCCGTTTTATCGTCCTGATCAGTTGCGTAGCCACGATCGGCGGGTTTTTGTTCGGTTTCGATAGCGGTGTGATCAACGGCACTGTCGACGGCCTGAAGCAGACCTTCAATTCCAGTGCCGCCGAGACCGGGTTCGAAGTCGCCTCGATGCTGCTGGGCTGCGCCATCGGCGCCTTCTTTGCCGGCCGTCTGGCCGACCGCTGGGGTCGCCGTGCGGTCCTGATCATTTCGGCGGCACTGTTCCTGCTCTCGGCCATTGGCGCCGGTGCCTCGCACAGTTCCGGCTTCTTCATCTACGCTCGCGTGATGGGCGGCTTTGCGGTGGGCGCCGCCAGCGTCATCTCGCCGGCCTACATCGCCGAGGTCGCCTCCGCGCGCTATCGCGGCCGGCTCGCCACGATGCAGCAGATCGCCATCATCAGCGGGCTGTTTTGCGCATTCCTGAGCAACTACCTGCTGGCCAACGCCGCCGGTGCCTCCACCGAGCCGCTATGGGCCGGGCAGGCCGCCTGGCGCTGGATGTTCTGGATGCAGGCGGTTCCCTCGCTGCTGTTCCTGTTGCTGTTGCTGGTCATCCCGGAAAGCCCGCGCTACCTGGTGGTCAAGGGCCGCCGCGAGCAGGCGCTGGTGGTGCTGAAGCGGCTGTACGGCAACGCCGCCGCGCAGACCAAGCTGGCCGAGATCTCGGCCTCGATGTCGGCCGACCAGCACAAGCCCAAGTTCTCCGACCTCATCAACAAGGCCACCGGCAAGATCCGCCCGATCGTCTGGATCGGCGTGGGCCTGGCGGTGTTCCAGCAACTGGTCGGCATCAACGTGGTGTTCTATTACGGCGCGGTGCTGTGGCAGGCGGTGGGCTTCTCCGAGCAGGACGCACTGCTGATCAACGTGCTCTCCGGTGGCCTGAGCATCGGCGCCTGCCTGGTCACGGTGATGCTGGTCGACAAGATCGGCCGCAAGCCGTTGCTGTGGATCGGCTCGGCCGGCATGGCGGTCTCGCTGGCCCTGGTGACCTATGCTTTCGCCACCGCCTCGCTGGACCCCAACGGCAAGCTCGCCATGTCCGATGCCATGGGCATGCTCGCGTTGGTGGCCGCCAACGTCTACGTGGTGTTCTTCAATGCCTCGTGGGGCCCTGTGATGTGGGTGATGCTGGGCGAGATGTTCCCTAACCAGATCCGCGGCTCGGGCCTGGCCATTGCCGGCGCCGCACAGTGGACCTCCAACTTCGCCATCACCGTCAGCTTCCCGATCCTGCTCGGCAGCATCGGCCTGGCCGGCGCGTACGGCATCTACACCGTCGCCGCCTTCATCTCGGTGTTCTTCGTGCTCAAGTACGTCTACGAGACCAAGGGCAAGGAGCTGGAGCAGATGGAGGGCTGATCTCCCCGTTATGCGGATATCGGCATGGAAGACGAACAAGGCCGCGCACTGCGCGGCCTTGTTCGTTGATGGTCTTGCCGGGACCTTGCCGATGTCTCGCATGCCTGCATCGCTGCAGGTGCTCCAATCGCGCTGGCTGTCATCGTCGGGCTGGATTGGGTGCATGCGTCGTCTCGTGACTGCCGGCAGCTCCGGCCTGTGCTGTGTCAGGCGACCTGATTCCCATGTGGCCCAACGCACCAGCAAAGTGCAATGCGCGTCTTCAACGGCGATAACCGCCTGGGAGGGCACCGGCTCTTTTTGCAAATTGTGCGCCACCGCTATACTCCACCAGGCAGTTTCCCTCCAGACTAGGGCGAATCGTGGAACCAAGGAGTGGTGGTATGGCGGTAGCTAAAGAGCTTGTCAGGGGCATGCTGATCAGCGTGTGCTACTGCCTGGTGTTTCTGATGCTTTGGCGTTTTTCCCTTGATCAGTGGTACCTACCAGTTGGTTTGCGGGTTGTTACCTTGCTCTATCGACCTTATCGGGAGTGGCCGTTTCTGTTGGCGGGGGACGCCGCAGCGATGTTGTTCCTGCGGATTCCTTTGGGCGAGCTTCAGGGGTTCAGCCCGCTCTGGTCGTATTTGAGCCCCCTATTGCACGCGCCCTTGATCGCCTGTGCGATTGGACTGCTGCGTTACCGCGCTCCTTACATCGTCAAGCGGGAGCAGTGGCTTGTCCCCGCGGCTCTCGCGCTAGCGCTTTGGAATGCGTTATGCAGCCTGTTATTGAATGGGCTGCTCGGTGGGCCGCCGATCTACCCTGTAATAGACCTGCTGTTGCGATATGGGGCGGGCAGCTATCTCGGCGTGCTCACCCTGTTGTTGCCGGTAATGTTGTGGGCCAATTGGAATGAGAGCCCTGTGCGTTCCAGTTTTCCGCGGGATGTTGGTGTCGCTGTGGTTGTTGTCCTCAGCTTCTTCTTCACTCTTAGTGTCCTGAATGATCCATCGATTCGAAACGTTTTGATGGTCGCGATGCTCGTACCGATGGTGGTACTGACTTTCAGGCATGGGTGGAGAGGGAATGCCTTAGGGGCGCTGTTGGCAAGCTTTGCGCTTGAGTTCTCGATGCCTAAGGTGTATCAGCTCGGGTTCTTTGATCAGGCTGTTTTCAATATCCAACTGCTTTATGCGTTTGTGACGACGATTCTGTTTGTCTTCAACGCCCGTCTGCGTGAGCCTGCCCGCGGCGGTATATCGAATCAGTCGAAGGATGATATTTATACCTTTGGTCGCGCAAGTTACGCCAGCGCCGAGCGCCTGTTGCGCAATCGCGTGCTTGAATACTCCGACATCAATGTGCAGATCAATCGGATGCGCAAAGATGTGGTGGCCGATTTGAGAGCAAAAGGGCAGCATTCGGTTGCGATGGAGATGACAAGAGTGGGTGTTATCGAATCGCAGCTGTTGCAGCAATATGTGGCTGCATTGTATCCGTTGGAAATAGAAACGCATGGGTTGTATCAAGCGCTATGTTCGCCGGCGCTTGAGCGCTTCTGCGCTTCCAAGTTCCAATGTGTGTTTCGTGGCGACTGTAGGAGCCTGTCTTTGGAGCTACAGTTGAGTGCCTATCGCAGTGTGCTCAATTGCGTCGAGATTCTGCCTCCGGCTGGTAGGCATTTCATCCAGGTGCGTGCATGGATAGCGAGGGAGACGCGTGGTGTTGCAGTGCGTGTTATTGCTGATTCCTCATCGGTTGACGCGGTACGGCGCGACTCGAATGACGTAGAAGCAGAACTGAAAGCAAGATTGAAAGCGCATGGCGGCATGTTTCATCGCCGCCATGCATTGGTTCTGACATTCCTGGTGGCTGAAGCCAATCCCGTACTGGTCAGGGAGACACGATCCACTGATCCCCAGTTGCTCCGCGCCGTGTGAGCACTGTGAAGTTTCTTGTCTTATAGACAAGTTGGGCTTGATTGATCTGGGCTGCATCGTTTGCAGTCAGCTCGCTCAGGCTTGGAGCTGAGGAGATTTTATTTTTCTTGGGCAATACAACGCGATCCACATCCTTGCCCATTGGTAGGGTCCATAGAGCGTCATCCACCCGGGCGACGACAGCGTGGACCACACCGGTGACGTCGTTGATTTGCAAATATGTCACGCCATCACGATGGAACTCGTAGATGGCAAGCGAGGAGTCCATAGCGAGGTTGGCTGCCTTGGGATTGCTATCGCCAAGCCCGACGGCGGGCGCGCCGATGCCGCCACTGGGGCAGCAATCAGCCATCGCCGCGCTCGATGCGAAGAGTCCGATGATTAAACAAAAAGCCATAGGCCAGGTTTTTGCGTTCTTCATGATTTTGCCTTCCCCCTGCATGGGGCAACTCCGCCTGCGATTCAGGCGCTTATACGTTACGTGTTGAATGGCAGATTTTGTTGATTGTTTGTCGCAGAAAATCGCTGCGGCATACCGTCCGCCGATCAGCGAGGAACAGTCAACCGCATCCGCTGTTACCTGGACCTATCCGGTCAGGCGTGATGTGCAGTGCTGGAGCGCGCGCGCTATTTAGCGGCTCGGCTCGAGTTCGCCACCGGCACGTTCAAACCATCCAATCACTCGCCGGTGATGAGATTCGCCCCAACGACGCAAGAACTGCTGGGTGTGGTGGTCGCTCAGATCGCGCAGGCTTGCGATTCGTTGGGTGATGAAAGGGGCGGTCAGTGGCTGGGCGCAGTCGACTTCGATGCAGTGGCGCCAGGCGGTATAGCTGTCGGGGATGACGGGCGACATCGTTGTGCTCTTCGGTAAAAGTGAACGTGAGGGCAGTGGCGGGGCACGGCGGGCTTGATTTTGCGCAATAAGTGTTACTTTATAACACTTCATCCATCGTTCGTCCGGTCACGCCGTGTCGCGTTCCTTGCCGCAGAGTGTCGTTTGCCTGGTCACCATGCCGAACCGTCCGTGCTCGAAGTGGCGCGGTGGCCACGTCGATCCTCCGGGGTTGGCTCGATGAGGCGGCGGCAGGTGTTGCACGCCGTCGGTGCCGCCTTGGTGCTGTCGCCGCACCTGGTCCACGCGCAGCCGCAGCCGCTGCTGCGCAGTTGCAATCTGCAGCGTCAGGGCGCGGGACTGCGACTTCGGCTCGCATTGAGTACGCAGGTCGCCTACCGCAGCTTCAGCCTGTCCAATCCAGCGCGCTTGGTCATCGACCTGCCGGGCGTTTCGACGCAACCACCGCAGATCGATCCATTGCCTGACGATCTCGCGGTCGTCGCCATCCGTAGCGGCTCGCACGGCGATGGGCTGCGCGTGGTGCTCGATCTGGCGCAGCCGCTGACAGCCACGGCGCGCTGGGAGGATGGTGCACTGGTGGTCGATCTTGCTGCTGTGTCCGGCACTGCGTCGTTGTCCGCGGCCGATCCGACCGAGCCGGCCGTTGCGGCGGCTGCGCCCACGCGCTCCCGCCTGCATCCCTACGTGGTCGCCATCGACGCCGGTCACGGCGGCAAGGATCCCGGCGCGGTCAGTGCCGATGCGCGCTACGAGAAGCATGTGGCCATGGCGGTCGCGGGGCGGCTGCACCAGCGCCTGGCGGCCGATCCGCGTTACCGGCCGACCATGATCCGCAGCGATGATCGCTTCGTGGCGTTGCACGAGCGGGTGTTGATCGCCCATCGCCGCAATGCCGATCTGTTCGTGTCCATCCATGCCGATGCTGCGCCCAGCAGCCAGGCGCGCGGCGCGTCGGTGTTTGCCTTGTCGCAGAACGGCGCCAGCTCTGCATTTGCGCGCTGGATCGCCGACAGCGAAAACGCCGCCGACGACATGGGCGACAGTACGCGCCGTCTGCGGGTGCCAAGCAACCCGGTGTTGTCGCAGGTGCTGGCCGACCTGTCGCTGAGCGGCACCATCGCCAGCAGCGTGGCGTTCGGCAAGGTGATGCTCGGGCGGCTGCAGCAGGTGACGCGGCTGCATCAGGACCAGGTCGGGCAGGCCGGCTTTGCCGTGTTGAAGTCGCCGGATATTCCGTCGCTGCTGGTGGAAACCGGCTTCATGAGCAATCGCGACGATTGCCGGCGGCTGTGCGGCGATACGCATCAGGACGAACTGGCGCACATGCTGCATGCCGGTATCGACGATTACTTCCAGATGTTTCCCGGTCGCGCCTGAGGCGCGATTGCCCTCATCCCTTCTACGAGCTTTCGATGTCCGCCACGCTGCCCGATGTTGCCGTTACCGAACCTTCCCCACTGAGCGCGCCGCTGCGCTGGGTCGGCATGCAGGACATCGCCGTGCCGCTGCGGCTGGCCGATGCCGGGCCCGGCGGCAGCGTAGCCGCGCGTGCCATCGTGCAGGTGGATCTGCCGCGCCCGGAACTCAAGGGCATCCACATGTCGCGCTTGTACCGCCTGCTGGATCGGCATCTGGAGCAGCCGGTGTCGCCGGCGATGGTGTCGCATCTGCTGCAGGCGCTGATCGACAGTCATGCCGATTGCGGCAGCCGTGCGGCGCGGCTGGCGCTGAACTTCGAGTTGATGCTGCGGATGCCGGCGCTGCGCAGCGAAGGACTGAGCGGTTGGCGCGCCTATCCGGTGCGCATCGATGCGCAATCCAGGGCAGGCCACACCGAGATCCAGTTGCAGGTCGATGTGCTGTATGCCTCCACCTGTCCCTGTTCGGCGGCCTTGTCGCGCCAGTTGCTGAGCGATGCGTTTTTGCAGCAGCACCAAGGGCGCGATGCGTTACCGCTCGCAGAGGTTGCGCAATGGCTGCAACACAACGGTTCGTACGCCACGCCGCATAGCCAGCGCAGCGTGGCGCAGGTGCGCGTGGAGCTGAGCGCATGCGCGCAGCGCTTGGACATCCGCGAGCTGGTCAGCCTGTGCGAACAGGCACTGGCGACGCCGGTGCAGGCGGCGGTACGGCGCATCGACGAGCAGGCGTTTGCCCGCTTGAATGGCGCCAACCTGATGTATGTCGAAGATGCCGCGCGGCGGTTGCGCAAGGTGCTGGCCGAGCGCCATGCCGTCTTCCATGTGGCGGTGCGCCACCTGGAAAGTCTGCATGCCCATGACGCCACCGCCGAAACCGACAGTAGTGCCGATGCCGATGCGTTTCCTTCCTTCGCCGAGTGAGGAGTTGCCATGCAATGCAAACATCCACGTCGATCTGCCGTTGCTGCGCGCCAATGCGAGATTGATCGCACGCTGCGGCGATGCGGACGCGCGGTCGCGCAGGCCTATGTGTTGATTGGGCCTTACATGATTTTTTTATTGGGGTGATCGGCAAGAGCCACGCCCATGCGCCCACGCCAGGTTGCACGACGTGCAGCCGCAGGACTGAAGTGCGCGATCGGCGGCAAGGCGCAACCCGCAGCGCCCGGCGCCGTAACCAGCCTCAGCCAGTCGGCGCATCTCAGCACCTTGGATCGATGGCGTTGCCATGGGAGCTGCGCTTATCTGACCCTGGGCGGGATCGAGGCGCATCCACCCGACCAGCGGCAACCACCCATGCCCAATAACGCAAAAACCCCGCAGTGCGGGGTCTTGGCGTGTTCTGCAGTCAGACGACGGTGGTGCTCCCTAGGGGACTCGAACCCCTGTTTTAGCCTTGAGAGGGCCACGTCCTAACCATTAGACGAAGGGAGCGTTTGGTGCGTCTTGTGCAGCGCGCTAGTATAGTGCGCTAAAACCCGTTGGGCAATCCTGCAACACAAGACGGAAGCGCCATCATCGAACCCTCAGTTACATCTCCGTTCACGCTGCGCGTCATCCCACGCGATCAGCACACCATCTCGCGCAAGGACATCAGCCCCAACGCGCTGCGCGTGCTGTACCGCCTGCGCGAATCGGGCTTTGGTGCCTACCTGGTCGGCGGCGCCGTCCGCGACCTGCTGGTCGGCGGCCATCCCAAGGATTTCGACGTGGCCACCAGCGCCACGCCGGAAGAAGTCAAAGCGCTATTCCGCAACTGTCGCCTGATCGGCCGCCGCTTTCGCCTGGCGCATGTGGTGTTCGGCCGCGAGATCATCGAAGTGGCCACGTTCCGCGCCAACATCGACGATGGCAGCGGCGACCGCGAACTGGATAACGGCCGGCTGGTGCGCGACAACGTCTACGGCACCATCGAAGACGATGCGATCCGTCGCGACTTCACCTGCAACGCGCTGTACTACGCGATCGAGGATTTCTCGGTACGCGACTACTGCGGCGGCTTCGAGGACGTGCAGGCACGCCTGATGAAGCTGATCGGCGACCCGGAGCTGCGCTACCAGGAAGATCCGGTGCGCATGCTGCGCGCGGTGCGTCTGGCGGCCAAGCTGAACTTCGATATCGAAGCCGGCACCGCAGAACCCATCCCGCGCCTGGCCGGTCTGTTGTCCGAGGCCGCGCCGGCGCGCTTGTTCGAAGAGATTCTCAAGCTGTTCCTGTCCGGACACGGTGTGGCCAGTTTCGAGGGGCTGGAGCGTTACGGCCTGCTCGGTGCGCTGTTCCCGGAGAGTGCGGCCGCATTGCGCTCCAACCGCAGTGGCGCATTGCGCGCCATGGTGCTGGAAGGCCTGCGCAATACCGATGCGCGCGTGGCCAACGACGAGCCGGTGTCGCCGGCGTTCCTGTTCGCCCTGCTGCTCTGGCCGGCGTTCTGCCGCACCTTGATGGGCCTGCAGGCGCAGGGCGTGCAGCCGGAAGACGCGCAGCGTCGCGCCGCCGACCGGGTCACCCTGCATCAGCTCGAGCGCGTGGCGCTGCCGCGCCGTTTCTCGCTGCCGATGCAGGAAATCTGGCTGCTGCAGACGCGCTTCTCCTCGCGTCAGCGCAAGCGCGTGTTCCGCACCTTGTCGCATCCGCGTTTCCGCGCCGCGTTCGATTTCCTGGTGTTGCGCCAGTTCGCCTCGGCCGATCACGCCGCCGATGTGGAGTTCTGGCGCGAGGCGCAGAAGTCCTCCGGCCAGGAACTGGTCGATGCGATCGAAACCGCGCAGGCCGATCACGAAGGCGAGGAAGGTGCACCGCGCAAGCGGCGGCGCCGCCGTCGTCGCACCGGCGCACCGGCAGGCGAGTAGGGGCGTGCACACCGCCTTCGTCGGCCTGGGCGCCAACCTGGGCCCGGCCGAGGCCAGCGTGCGCGCGGCCATCGCCGCACTGGGCGAGCTGCCGCAATCCACCCTGATTGCCGCCTCGCGCCTGTACCGCACGCCGGCCTGGGGCCGCGAAGACCAGCCCGATTTCATCAATGCGGTGGCGCAGCTGCGCACTGCGCTGGCGCCATTGCAACTGCTGGAGGCCTTGCTCGGCATCGAGCAGGCCTTCGGCCGGCAGCGTATTGACGGCGAGCGCTGGGGCCCGCGCACGCTGGACCTGGATCTGCTGCTGTACGCCGATCAGGTGATCGACCTGCCACGCCTGCAGGTCCCGCACCCGCATCTGCAGGTGCGCGCCTTTGCGCTGCTGCCGCTGTCCGAGCTCGCTCCGGAGGCGATCATTCCGGGCCATGGAACAGTGCGACACGCACTGCAGGCCATCGATGTCTGCGGGCTGGAGCCGATTGGGTAGATAATGGCCGGCTTATCACCCCACGTAATGACTTCATGAGCAGCCATACCGACAGCAAGCCCTGGACCGTGCCCGCCTTGGCGCAGGCCAAGCGCGAGGGTCGAAAACTGGTCATGTTGACCGCCTACGACGCCGGCTTTGCGCGGACCTTCGATGCCAACGGCGTCGACCTGATCCTGGTTGGCGATTCGCTGGGCATGGTGGTGCAGGGGCACGATTCCACCTTGCCGGTGACCACCGCCGACATGGTCTACCACACCGCCGCAGTGGCCAGGGTGCTGGAGCGGGCGTTGCTGGTGGCCGATCTGTCGTTCCAGGCCGATGCCACGCCCGAGCGCGCACTGGACGCTGCCACCCAACTGCTGCAGGCTGGCGCGGAGATGGTCAAGATCGAGGGCGCCGGGCACAAGCTCGAGGTGATCCGCTATCTGGTCGAGCGCGAGATCCCGGTCTGCTCGCATCTGGGGCTGACCCCGCAATCGGTGCTGCGTTTCGGCGGTTACACGGTGCAGGGGCGCGGCGAAGCCGGCGAGCAGTTGCGTCGCGACGCGCAGGCCGTGGTCGATGCCGGTGCCAGCCTGGTCGTGCTGGAATGCGTGCCCACGCCGATCGCCACCCAGATCAGCGCCGCGCTCGGCGTGCCCACCATCGGCATTGGCGCCGGTCCCGGCTGCGATGGCCAGGTGCTGGTGATGCACGACATGCTGGGCCTGGACAGCGGTCACCGCCGGCCCAAGTTCGTCAAGGATTTCCTCGCCGAAGGCGGCTCGGTGGCGGGCGCGGTGCGCGCTTACGCGCAGGCCGTGCGCGACGGCAGCTTCCCCGACGCAGCGCACGCGTACGCCGCATGATCCAGACCCTGACCGATCTTTCCACCCTGCGCGCACTGGTCACCGGCTGGAAGCGCGAGGGCCTGCGCGTGGCGCTGGTGCCGACCATGGGCAACCTGCACGCCGGCCACTATTCGCTGGTGATGCTGGCGCGCCAGTACGCCGACCGCGTGGTGTCGAGCGTGTTCGTCAACCCGACCCAGTTCGGCCCCAACGAAGACTTCGCACGTTACCCGCGCACGCCCGAGGCCGACCTGCGCGGCCTGGAAGACGCCGGTTGCGATGCACTGTGGCTGCCCGACGTGGACACCATGTATCCGCTCGGCACCGCACTGGCCACACCGATCCACGCCCCGGGCGTCAGCGACGTGCTGGAAGGGGTGTGCCGGCCGGGGCATTTCGACGGCGTGTGCACGGTGGTGGCGCGGCTGTTCAATCAGGTGCAGCCGGACGTGGCCGCCTTCGGCAAGAAGGACTATCAGCAGCTGGCGGTGATCCGCCAGATGGTGGCCGACCTGGCGTTTCCGATCGAGATCCTGGGCGGCAGCATCGTGCGCGAGGCCGATGGCCTGGCGATGAGCTCGCGCAACCAGTATCTGACCGCCGACGAGCGCCCGCGCTCGACCCAGATCCGCAAGGTGCTGCTGCAGATGCGCGACAGCTACGCGGCCGGCACGCCGCGTGCGCAGGTCGAGGACGCCGCCACCCAGGCGCTGGAACAGGCCGGTTTCCGCGTCGATTACGCGGTGGTGCGGCTGCCCGATCTGAGCGAGCCGGGCGACAGCCATGCCGGCGCGCGCGTGGCCCTGATCGCCGCCCGTCTGGGCAGCACGCGGCTGATCGACAACCTGGAATTCTGAGCGGTCTGATGCCGCTGCAGGCGCTGCGTCACGCCGCAACCGGCAACGCCTGCGATCCTGCGCACAGGCGCAGTTGTCCAGTGCCGGCCTGAAGCCCTCACCACCGGTTGCGCGGCAGGCCGGTGGACACCGGCGCTTTCCGCTAAAATGCCGGCTTTCCTTTGCCGTTGCCCGTCATGCACCTGTCCCTGCTGAAAGCCAAGATCCACCGCGCCACCGTCACCCATTCCGAGCTCAATTACGAAGGCTCGATCGCCATCGACGGACTGCTGCTGGAAGCCACCGGCATCCGTGAGTTCGAACAGGTGCATATCTGGGACGTCACCAACGGTGCGCGTTTCAGCACCTATGCCATCCGCGCCGACGAAGGCAGCGGCATCATTTCGCTCAACGGCGGCGCCGCGCGTCACGTGCAGGTCGGCGACCTGATCATCGTGGCCGCCTTCGCCAGCATGAGCGAAGCCGAAGCCGAGACCTTCAAGCCCAATCTGGTATATGTGGACGGCAGCAACACGATCACCCACACCAACCACAGCATCCCCACGCAGGCCGCATGACACATACCAACGGATTCGACGCGCTTCACGCCCACGCCCAGCGCCTGCGCGGCGCTGCCATCCCCGCATTGCTTGCCGCCGAGCCGCAACGGCCGACGCAATACGCCAGGCAGGTCGGTCCGTTGTATTTCAATTTCGCGCGGCAGAAGTACGACCGCGCCGCGCTGGATGCCTTGTTCGCCATCGCGCGCGAGCGTGACCTGGCCGGCGCGTTCCAGCGCCTGTTCCGCGGCGAGCAGGTCAATGTCACCGAACAGCGCGCTGCATTGCACACCGCATTGCGCGGCGACCTGACCGATGCGCCGGTGGCCTCCGAAGCGTATGCCACCGCTGCGGAAGTCCGCCAACGCATGGGCGCGCTGATCCAGCAGCTGGAAGCCACCGACGTCACCGATATCGTCAGCGTCGGCATCGGCGGTTCGGACCTGGGGCCGCGGCTGGTGGCCGATGCCTTGCGGGCGCCGTCGGGCGCGCGTTTCCGCGTGCATTTCGTCTCCAACGTCGATGGCGCGGCGATGCAGCGCACGCTGGCCACGCTGGACCCGGCACACACCGCCGGCATCCTGATTTCCAAGACCTTCGGTACCCAGGAAACGCTGCTCAACGGCAGCATCCTGCACGCCTGGCTGGGCGGCAGCGAGCGCCTGTATGCGGTGAGTGCCAATCCCGAGCGCGCTGCCAAGGCCTTCGACATCGCACCGAGCCGCGTGCTGCCGATGTGGGACTGGGTCGGTGGGCGTTATTCGTTGTGGTCGGCGGTGGGTTTCCCGATCGCGCTGGCGATCGGCTTCGAGCGTTTCGAACAATTGCTGGAAGGCGCTGCGCAGTTCGACGCGCATGTGCTCGACACGCCATTGGAAGAAAACGTCGCCGTGCTGCACGGCCTGACCGCGGTGTGGAACCGCAACCTGCTCGGCAGCGCCACGCATGCGGTGATGACCTATGACCAGCGCCTGGCCCTGCTGCCGGCCTACCTGCAGCAGCTGGTGATGGAAAGCCTGGGCAAGCGGGTCAAGCTCGACGGTTCTGCAGTGGACAGCGACACCGTGTCGGTGTGGTGGGGCGGTGCGGGTACCGATGTGCAGCACAGCTTCTTCCAGGCGCTGCACCAGGGCACCAGCGTGGTGCCGGCCGATTTCATCGGCACCGTGCACAACGACGATCCGTATGCGGAGAACCACGTCGCGCTGATGGCCAACGTGCTGGCGCAGACCGAAGCGCTGGCCAACGGCCAGGACAGCAGCGATCCGCACCGCAGCTATCCGGGCGGCCGCCCAAGCACGGTGATCCTGCTCGATGCGCTGACCCCGCAGGCGCTGGGTGCGCTGATCTCGATGTACGAGCACAGCGTCTACGTGCAGTCGGTGATGTGGGGCATCAACGCGTTCGACCAGTTCGGCGTGGAGCTGGGCAAGCAGCTGGCCAGCCAGTTGCTGCCGGCGCTGAAGGGCGAGTCGGCCGACGTGGCCGACCCGGTGACGCGCGAGCTGCTGGCCAAGCTGCGCGGCTGAGCCTGTCGCGTATCGATGGTGTCAGACGACGGGGCCTGCGGGCCCCGTTTCGTTTCTGGAGTTCCTGCGTGGCAATAAATTTGGGCCAAATGGCCAAATTTCCCAAAATGGGACGTTGGGAGTAGGCTGGGGCCACCATAGCGCGCAGGACCGTCCCATGTCTCGCCTCCAGGATCTGCCCGAGCTCGAAAAATCCCCCGCTGCCGACATCAAGGTGAAGGGCTGGCCCAACCTGATGCGCAAGGTGCGCTCGCATGGCGCGGTGGTCATCACCAACCACAATCACCCCGAGGCGGTGGTGGTGGACGCGGAGGAATACCGCCGGCTGGTCAGCCAGGCAAGTGCAGCGACGGCCGCCTCGACGCGCGCGCAGTCGCTGCAGGCACTGCAGGCCAGGTTCGATGCACATCTTGCGGCGGTGACCGACGGCGCAGGCCTGGCCCAGGTGATCGGCAAGCCGGCACGCCGGGGCAGCAAGATCGCGCTGGGGCCGTCGCTGTAAATCGTGGGGAACATTCTGGTGCTGGCCGGCGTCAACGGCGCCGGCAAGAGTTCGCTGTTGGGCAGCCTGCTGCGGGAAGACGGCGCCACCTGGTTCAACCCGGATGCGTTCACCCGGGACCTGGTGGAGCAGGGCTGGTCACCCGAAGACGCCAATGCACAAGCCTGGCAGGAAGGCGTGCGGCGACTGCGTCAGGCCATGGACGCCGGCCATGACTGTGCGTTCGAAACCACCCTGGGCGCGACCACCATCCCGCGCCTGCTGTGGCAGGCCTGCGCGACGCACACGGTGGCGGTCTGGTTCTGCGGCCTGTCGAGCGTCGAGCTGCATATCGCACGTGTGGCGGCGCGCGTGGCCGCTGGCGGGCATGCCATCCCCGAGCACAAGATCCGCGAGCGTTACGATGCCTCGCGTGCCAACCTGATCGCACTATTGCCGCACCTGTCGGTGCTGCATGTCTACGACAACAGCGCGCCTGCCGACGCGACCGGGCAGGTCGCGCCGCTGCTGGTGCTGGAACTGGACCGCAACGGCCTGCAATACCCGCAAACGCCCGAAGAACTGGCGCAGGTGCCCGATTGGGCCAAGCCCATTGTGATGGCGGCGCTGGAGTTGCGGCAGTCCTGAATCGCACGCTCAGGCACGTGCGGTCTGATCTGCTTCTCACCGACGCGGCCAGACATCCAGCGACCTCACCCGTAGGAGCGCGCCCGGGCGCGACAGGCATACCGGCAACGCTCCTCGCGCCCAGGTGCGCTCCTACTGGCCTAGCGACAGTAGCGAGAACGCCATGCTGCACGTGTCGGCCTCACCCGTAGGAGCGCACCCGGGCGCGACAGGCATACCGGGAACGCTCCTCGCGCCCGGGTGCGCTCCTACCGGCCTTGCGACAGCAGCGAGAACGCCGCGCTGCACGTTCGGCCTCACCCGTAGGAGCGCACCCGGGCGCGACAGGCATACCGGGAAAGCTCCTCGCGCCCGGGTGCGCTTCTACCGGCCTTGCGACAGCAGCGAGAACGCCACGCCGCACGTGTCGGCCTCACCCGTAGGAGCGCACCGGGGCGCGACAGGCCATACCGATAAAGCTCCTCGCGCCCAGGTGCGCTCCTACTGGCCTAGCGACAGCAGCGAGAACGCCACGCTGCACGTGTCGGCCTCACCCGTAGGAGCGCACCCGGGCGCGACAGGCATACCGGCAACGCTCCTCGCGCCCAGGTGCGCTCCTACCGGCCTTGTGACAGCAGCGAGAACGCCGCGCTGCACGTTCGGCCTCACCCGTAGGAGCGCACCCGGGCGCGACAGGCCATACCGGTAAAGCTCCTCGCGCCCAGGTGCGCTCCTACCGGCCCTTGCGACAGCAGCGAGACGCCACTCGGCTGTAGCGTCACGCAGCGCTGTAACTGCAACGGCGGCGCTTACGCCTTGCCCAGCTTCACCGCCACCGGGTCGCCGGTGAGGTAGCCCACCGCCGCGCCGAAACGGTTCTTGTAGTTGGCGCGGATCAGCGGATCCAGCGTGGCCTTGACGGTGTCGTGCAGCGGGCTTTCCCAGTCGCCGGGATGCTGGAAATTGCTCATCACGTAGGTCCAGCCGTGGATCTGGTCGACCGCATGCAGGCCGGTGGATTCGGCGCCGGCCGGCACCGACAGCACCCGCGTCAGCGTGCCGCTGTCCACGTTGTAGGCCCACAGGAAATTGTTCACGTGCAGGCTACTGTCTTCGCCAATGAACAAGGTGCGCAGCGCTTCGGAGAACTTGAGGTTGTCCGGGTTGGCCAGCCGTTCCGGGTCGGCCAGGTTGCCCAGCGCGTCGGCCTTGGCCAGATCGTGGCCGGTGAGCGCGGCCGGTGCGGCCATGTCGATCGGCACCCAGTCGCTGTGGATCGGCGCGCCGTGGTTGTCGCGCTGGCCGCCACGCAGATTCAGGGCGTACACCGCACCCGCATCCGGGCCTTCCACCTTCACGTCGCCCGAGCCGTTGCGCATGCTGGTGACGATGTAGGACATCGCCATGTAGGCGATCTTGTCGCGCGCGTTGACGGTGGTGCCTTCGAGCTTGGTGAAGCCCAGGCTGCCGCCGGCCAGCGCCGCGTAGCGATGGGTTTCCAGATAAGTCGCCGCCTTCTCCATGCCCGGCTTGATGCGGATCCAGTTGAAGGTGCCGTTGAACGGGATCTTGGTAAACGAGGCATCGCCCGGGTCGCTCAGATGCACGTCGAGGATGTCGGCGGCGGTCAGGCGGTCGGCCATGGCCTGGATCTCGGCACTGGTGGCGTGGCCGAGCTTGATCCAGCGCAACGTGGCCGCGCCCGGGCCCACGCCCGAGGTCTGCTGCCACTTGCCCACGTACAAGGTGCCGGCCGACAGGTCCGCCTTGCGGTCGGCGATGAACATGAAAAGACCGCCATTGGTGGCGTCGTCGCCCATCAGCACGGTGCGCTGGTCGGGCATCACCTGCACCAGCTCGTGCGAGATGCGGCCCAGGCAGTAGTGCTTGCGCACGCTCCCGGTGCCGTCCGGGTGCACGGTGATTTCGGGCAGGTGGCCGTAGTGGTACGGATTGGCTTTTTCCGGGTCGCCGTACAGATGCGTGCTGTAGCTGCGGAACTGGGTGTTGCCGGCCAGCGCGGTGGCGTCGGGTTCGTACTCTTCGCTGGACAGGTGGGTATTCCACGGCGACAGGCTGGCGCCGCAGGTGGTCCACAGCCCGTGCACCGGCGCGGTGTCGACGTTGTGGTATTTCACCAGCGACAGCTTGCCGGTGGCCGGGTCCTGATCCAGCGTCAGCACCGCGATCGGCGCGGGCAGGTGGCGGTTGGTGTCGTTGCCGGCCTGGTCGCGGGTGGTGTATTCGAACTGCACCACCGCAAATACATGGTTGCCCTTGACCCCGGGCACCTTGGCATCGGGCAGGGTCAGCAGCGAGGAGCCGTCCGGGCAATCGGAAAAGAACGGGCGTTCGGCACCGGGTTTGGAGCGGTCGATGATCGGCCGATGCTGGATGTCGTAATAGCCACCGGCCAGCACGGTGCCACCCTTGCCGTCGGGCACCTGGTCGCCGGTGACGAAGAACGGGTGGTACGCAAGCGCATAACGCTGGGTGCTGCCGTCGCTGCGCGCCACCGTCAGCGCCGACCCCACCGTGGTGGTGGCCATCGCCGCGGGGTTGGCCAGGCTGGGTGCGGGCATGCCATGGAAGGTGGCCGACACCAGCTGGGTCGGGTTGTCCGACGGCCGCAACGGGTGTGCGGCCAGTGCCGCGCCGCCGAGGTGTTGCAGGGCGGCGGCGCTGGCGCTGCCCAGCGGCAACAGCGGGACGGACGCCAGCAACTGCATCAGGCGG
Source organism: Xanthomonas sp. NCPPB 2864 (assembly GCF_056675615.1). NCBI lineage: Bacteria > Pseudomonadati > Pseudomonadota > Gammaproteobacteria > Lysobacterales > Lysobacteraceae > Xanthomonas > Xanthomonas sp. NCPPB 2864. Next base: position 16,993 of record NZ_JBWWVS010000010.1, read on the forward strand.
CGGCGGGCGGGATCGGGGGAGGCAGACATCGAAACTCCAGGCAAAGACGACGATCAACGATGGCCGGTGGCGCATCGGCAAGCCGGTCACGCTAGGCCCGAGGTATGACAGTTGTTTGACGGCGAGCTCACCCGTTGGCGGGCGTTCGTACACGGTGCAACAAGCGAACCCAGCAGCGCGCGTGCAGGTGACAGGAGCTGCGCAATGGTGATCGCGGACAGTGGTGCATTGCAGCAAACTGCGCCGTCGCGAAAGATCAAGCGCCACGCCGGATTCGGCGCTTTGCCGTGGTTTGACAGGTGCTGCCGGTATTCCAAGCCTATAGCCCGGGCCAATAAGTTGGCCGGCGTTTGGCATACAAGCGCGTGTTGTTGACAGGGTAGGGGAATCACGCAAGCGTACGCCGCCTAATGGCCTGCGGCGTCACGCATCGCCGTGGGGAGAACCACCTGGAGACCTGGATCTTGGACAAGCTGCTTCGTCGTACCGCCGCGCCCGTGGCGCGTCGTGCCCTCTCTCTGGCCACCGCCGCAGCGGTGCTGATGCTGGCCGCCTGCCAAGGCAAGGACACCGCTGCCGAGGCGAGCAAGACCGCACCGGCCGCCGCACCTGCCGAGGCGTCCACCACGATCCATCCCGACCAGTGGCCGTCGCCGAAGTGGCCGTTCGCCCAGGACCAGGCCCTGGAGCAGCGCATCACCGATGTGATGGCCAAGATGAGCGTCGAAGAGAAGGTCGCGCAGACCATCCAGGGCGACATCGCCAGCATGACCCCGGACGATGTGCGCAAGTACCGCATCGGCTCGGTGCTGGCCGGCGGCAATTCCGATCCAGGCGGCAAGTACGACGCCAGCCCGGCCGAGTGGTTGAAGCTGGCCGACGCCTTCTATGAAGCGTCGATGGACACCTCCAAGGGCGGCAACGCGATTCCGATCATCTTCGGCATCGATGCGGTGCACGGCCAGAGCAACATCGTCGGCGCCACGCTGTTCCCGCACAACATCGGCCTGGGCGCCACGCGCAACCCGGAGCTGATCAAGCAGATCGGCGAAGTCACCGCCGCCGAAACCCGCGTCACCGGCATGGAGTGGACCTTCGCGCCGACCGTGGCGGTGCCGCAGGACGACCGCTGGGGCCGCAGCTACGAAGGCTATTCCGAGTCGCCGGAGGTGGTGGCCAGCTTCGCCGGCAAGATGGTCGAAGGCGTGCAGGGCGTGCCGGGCACGCCGCAGTTCCTCGATGGGAGCCACGTGATTTCCTCGGTGAAGCATTTCGTCGGCGACGGCGGCACCACCGACGGCAAGGACCAGGGCGACACCAAGGTGTCCGAAGCCACCATGCGCGATATCCACGCGGCCGGTTACCCGCCGGCGATCGCGGCCGGTGCGCAGACGGTGATGGCCTCGTTCAACAGCTTCAACGGCGAGAAGATGCACGGCAACAAGGTCATGCTGACCGACGTGCTCAAGGGCCGCATGAACTTCGGCGGTTTCGTGGTCGGCGACTGGAATGGCCACGGCCAGGTCAAGGGCTGCACCAACGAAAACTGCCCGGCCTCGTTCATTGCCGGCGTCGACATGGCGATGGCCTCCGACAGCTGGAAGGGCATCTACGAGACCGAACTGGCGGCAGTGAAGTCGGGCCAGATCTCCGCCGAGCGCCTGGACGATGCGGTGCGCCGGATCCTGCGCGTCAAGCTGCGCCTGGGCCTGTTCGAAGCCGGCAAGCCGTCCAAGCGCCCGCTCGGCGGCAAGTACGAATTGCTGGGCGCGCCGGAACACCGCGCGATCGCCCGCCAGGCGGTGCGCGAGTCGCTGGTGCTGCTCAAGAACCAGGCCGGCATCCTGCCGCTGGATCCAAAAAAGCGCGTACTGGTGCTGGGCGACGGTGCCAACGACATGGGCAAGCAATCCGGCGGCTGGACGCTGAACTGGCAGGGCACCGGCACCAAGCGCAGCGACTATCCCAATGGCAACACCATCTGGGAAGGCCTGGACAAGCAGATCAAGGCCGCCGGCGGCAAGGCCGAGCTGGCAGTCGATGGTGCGTACAAGACCAAGCCCGACGTGGCGGTGGTGGTATTCGGTGAGAACCCGTACGCCGAGTTCCAGGGCGACATCGCCACCCTGCTGTACAAGCCGGGCGACGAGAGCGAGCTGGCGCTGATCAAGAAGCTCAAGGCCGAAGGCATCCCGGTGGTGGCGGTGTTCCTGAGCGGGCGCCCGTTGTGGATGAACCAGTACATCAACGCCGCCGATGCCTTCGTCGCCGCCTGGTTGCCGGGTTCGGAAGGCGAGGGCATTGCCGACGTGCTGCTGCGCAAGGCCGATGGCACGGTACAGAACGACTTCAAGGGCAAGCTGAGCTTCTCCTGGCCCAAGACCGCGGTGCAGTTCGCCAACAACGTCGGGCAGAAGGATTACGACCCGCAGTTCAAGTTCGGCTTCGGCCTGACCTACGCCGACAAGGGCGACCTGGCTGCGTTGCCGGAAGAATCGGGCGTGTCCGGCGAGCAGTCGGTGGGCGGGGTGTACTTCGTGCGCGGCAAGCCGGCGCTGGGCATTGCGATGCAGCTGTCCAATGCCGGCCAGGCCAACATGCCGGCGACCACGCTGCCGGTGGGTCTGTCCGATGGCAGCCTGAAGATGACCGCGGTCGACCACAAGGCGCAGGAAGATGCGCGGCGCCTGGTCTGGTCCGGTGCCAAGGCCTCCAGTGTGTTGCTGGTGTCCGGCAAGCCGGTCGATGTCTCGCGTGAGAGCAACGGCGATGTGCAGTTGCAGCTGACCGTGCGCCGCGACAGCGCGGTGACCGCGCCGGTGTGGCTGGGCGTGGGCTGTGGCGACAAGTGCGGCGGCCGCGTCGATGCGCAGAAGACCCTGGCCGCGCTGCCGCAAGGCCAGTGGAAGGTGGTGGGCGTGCCGTTGAAGTGCTTCGCAGTGGCCGGTGCGGATGTGACCAAGCTGACCCAGGTCGCCAGCATCGAAAGCGCTGCAGCGCTGGACCTGTCGGTGTCGAAGATCGCGCTGGGCGCGCTCAACGAAGCCGAAGTCACGCTCGACTGCCCGGTCAAGTAAGCAGCACACCCGCAGGCGCGCTTGCGGGTATGCCCAGGTAAGAACCACATACATGCGTCGCCGGCCCCGGCGACGTGTCAAAGCGGCCACCCTCAGCGGTGGTGTCATCAGCCGCCGCGGGACGCGCGCGTCGATCGGCCGGGACGGCCTGCAGCTGCGGTTCGCCGCGCTGCTGCCACGCACGCAGTGCGGGCGGCGGCAGTCTGCAGACCTGTCCGGTCCACGACGCTCGGCCCAGAGCCAGACAGGAGAGTGCAGTGGGTTTGGCGACGTTGGATATCGTGATTGTGCTGGTCTATCTGACCGGCATCTTCGTGCTCGCGCAGTGGGTCTCGCGCGAGAAGGCAGGTCACAGCAAGAGCGCCGAGGATTACTTCCTGGCCAGCAAGTCGTTGCCGTGGTGGGCGATCGGCGCCTCGCTGATCGCCGCGAACATCTCGGCCGAACAGATCATCGGCATGGCCGGTTCCGGTTATGCGATCGGCCTGGCGATCGCCTCCTACGAGTGGATGGCGGCGCTGACGCTGCTGATCGTCGGCAAGTTCTTCCTGCCGATCTTTCTGCGCAACGGCATCTACACCATGCCGCAGTTCCTGGAACAGCGTTACGGCAAGTGGATCCGCACGCTGATGGCGGTGTTCTGGCTGCTGCTGTACGTGTTCGTCAATCTCACCTCGATCCTGTGGCTGGGGTCGATCGCGGTCAGCCAGGTCACCGGCATGGACCAGACCCTGGCGCTGGCGTTGATCGGCGTGTTCGCGCTGGTCTACCAGCTGTACGGCGGTCTTAAAGCGGTGGCCTTGACCGACATCGTGCAGGTCACGCTGCTGGTGCTGGGCGGCCTGCTGGTGGCCGGACTGACCCTGGCACGGATCGGCGACGGTGCCGGCGTGCTGGCCGGCTTCAAGCACCTGTGGAGTGCGCACCCGGAGCACTTCCACATGATCCTGAGCAAGGACAACCCGTTCTACAAGGACCTGCCCGGCCTGAGCGTGCTGCTGGGCGGTCTGTGGGTGATGAACATCAGCTACTGGGGTTTCAACCAGTACATCATCCAGCGCGCGCTGGCGGCCAAGAACATCGGCGAGGCGCAGAAGGGCATGGTGTTCGCCGCGTTCCTGAAGCTGCTGATGCCGTTGGTGATCGTGGTGCCGGGCATTGCCGCGGTGGTGCTGGCGCCGGACCTGGCCAAGCCCGACCAGGCCTATCCGACCATGATGCAGCTGTTGCCGACCGGCATCCTGGGCCTGGTGTTCGCGGCGCTGGTGGCGGCGATCGTGGCCTCGCTGGCTTCCAAGATCAACTCGGTGGCGACGATCTTCACCCTGGATTTCTACGCCAAGTTCCGTCCGCAGACCGAGCAGAAGCAGCTGGTGCGCGTGGGTCGCATCGTGGCGATCGTGGCGGTGGTGATCGGCATCCTCACCGCGCGGCCGTTGCTGGGCAACTTCGATCAGGGCTTCCAGTTCATCCAGGAATTCACCGGCTTCTTCACGCCTGGCGTGGTGGTGATCTTCATGCTTGGCCTGTTCTGGAAGCGCGCCAACGAAGCCGGCGCACTGACCGCGGCGATCGGCTCGGTGGTGCTGTCGTTCGCGCTCAAGTTCGCCTGGCCGGAATTGCCGTTCATGGACCGCATCGGCGTGGTGTTCGTGGCGGCGCTGGTGCTGGCAGTGCTGGTGTCGTTGATGACCGCGCCCACCCAGGCGCGCGACCTGATCCGTACCGACGATGTGGCCTACGGCACCACGCTGGGCTTCAAGGTCGGTGCGATCGGGGTGGTGGTGATCCTGATCGCGCTGTACGCGGTGTTCTGGTAATCGCCCAGCCAGTCCGCTGAAATTGGTTGTGCGCACGCGGCGCGACACTCAGGTGTCGCGCCGCGTGCGTTTTGGCTGCTTGCTGCTTTCGCTTACACCCGCGCCGCGGCCAGGCTTGCGGCGAGCAGATTGACCGGCGCTTCCAGCTGCTCATGCCACGGCGTCTGCAGCCAGGTTTCCAGTGCGGCCGCCGGCATCGGCTTGGCGATCCAGTAGCCCTGACCTTCGTCGCAGCCCCAGGTGCGCAGCTGCGCGTAGGCCTCCGCCGACTCGATGCCTTCGGCGACCACGCGCTGGCCCAGGCTGTGGCCGAGCTGGATCATCGCCGGCACCAGGGTGCGGTCGGTGCGGTTGTCCGGCAATGAGCGGATGAAGGACTGATCGATCTTCAACGAGCTGGCCGGCAGCTGCTTGAGATAGCTGAAATTGCTGTAGCCGGTGCCGAAGTCGTCGATGGCGATATGCACGCCCAGCGCCGCGATGGCCGCCAATTGCTCGGCCAGATGCTCGGGGTGGCGGATCATCGCGCTTTCGGTGAATTCGATCTCCAGCCGGCGCGGATCCAGGTTGTGGCGTTCCAGGCCACGCCGCAGCAGGCCAACGAATCCGGGCCGGTCCAGATCGGCGGCCGACACGTTCAGGGCCAGATTGAAATCCAGGCCCTGTTGCTGCCAGCGCGCGGCCTGGGCAATGCCGTTGTCGATGACCCAGGCGGTAATGCGGTTGATCAACGCGGTCTTCTCGGCCATCGGCACGAAGTCGGCGGGCATCACCGGGCCGATCATCGGATGCTGCCAGCGCAGCAGCGCTTCCACTCCGACGCAGCGGTGATCGTGCAGGTCCACGCGCGGCTGGTAGTGCAGGCGCAGCTGGCTGGCGCTGTCCAGCGCGGCGGGCAGGGAAGCCAGCAGGCGGAAGGTATTGCGCTGGGCCACGTCGTGCTTGCGCTCGTACATGCTCCACGGCACGCCGCGTTCGCGCGAGATATCCACCGAGGTGGTCAGCGAGCGGATGGTGTCGGCCGCGCCATAGCTGGTCTGCAACGAGACCGCGCCGATCGAGGCCACTGCGGTATGCGGAATGCCCTGATGTTCCAGCGTTTCGGCAAAGGCCTTGGAGACCTTGGTGCACAGCGCGGACAGACGCTGCGTTTCGGCCTGGGCCAGAAAACCGAAGGTGGTCGGGTCCAGCCGATACAGCGCGGTGCCGGTAGGCAGATAGGCGGCCAGCCGACGCTGCGCGATCGCCACATAACCGTCGGCGTAGTCCCAGCCCAGCGCCTTGACCATGTCGCGAAAGTAATCGCTGCCGCAGATGTCGACCGCCACCGCGGTGGTGGCCGGCGCGCTGTCGCGTTGCGACAGCCAGGCATCCAGGTCTTCGGCAAAGCGCGACCGATTGGGCAGCCCGGTCGGTCCGTCGCGGTAGGTGGTGCTGCGCAGGTTTTCCACCCGCAGCACCGCCAGGTCGCGCAGGCCTTCCAGCTGGGTGATCGCTTCGGCATCCAGGCCCGGGCGCGGGCTGGTCCCGATCACGCACAAGGTGCCGATGCGGTGGCCGTCGCGCAGCGTCAGCGGCGCGCCGGCGTAGAAACGGATGAACGGCGGTCCCAGCACCAGCGGGTTGTCGCAAAAGCGCGGATCCAGTTGCGCGTCGGGCACTACCATCACCTCGGGGGCACGGATCGCATGCGCACAGAACGCCTGGTCACGCGGCGTTTCCTGCGGTTCCAGGCCGATGCGGGCCTTGAACCACTGACGATGCTCGTCCACCAGCGACACCAGCGCGATTTCCGCGCCCAGGTTGCGGGCGGCCATGGCGGCGATGGTCTCGAACACCGGGTCCGGCGGCGAGTCCAGCAGGCACAGGCCACGCAGGACGGACAACCGGGTCGACTCGTCGACCACGGGCGGAGGAGGGGACTTGGCGGGAGCGAGCACGGATTGCATGTGCTTCTATCGGCCTGGAGCGTAATCCCTTGATCGATCGCGCTGGGCGCCGTTCAGTTGAAGCGGGCCTTGCCACGCAATGGCTGCGACTGAGCCGCTGCAGGGACGACAGCTACGCGATGGCAGCAGGCCACAGCATGAGGCGACAGCCAGGCGCGAGGCCCGCGGTCGCTCTGACTCCCACTTCATGCGTGATGTAAGCAAACGTGCGGCGTCGCGGCCGGCGCTGGCGCGCGGCCGCTAAACATTGGCGACGCCTTGCCGATCACTGAGGGTGCGCCTGCTTCGTTGCCCCATCACAACGTAATCGTTCAGCGCACCTGTTTTGGCGCTTGTTCGATATGTGACAGGGGTTGCATCGGCTGACACCTCAAATTGACACAGTGTTCACGCGCACTGTGAGTGCCGCCATCGCTCGTCGTCCTCCCCTCTGTCTGGAAAATCGATCGTGAAATCACCGTTGTCTCGTTTTGCCCATCGCATGCTGCTGGTCGTTGCAGGCCTGGCAGTGTCGTCTGCCGCGCACGCGGGGCTGTCGGTGTCCGGCACACAACTGCGTGAGTCCAATGGCAACACCGTGGTCCTGCGTGGCGTCAATCTGCCGCATGCCTGGTACGCAAGCCGTACCGACGCGGCCCTGGCTGCCATCGCTGCCACCGGCGCCAATAGCGTGCGCGTGGTGCTCAGTTCCGGTTATCGCTGGAACCGCACACCGGAGGCCGACGTGTCGCGCATCATCGCGCGTTGCAAAAGCCTGGGCCTGATCGCGGTGCTGGAAGTGCACGACACCACCGGCTATGGCGAAGACGGCGCTGCCGCTGGCCTGGCCCACGCTACTGCGTACTGGACTAGCATCCGCAAGGCGCTGATTGGCAACGAAGACCAGGTCATCATCAACATCGGCAACGAGCCGTTCGGCAATCAGTTGAGCGCCAGCGAATGGGTCAACGGCCATGCAACCGCGATCGCCGCATTGCGCAAGGCCGGACTGACCCACGCCCTGATGGTGGATGCGCCGAACTGGGGCCAGGACTGGAAGTTCTACATGCGCGACAACGCTGCGGCGTTGCTGGCGCGCGACAGCCGCCGCAACCTGCTCTTCAGCGTGCACATGTACGAAGTGTTCGGCAGCGATGCGACGGTCAACAATTATCTGCGCGCCTTCCGCGATAAAAAGCTGGCGCTGGTGATCGGCGAGTTCGGTGGAGACCATCGCGGCGCGCACGTGGACGAGGCAGCGATCATGCGCCGCGCCCGCGAATACAACGTCGGCTATCTGGGCTGGTCGTGGTCGGGCAATGACAGCAGCACGCAATCGCTGGATATCGCAATCGGCTGGAACGCCACGCGCCTCAGCAGCTGGGGGCGCAACTTGATCCTCGGCGCCGATGGCATCACCGCGACCTCGCGCAGGGCGAGCGTGTTCGGGCCACGTTGAGAGTGACGCCCTGCGGTCAACGTCTTTGGTTTTTCGGGATGGGTGAATGGGTTGCTTGCAGAGCTTCCGATTTGCGAGCTTTCTGCAGGGCCCTTGCCCGCCCACCATCGCAGGACACGCCGCAAGTACGTCCCTGTAGGCTCTTACGCGGCATCCATGCCGCGTAAGGTCCCGCGACGGTGGGCGGGCAAGGACCCGTCGAGATGGTCGGTGTGCATAGTAGAAATGGCGCATGACGTGCGCTGGTCGGATCACTAAGGGTTCGATCAACCTCTGACCATTTTCGCGTCGCAAGCCGAGCAGCAAACGGGCTTTCAACACGCTAGCTGCAAACGTCGCAGCTGCTGCCGCAAGCCGAGCAATACGCTTTCAAGAAAGTAGCCGGCCAACTTTCTGGCGCGGTGTCCTTGCCGGTTGCGGGACCCTTGGCGGCATGGATGCCGCCAAGGAGCCTCCATGGACGGATTCACGGCGTGTCCCGCAAGCGGCGAGGGCATCGCGCACTCGACTCGCCGAGCTTTTGACTCAAGTGTCGGATCGAACCAAAAAACAACGCCGTGTTTGAATGGATCAAGCCTGGAATAGCACCTGAAAAACGCCACGGTTCAACGTTTCGTTGTCAGGCCTCAACGCCCGGGCTCGCGTAACGGCCCCGGGCTTGGCCGCTTGGTCAGCTTGCGCTGCAGCGAGCGGCGGTGCATGCCGAGCAGGCGTGCGGCGGCGGAGACATTGCCGCCGGTTTCGTGCAGCGCCTGCTGGATATGTTCCCACTGCAGGCGGCTGAGCGGTGTCATCATTTCCCGCGCGGTTTCTTCTTCGTCCGGCTCCGGCAGCTCGTCGTCCTCTTCGCCCAGCGCCCGCATGATGGTCGGGATATTGGCCGGCTTGGGCAGATAGTCGTCGGCGCCGAGCTTGATCGCCTCCACCGCGGTGGCGATGCTGGCATAGCCGGTGACCAGCAGGATGCGCATGTCGGCGCGGATCTCGCGCAGCGGCTGGATCAGGCTCAGGCCGGAATCGTGGCCGAGCTTGAGATCGATCAATGCGAAATCGGGCAGGGCGCTGCGTGCGGTCGACAGGGCACTGGCCGCGTCGGTGGCGGTCAGGGTTTCCACGCCGCGGCGGGCGAGGCTGCGCTGCAGCGTGCGCAGGTACAAGGTGTCGTCGTCGACCAGCAGGCCGGTACGCAGGGGAGTGCTTGTCATGCGAGTGCCTCGTGTTCGGAGAGCGGCAGACGGAAACCGACGCGGGCGCCGCTGCCTTCGGCGGGCAGCATCCACAACTCGCCCTGCAGCCGCTCGACGGTGGCGTGCGAGAGCGCCAGCCCGACGCCCATGCCGTCGTGCTTGCCGCTGTTGAACAAGGTGCCCGGCAACATGGCCTGCGAGGTGTCGAAGCCCGGACCATAGTCGCGGACTTCGCCGCTGAGATGGTCCTGCTCCACGCGCAGGGTGAGATCGATCTGCGGCCGGCCGGCACGTTCGCCGGCATCGGCCGCATTGTTGAGCAGCACCATCAGCAGATGGCTGACGCCGGGCTGCAGCAGCAGGCGCATCGGTGCGTCGTCGTTGCGGCGCAGCTCGATGGTCGGGCGTACCAGCCGCCATTGTTCCAGCACGTCCTTGACCGCCACCTCGCGGCTGAGGTGGCCGTTGTCGGCCGGTGCGGCCAGCGCCAGCACGCGCTCGTGGCACTGCACCAGCAGTTCGCGCAGGGTGTCCAGATCCTCGCGCAATTCGCCCTGGTCGCATTGGTCGGCGATGTCGTCGACCAGCAGGGTCATCGTCGCCAGTGGCGTGTTGAGCTCATGCGCCACCGAGGCCGCATGCGTGGCCAGCGCGACGATGCCCTCGTTGCGCGCAAAGCGCTCGCGCAGCGTGGAGATCTCGCGCTCGCGTTCGCGCATCGACAAGGCCAGCCGGGTGGCGAAGGCCAGGACCACTACCGTCGACAGCAGGAAGTTGGCCGCCATGCCCCACATGTGCAGGCTGAGCGGGTCGAAGCTGCCGTAGGGCAGCGGCAGGCCAAACGCCGCACTGATCACATAGCCGGCCACACAGGACGCCGCCACCGCCATCGCCCAGCCCAGCGGCAGGGCCAGCGCGGCCAGCGCGATCAGCACCAAGAACAGCGAGCCGAACGGGTTGGCGATGCCGCCGCTCCAGCCCACCATCCAGGTCAGCACGGTGACATCGACCAGGATGTGGCCGAACTCGGTGGCCGGGCTGACCGCGCCGCGGTGGGCCACCCGCAGTTGCGCATACAGGTTGAACACCGCCAGTGCGGCCACGCCGGCCCACAAGGGTTGCTGCGGCAGGTCCAGGCCCATCAGGCCGGTGGCGACCAGGATGGTAGCGGCCTGGCCGGCGGTGGCCAGCCAGCGCAGGCTGCACAGGGTCCGCAGGAAGGAGGCGTCTGAGGAATTCATCACGGCAATGCTATGCGCTCGGGGGCGTGGCGGCCTGCGACAAACCGTCGCATCGGCCCGGAAGACGGCCTGCGCAGCGCTTCAGCTGTGAGCGGACCGATGACAGGCTAAAATACCGCGATGTACGACGCCGTGACTCGCCCAACCCCTCCCGCCGACGCCACCGCCTGGCCGCGCCGCATCACCCAGGCCGTCAAGATCGGCAGCGTGACTGTGGGCGGCGGCCACCCGGTGGTCGTCCAGTCGATGACCAATACCGATACCGCCGACATCGCCGGCAGCGTCAAGCAGGTGGCCGACCTGTGGCGCGCCGGCTCGGAAATGGTGCGCCTGACCGTCAACAATGCCGAGTCGGCCGCGGCCATTCCGCGCATCGTCGACAAGCTGCGCATGATGGGGATCGAGGTGCCGTTGATCGGCGACTTCCATTACAACGGTCACCAGTTGCTCGCCGCCGAGCCGGCCTGCGCCGAAGCGCTGGCCAAGTACCGCATCAATCCGGGCAATGTCGGCTTCGGCAAGAAGAAGGATCTGCAGTTCGCGCAGCTGATCGAGTTCGCGATCAAGTACGACAAACCGGTACGCATCGGCGCCAACTGGGGCTCGCTGGACCAGTCGCTGGCTGCGCAGCTGATGGACGAGAACTCGCAGCGCGCCACGCCCTGGGATGCCGGCCGCGTGCTGCGCGAGGCCTTGATCCGTTCGGCGGTGGATTCGGCCGAGCGCGCGGTGGAACTGGGGCTGGCGCGCGAGCGCATCATTTTGTCGGCCAAGGTATCCGGTGTGCAGGAGCTGATCGCGGTGTATCGCGACATGGCGAGCCGCTGCGACTTTGCGCTGCATCTGGGCCTGACCGAGGCCGGCATCGGCAGCAAGGGCATCGTGGCCTCCGCCGCCGCGCTGAGCGTGCTGCTGCAGGAAGGCATCGGCGACACCATCCGCATCTCGCTGACGCCGGAACCGGGCCAGTCGCGCACCCAGGAAGTGATCGTCGCGCAGGAACTGCTGCAGACCACCGGCCAGCGCGCCTTCACGCCGATGGTCACAGCCTGCCCGGGCTGCGGCCGCACCACCTCCGAGTTCTTCCAGGAACTGGCCGGCGTGGTGCAGAACCATGTGCGCGCCAAGATGCCGGAGTGGAAGATCAGCAACCCCGGCGCGGAAAACATGACCCTGGCGGTGATGGGCTGCGTGGTCAACGGGCCGGGCGAATCGCGCCACGCCAACATCGGTATTTCGTTGCCGGGCACCGGCGAGGCGCCGTCGGCACCGGTGTTCATCGATGGCGAAAAAAGCGTCACCTTGCGTGGTGAAAACATCGCCTACGAGTTCATCGATCTGATCGATCAGTACGTCGAACGCACCTATGTCCGTCGCGCCGGCTGAATCGCCGGCGGGTTTCAGGGGATGGCTGCGCAGCAATGCGTGGCGCATGGCGTTGCTGTTTGCCGGCGTGCTGCTGCCGTTGGGCTTGTTCGTCGACCTGGCCGACGAAGTCCACGAGCTGGAAAATTTCTATTTCGACGAGCCCCTGCTGTGGAGCATGCGCAGCATCGCCACGCCGGGGCTGGATGCGTTTTTCGGGGTGGTGTCCAAGATCGGCTACCAGTACGGGGTGATCCCGGCCGATGTCGCCATCGTGCTGGTGTTGCTGATGTTGCGGCGCTGGCGCGAGGGAACCTTTGCCGCACTCGGCTTCGGCGGCTCGGCCTTGTTGAACATGGGCGCCAAGCAGGTGTTCCAGCGCGACCGCCCGAGCCTGTGGGAATCGATCGCCCCGGAAAGCACCTTCAGCTTTCCCAGCGGGCATGCGATGGGCTCGATGACGCTCGCTGCGGTGGTCATCGCGCTGGCCTGGAACACGCGCTGGCGCTGGCCGGTGACCACTGCCGCCAGCCTGTTCGCGGTGCTGGTCGGCGTGTCGCGGATCTACCTGGGCGTGCATTATCCCTCCGATATCCTGGGCGGCTGGTCGGCCGCGCTGGTATGGGTGGTCGGGCTGTATCTGGTGATGTTTCGCGGCGCACGGCGGCCGCATTGGCGCCGCCATCTCACCTCGGCCTGAGGGTACGGCCGCGCGACGTCGAACGTGGTCGGCGCAGGTGTGTGACCGGGACTGGCGCAGACCGGCACGGTGTTCGACTCAGTAACGACGTACGCGCTCCCGGCGCCACAACTGCAGCCCGATCACGCTGCCGATTGCGGCCAGCAGAATCATGTAATACGCCGGGCCCATCGGGTGCTGCTTGAGCAACATCACCACCACCAGCGGGGTCAGGCCACCGAATACCGCATAGCCCAGGTTATAGGCGAACGACACGCCGGACAGACGCACCACCGGCGGAAACGCTTCGACCATGACGCGCGGAACCGCTCCCAGGACGCCGAGCGCCGCGCCCAGCAGGGCGTACAGCGGGAACAGCAACTGCGGATCACCGGCCAGGCGATAGAACAGCCAGGCGCTGGCGCCCAGGAACACGCTGCCGGCAAGCAGCACGCGTCCGTTGCCGTAGCGATCGGACAAGGCGCCGGCCACGATCGAGCCGATCGCCTGCAGCAGGACCGCGAGCAGGTTGACCTGCAAGGCGACCGCTGCCGGGTAGTGGTACGCGCTCTGCAGCAGCGTCGGCGTCATCAACGACACCACCAGCACCCCGGCTGCCACCATCCAGGTCAGCCACAACGACTGCGCCACACTGCGTGGATGATCGCGCAGCACCAGCTTGAGCGGCGTTTCGCGCGCGACGGCACGCATCGCCATCAGCTCGGCGAACACCGGTGTTTCGTGCAGCCAACGCCGCAGATATACGGAAAGCAGGCCGAAGAGGCCGCCGGCCAAGAACGGCAGGCGCCAGGCATAGTCGGCGATTTCCTGCGGCGTGAAGGCGCGATTGATCGCCCCGGCGCTGAGCGAACCGAGCAACACCCCGGCGGCCAGGCCGGCGGTCAGTGTTCCGCAGGCCAGTCCCCTGCGTTGCGCAGGCACGTGCTCTGCGACGAAGACCCATGCACTGGGGACTTCGCCGCCGATGGCTGCGCCCTGCAGCAACCGCATCGTCAGCAGCAGCAGCGGGGCGGCCAGGCCGATCTGCGCGTAGGTCGGCAGCATGCCGATGGCCAGCGTCGGCAAGGCCATCAATCCGATGCTGAGCGCGAACATGCGCTTGCGACCGAGCAGGTCGCCGAAGTGCGCCATCACGATCCCGCCCAGCGGACGGATCAGGTAGCCGGCAGCAAAGATGCCGAAAGTCTGCAACTGCCGCATCCAGTCCGGTATGCCCGGCGGAAAGAACAGCTCCCCCAGCACCGTCGCGAAGAAGATGAAGATGATGAAGTCGTAGAATTCCAGCGCGCCGCCCAGGGCGGACAGGGCCAGCGTCTTGTAATCGCCGCGTGTGAGCTGGTTTGCGGGTGCGGTGCCTGTTGCGGGATGGGTCTTCAAGGCATGACATCCTGTGGCAGGTGCTCGCGCGCATGCGCGTGCTGGGGCAGTGAGGTATGAGTCATCCGTGCTATTGCCGCGGCAATGCGCAGCTTGCACGCTTGTCCGCCACGGGCGGGCGCATGCACTTCGGGAAAGGCGCGCTGGCTGCGCCTTCGGTGCCTATCAGTCGCGCACACTTGCGTGCGCCGCCGCTTCGGCATGCAGTGCGGTGGTGTCGAACAACGGCAGATGGGCATCGCTGCTGTCCACCAGCAGCGAAATCTCGGTACAGCCCAGGATGATCGCTTGCGCACCCTCCTGGCCGAGGTCGCCCATGACCTGGCGGAAATAGCCGCGTGACTCCGGCCGGATGATGCCCTGGCAGAGTTCGTCGTAGATCACCCGATGCAGTTGCGCGCGTGCGTCGGCCGGCGGTACCAGCACCTGCAGGCCACGCGCAGCCAGGCGCTCGCGATAGAACGGCTGTTCCATGGTGAAACGCGTGCCGAGCAGCCCGACCCGGGTGACCCCCGCGGCAATCAACGCATCGGCGGTGGCATCGGCGATATGCAGCAAGGGCAGCGGCGTTGCGGAGGTGATCGCATCGGCAACGCAATGCATGGTGTTGGTGCACAGCACCAGGAAGTCGGCACCGCCGGCATGCAGCGCGCGCGCCGCTGCCGCCATTGCCTGGCCTGCGCCGTCCCAGTCGCCGGCGTGTTGCAGGCGCTCGATCTCATGGAAATTGACGCTGTACAGCAACAGCCTTGCCGAATGCAGGCCGCCGCAGGCCAGGCGCACCCGCTGGTTGATGATGCGGTAATAGGGCAGGGTAGATTCCCAGCTCATGCCGCCGATCAGGCCGATGGTCTTGCTTGGAACCGGCATGCCGACCTCACCTTGGAACCGTCAACGAAAGTGGGTGCGCATCGCCCCTTCGATGGCCGGGGAGCGCGTACCAGCGCAGTGTACGTCGGCATCGTCGCCACGCCACCGCGCGGGCCGGTCAGGCCGCTCGCAGACGGTCGATCACTCGCCCGGTTTTGCGCCTTCCAGCGGTGCGTGCGTGGCGGCGCGACGCGCCAGCACGCTTTCACGATGGGCGATGTAGACATTGGCGCAGATGATGATGGCCGCACCGATCAGGGTACGGCGTTCGATCGCCTCGCCGAACAGCCACCAGCCCAGCAGCGCCACCAGCGGCAGCTGCATGAAGCTGATCGGCTGCAGTGCGGAGACTTCGCCCAGCTTGAGTGCGCGCGTCCAGAACAGCTGCCCGGCGGTACCGAAGATGCCCGTCGCCGCCAGCCAGAGCCAGTCGATGCCCTGCGGCCAGCTCCACTGAAACAACGCCGGAATCAGCGACATCGGCACCCAGAACACATAGGTGTAGAACACCACGGTGTCCGAGTCGTCGCTGCGCGAGAGCTGCTTGATCTGGATCGCCACCACGGCGCTGATCACCGCTGCCAGCAGTGCAATCAGCAGGCCGGGCGTAAAGGTGGACGAGCCTGGCCGCAGGATCACCAACACGCCGATGAATCCGGCCGCCACCGCCAGCCAGCGGCGCAGGCGCACCTGTTCGTGCAGCCACACCACGGCCAGCACGGTGACGAACAACGGGGTGGAATACGACAGCGAGATCGCCTGCGACAACGGCAGGTGGCCGATCGCCCAGAACCCGCACAGCATCGACGCCAGGCCGATCAGGGTGCGTGCCAGGTACTGCGGCAATTGCCGCGTGCGCGGCAGCGCCTTGCCGGCGCGCAGGATCAGCGGCAACAGGGCTAACAGCCCGAACGCATTGCGAAAGAACGCGATCTCGGTGGTGGCGATCGTGCCCGAGGCCAGCCGGATGCAGATGGCCATCAGGCCGAAGGCGAAGGTACTGGTGAGCATCCACAGCGCAGCACGTCGTGATGCCTGCTGCGCTGTCACCAATGCGCTCCGATGATGCGCGGCTCCGGCTCCAGGATCACCGAGTAACGCTCGCGCACCGATTCGGCGATGCGCCGCGCAAAGTCCAGCAGCTGCGCACCGCTGGCGGTGCCGTAATTGACCAGCACCAGGGCGTGATCCGGCGACACCCCGGCATCGCCTTCGCGCCGGCCCTTCCAGCCGCACTGCTCGATCAACCAGGCCGCCGACAACTTGCCCTGGCCGGGCTGTTCGCCGGGATACACCGGCATATCGGCAAAGGTGGCCTGCAGCGCGGCGATCTGCTCGCTGGGCAGCAAGGGATTCTTGAAGAAGCTGCCGGCATTGCCGAGCACATCCGGGTCGGGCAGTTTGCGCCGACGGATGTTGATCACCGCCTGCGCCACATCGGCGGCACCGGCCAGGTCGGCGCCCATGCTGGCCAGCTCCTCGCGGATACCGGCGTAGTCCAGCCGCAACTCGTGCAGCAGCGGCAGATTGAATTCCACCGCGACGATCAGATAACGCTCCGGCTGCTGCTTGAACACGCTGTCGCGATAGGCAAAGGCGCACTCGGCCGCGGTCAGCCGCACGAACTGCTGGGCATGCAGATCGAAGGCGTCCACCACATGGATGAAGTCGCCCACCTGTGCGCCGTATGCGCCGATGTTCTGGATCGGGCAGGCGCCGACGGTGCCGGGAATCAAGGCCAGATTCTCCAGCCCCGACAAGCCTTGCTGCAGTGAATACAGCACCAGCGCGTGCCAGTTGACGCCGGCACCGGCGCGCACGATGGCGTGGTCGGCATGGTGCGCGATGATGGCGACGTCGCGGTTTTCGAAACACAGCACGCAGCCCGGCGGGTCGCCGGCCAGCAGCACGTTGCTGCCGCTGCCCAGCACCAGCAGCGCTTGCCCGGCGATCTCCGGCGCTGCCAGCGCCTGCGGCAAGGCATCGGGTGCGTGGATGCTCAGCAACCAGCGCGCCGTGGCATCGACATGAAAGGTATTGAGCGCGCGCAGGGGCGCGTGTTCGCTCAAGCGCCAGCCGGCCTGCGCTGCAGCGCTCATAGCGGCGACACCGCACCACCGCTGGGCGCTTCGCGGCGGCGACGGATCGCGTCCACGCATTCGCCGATCAGCGGCGGCCCGCGATAGACCAGGCCGCTGTAGCACTGCACCAGCGTCGCGCCGGCCGCCATCTTGGCCACCGCATCCGCACCGGAGTTGATGCCGCCCACGCCGATCAACGGAATCGACTCCGGCAAACGCGCGCGCAGGCGGCGCAGCACCAGCGTGGATTGCCCCAGCAGCGGCGCGCCCGACAGGCCGCCGGCCTCGGCAGCCAGCGGATGGTTGGCGATCAGGGTGCGCGTCACCGTGGTGTTGGTGGCGATCACACCATCCACCGCCAGATCGGCCAGCACGCGCGCGGCCGCATCGATGTCGCGGTCGTTGAGATCTGGCGCCACCTTCACCAGCATCGGCACGCGCTTGCCATGTTGCGCGGCCAGGGCTTCCTGGGTGTCGCGCAGATCGGCGATCAGCCGGCGCAGCGCCTGTTCTTCCTGCAGCTCGCGCAAGCCGGCAGTGTTGGGCGAAGAAATGTTAACGGTGATGTAGTCGGCCAGCGGGTAGACGCGCTCCATGCAATAGCGGTAGTCGCTGGTGGCTTCCTCGTTGGGCGTGTCCTTGTTCTTGCCGATGTTGATGCCGAGCAGGCCGCCGCGACGCCGCGCGCGTTGCACGTTGGCCACCAGCACGTCCACGCCCAGGTTGTTGAAGCCCATGCGGTTGATCACCGCCTGGTATTCCGGCAAGCGGAACATGCGCGGCTTGGGATTGCCTTCCTGCGGCCGCGGCGTCACCGTGCCGATCTCGACGAAGCCGAAACCCAGCGCAAGCAGTGCATCGATGTGCTCGCCGTTCTTGTCCAGGCCGGCACCGAGCCCGACCGGGTTGGGAAATATCAGACCGAAGGCCGGCGTCGGCAGCGGCACCGGGCGCTTGGCCAGCAGCGGCGTGGTGCCGGTGCGGTAGGCGACATCGATGGAGCGCAATGCCAGCGCGTGGGCGCGCTCGGCATCGAGGGAAAACAGAAAGGGGCGGGCAAGCGAATACATGCGGGTCAGTTCAATCCCCCGGCGAACACCCGGGTCTGGTATTGGAAGTCGATCAGCCCGTCGCGTGCATGCGCGTCGAACAGCGTGCGTAGCGCGGCGAGCATCGGGGCATGGCGTGGGTCATGCGCGAGCGGGGCATACGACGAAGACAACAGCCGGCCGCGTAAGGCATCGAAGTCCAGCCGTTGCACATTCGGAAAGCGTGCCATCGCGCGGAAGCCTTCGCCGAACCACGCCTGCATGGTGGCATCGTCCTGATAGCGTTCGGCCACGGCCGAATAGTCGGTGCCGTAGTCCAGCAGCAATTGCTCGTAGCCGCGCAGGAAGTCGGTGGTGTCCAGCTCGCGGCTGTTCCAGTAGATCACCGCCAGCCCGCCGGGCTGCAGGATGCGCGCCCACTCGGCACGCACCGCCTGCACGTCGAACCAGTGAAAGGCCTGCGCCGCGGACACCAAGCCGACGCTGGCATCGGCCAGCCCGGTGGCCTCGGCGGTGCCGTCGACCGCGCGGAACTTGGGGAACTCCGCCAGCCACTGCTGCGCGGCTGCGCGCATGGCCGGGTTGGGTTCCACCGCCGTGACCGGATAACCGGCCTCCAGAAACAGCCGGCTGGAGATGCCGGTGCCGGCACCGATATCGGCCACCGCGGTGGCCGGCGTCAGGCCCAGCTCTTCGTGCAGCCAGCGCAGCAGCTGCGGCGGATAGCTCGGCCGGTAGCGCACATAGGCCGCGACGCGGTCGTTGAAACGTTGGGCGGAGGAGGGCGCGGCCATGCTCAACTGTTGGCGGCCGCAAGCCAGGCCAGGCCGCCGAAGAACAGGATGAAGATCGCCACCCCTGCCACCCAGAGCGCAACCGCCAGCCAGCCAAGAATCAGCCCGCCGATGGCCAGCCCGTCGCCGTCCAGCCCCTGCGGATTGCGGCGGATTTCGCCGCGCGCCAGGTGGCCGGTGATGATGGCGCAGAGGCTGCCGAGGAACGGGATCAGCGTCCAGCCGAGAATGCCCGAGACCAGGCTGACGATGGCCATGGCACTGGTCTGTCGAACGACGACGTTCATCATGAACTCCTGAAGTGGCGGCAGCCGACGGCTGGCGTGGGCCGATTATCCCAGAGCCGCCGCCCGAATGGCGTGCCGTCTGCGGCCAGACGCTGTGCGTGGCCGGTTTTGACCGGAATGGGCGAGGCTGCATCTCTGGCCGTGCCCGACATCGGGACTAGCGGCCGATGAAGCGTTGAGCACCAAGATCGTGCGCAACTGCGTGACTCACTGCAAATGATCCAGGCACCCGGCCGCCGCTGATTGGCCGAGCCGTGCGCAGGCGCAACGTGGCGGCCATGCTCCGGTACGCGTGCGACAGCGCGCCGGCTCGATGCCCGGCGCGCTGCACCTCGATCAAAGATCGAACTTGATGCCCTGCGCCAGTGGCAGCGAGTCGGAGTAGTTGATCGTATTGGTCTGGCGACGCATATAGACCTTCCACGCATCCGAGCCGGATTCGCGGCCACCGCCGGTCTCCTTTTCGCCACCGAACGCGCCGCCGATCTCCGCACCCGAGGTACCGATGTTGACGTTGGCGATGCCGCAGTCGCTGCCGGCCGCCGACAGGAACTTCTCGGCCGCCTTCAGGTTCTGGGTGAAGATCGACGACGACAGGCCCTGCGGCACGCCGTTCTGCAGCTCGATCGCCTCGTCCAGCGTGCTGTACTTCATCACGTACAGGATCGGCGCGAAAGTCTCGTGCTGCACCACCGCGTCGCTGTTCTGCAGCCCGGTGACGATGGCCGGCAGCACGAAGTTGCCGGGGCGGTCGATCGCGGTGCCGCCCACTTCGACCGTGCCGCCAGCGGCCTTGGCCTTGGCGATCGAGGCCAGGAACTGCTCCACCGCGCCCTGGCTGTTGAGCGGGCCCATCAGGTTTGCCGGGTCGGTCGGGTCGCCGATCTTGCTGTCGAGCTGCTTGTACGCCTTGACCAGCGTGGCCAGCACGTTGTCGTAGATGGATGCGTGCACGATCAGGCGGCGCGTGGTGGTGCAGCGCTGTCCGGCGGTGCCCACCGCGCCGAACACGATGCCCGGGATGGCCAGCTTCAGGTCGGCGGTCTCGTCCAGGATGATGGCGTTGTTGCCGCCCAGCTCCAGCAGGCAACGGCCCAGGCGGTGGGCGACCTTTTCCGCCACCACGCGGCCGATCTGGGTCGAACCGGTGAAGCTGATCAGCGGCACGCGGCCGTCTTCGACCAGCTTCTGCGACAGCGCCGTGCCGGCATCGTTGATCAGGAAGAAGATGTCCGGGAAGCCGGCGTCCTTCAATGCCGCATTGCAGATCTTCATCGTCGCGATCGCGGTCAGCGGGGTCTTGTTGGACGGCTTCCAGATGCAGATATCGCCGCAGATGGCCGCCAGGAACGCATTCCACGCCCACACCGCCACCGGGAAGTTGAACGCGCTGATGATGCCGACCAGGCCCAGCGGCTGGTACTGCTCGTACATGCGGTGGCCCGGCCGCTCCGAGTGCATGGTGTAGCCGTACAGCATGCGGCTCTGGCCGACTGCGAAGTCGGCGATGTCGATCATCTCCTGTACTTCGCCGTCGCCCTCGGGCTTGCTCTTGCCCATTTCCAGCGCCACCAGCGAGCCCAGCGCATCCTTGTGCGCACGCAGCGCCTCGCCACACAGGCGAACGGCTTCGCCACGGCGCGGCGCAGGCGTGGTCCGCCACACCTTGAAGGCGGCCTGTGCACGCTGGACGATCAGCTCGTAGTCTTCCGGCGTGGTGGCCTGCACCTCGGCGATCACCGCGTTGGTGGTCGGATTGAGCGGCTGCAGCACCCCGGCGCCGGTGGCCTGCGACCAGGTCGCCTCGCCAAGATAGGTACCGGAATTGGACGCGGCGAGGTCGAGCGCCTTGAGCAGGTCAGCGGACATGGGATCTCCAAAGGTCGGGACGGTCGCGCGGCGGCCAGGGCCCCCGCGACACGGGTAGCCGCCGATTTTAGCAGGCTCCGCCGACCACCCGCCGGCTTGGCAATCGCAACGATCGTGCGACAATGCCCACCTTGGCCCCGTAGCTCAGCTGGATAGAGCGTCCCCCTCCTAAGGGGAAGGTCGCCCGTTCGAATCGGGCCGGGGTCACCATGAATCAACGAATGAGCGCCGATTTTCTTTTCGGGTCTTGCCAGATTTAGAGACATATCCACAGCCGACTGCCACAGTTGCCACAAGCGTGCTCGCGTGGCCGAAGTTGGCGATGAAGCGCTTCAATTCCCCTCGCGCCTTGCCTGCTGTAGCGGGGGGATTGGCCGCGTACCAATCCACGTACCACTCAAGGTAGACGCTCACCAGTGGCAGGCGCGCAAGGATGCGTACGCCATGCGTCAGCTCAGCTTCTTTTGCTGCTGGTATTTCCTCAGCTTTATGAGCGCCGAGGCGGCCGAGGCAGATGCGGTGAGGTACGCCGCTCTGGTGCCAGCGGAGGTAGGCACTTGCGCCTCGCAGAGGCTAACGAGCGAGTTAGCGCACCGCTGGTTACTTGACTTGCTGCGGTGCGGGCAAGCAGGCTCCGCTGCGTCTGAGGAAAGATGGATATGCCCATGCGCGAAATTGATGGGTGGACAGTTTCCGCCCATGTGGAGACGGATGAAAAGGGGAAGCCCGTGGCCGGCATTTTGAGCAGGCGCTCGAAGGCCGGGCACGTCATATGCTTTGGCTGCGTGGCTTCAAATTTCGCAATGAACGTGAGGCGAGAGAACACGCTGAGCGTGTTATTGCCAAGATCCGGGGCGTCACCGGTGAGGGCGTTGCGATACCTTCCTGACTAGCGCTTAGAGGCCAAGACCTGCCCGCGCAAAACAGGCCCTAGTTCATTTGTCGTTGCGCAAACGCCACCTTTCTCAGCCATGCCGCACAACCCGCACCCCCACCGGCCGTGCAAACTTGTCCATCGCCACCGAGGAGATGCGGCTATGGCGCAGCAGGCTGCCGAGCTGTTCGGGGACGCCCAGGCGTTGATCGACTTCCGGTTCGAGCACGGTGCGGCGGCGTTTGCGTTGATCGGCCTTGGCGAAGCGGATGCGGTTGTACTCGGCCCAGCCGACGGTGGTGATGGCGCTCATCAAAGCGATCACCGGCAGGGCGCCCAGTGCGAACGGATCCAGCGCGTTGTGCTTGAGGTACAGCTCCATATAGGCGCTGCGCAGGCCGAAGAACCAGGCGATCAGCGTTGCCAGCGGTGCCCACAGATAGAAGTAGACCATCCAGGCGCCGGCGGTGGCGGCGCCGTAGGCGAGGCGGCGCGAGCGGCCGAGGCGTTGCGGCAGGTTGATGATGGGCGGAGTCATTGGATTCCTCGGTCGGGGCTTTTCCAGCGGGCGCGTTTGCTGCGGCGCGCGAGCAGGGCACGGGGGAAGGCGATGACGGCAGTGAGCATGCCGATCATCCAGAAGGCGACCGGATACCAGATCACCCAGAAGAACTGGCGCGCCAGGCCTTTTTCGTAGCGGCGTTCGATCACCAGGCTGGTGGCGAACTGCATCAGGCACACCACCGCCAGCACCAGGCCATGCCAACGCGGCAGGATGGTGTCGACGTACAGCGCAGGCGGCAGCGGGATGACCTTGCCGAGCAGCCACAGCACGATGATGAAGAGCATCGTGTAGGCCCAGGCCAGGCTGAGTGCGTATTCCAGCAGCACGCCCCACATGCGTCGGCTGCGCCAGGACAGCACGCGGCGGCCATGGCTCAGCAACACTTCCACACCACCGCGCGCCCAGCGCAGGCGCTGCATCCACAGGCCGCGGAAGGTCTCCGGCATCAGGATCCAGCACAGCGCGTTGGGTTCGTAGCGGATATCCCAGTCGTCGAGCTGCAGGCGCCAGGAGATGTCGATGTCTTCGGTGACCATGTTGTCGGACCAGAAGCCGACGTGATGCAGCGCCGACCGCCGGAACGCGCAGATCACGCCCGACACGGTGAACAGCCGCCCGTAAACACGCTGCGCACGCTTGATCAAACCGACGATGGCGGAAAATTCGCCCACCTGCATGCGGCCCATCAGCGTGGTGCGGTTACGCACCCGCGGGTTGCCGGTGACGCCGCCGACGCGCGGGCCGGAGATCAGGTGGCCGACCATCCAGCGGGTGGCGTTCGGGTCCAGGATGGCGTCGGCATCCACGCACACCAGATAGTCCGAGCGCGACGCCAGCGTGCCGACGCGCAGCGCGTTGGCCTTGCCGTGGTTCTGCTCCAGGTGCACCACGCGCAGGCGCGGATGCTGGTGGGTGAGATCGTCGAGCGCTTGGGCGGTGTCGTCGCTGCTGCCATCGTTGATGGCGATGATCTCGAAGTCCGGGTAGTTCTGCGCACTCATCGCGGCGATGGTTTCGCCGACATGCTTGGCCTCGTTGTAGCAGGGCACCAGCAACGACACGAACGGCTCGCTGGCCAACGGTGGCGGCGACGAGGGACCCGGTGTGCCGCGTTCGCGTCGCAGGTAGTAGTACGTGCCTCCGATCATCCAGAAGAACGCCATGATGATGGGATAGAAAAACGCGAAGTTGAACAGGGCGCCCAACAGGAGGCTGGTCGTCATCGGCTACCGCTCGATATATGGGAATTGCCGAGCCGACATGGCCTCGCGCGCTTCGGGAAGAGACGGGTGGCCGCCGATGAAGTCGTCGGGGTAGTACGCCAGGTGGCGCACGCCCGCAGCCAGGAGCAACTTGCTGTGTTCGAGCAGCAGGCCCTCCGGCAAGGGCTTGCCGGTGCGCCAATCCACGGTCTGCAGTTCGAAAATGGTGTTCTCGAAACCATGCGGCTGCTGGCCGACCCGCTGCGCCAGCTGCTGCAGCCACTGTTGCGGGTCGTCGGCCTGCTCCATGTACGGCATCGCCATCAGCGCGGTATAGTCGTAGGCCGAAGCAAATGCGTCCAGGCGCTGCGCGAACCAGGCCTCGCTATGCGGCTGCAGCACTGGCTGCGCGAACAAGTTGCGCACGGTCACCAGCTTGGGGCGCCAGCGTTCGGCGGCTGCTTTCAGCTCCTGGGTGAAGCCGATCAGCTGCTGCGTGCGCGTGGCAGGATCGCCATTGCCGTAGGCAGGCACTTCGTCGTCGCGCAGATAGGCATCGTCGTGGAACAGCAGGCCTTCGAAGTAGGTGTTGGCGGCCAGGTCTTCGTAGATGTCGGCGACCAGCTGATGCGTGCGCGGATTGCCCGGATCCAGGCGCGGCACATCCTTCGGGTCGTTGCCGCGAATCTGCAGCGCCGCCTGCTGGTGCGCGTCGGGGAGACGGAAGCCCAGCACCGGCAACCAGGCAAACACGCGCACGCCGGCACGGGTGCGCAGCTGCCAGGCCACACGCCCGAACAGATCCGCGCGCATCGGCAGATGCCGGTTGGGGAAGTACAGCGCATCGGCTGCGCCATCGCCATCCGGGTCGGCGAAGGCCTGCAGGAACACATGGCTGGGGCCGATGTCCTTGACGCGCTGGACCAGGATGTCGAGGTTGCGTGCCATCTGCGCCGGGTCCGGGTCGTAGACGTAATCCAGATCGATCTGGATCGCACGCAGGCCATCGCGCGACAGGTCGCGTCGCAGTTCGCCGGCCAGGTCGCGCACATCGGGGTTGTTGAACAGCAACAGGCGGCCGAGGCTGGCCAGCGATTGCCCGTCCACGCGGTCGCGGCCCTGCTGGCCGATATCGGCTTCGTGCGAACGGCCTTCCAGGTCGAAGCTGAGCGTCATGCCCAGTTGCGCGGCAATGGCGTTGCTGGCGCGGTTGTAGGCGGCATACGGCCACACCATAGCGCGCGGCGGTTTGCCCAGGTGCGCCACGATGGCGTCGCGGCTATGGCGCAGATCGGTCTGGATGCGCTGGCGATAATCCGCTTCGCTCTCATAGCCCTTGCCCGCTTCCCAACGACGGGTGACCGCTGCCGGGGTCTGATTGCCGAATGGATTGCCGGGGATACCTTTGTGCAGATCGTCGCTGTGCGAACCGATTTCGATCAGGCCGCTGTCCTGCATTTCGCGCAGTTGTGCCCAGGTGACGAAATCATCGTGGGTGAAATCGCGATGGCCGTAGGGCACCACCTGGTCGGCCGGCAATTCGACCCAGCTGGTGACCGGTGCGACCAGCGCGGGATAGCCATAGGCCTGCAATAAGGGGAACACACGCGTGTAGACGCTGCGCAAGCCATCGTCGAAGGTCAGTAGCACCGGCCTGGAGGGCAGGGCGCGCCTGCCGGCACGTGCATCCAGGACCTGCTGCACACTCACCGGGTGATAGGCGTGCGAGCGCAGCCAGTCCAGATGCGCGGCGAAGTTGCTCGTGGACACCGCATAACGATCGGGATCGCCCTTGGCGGCGACGTCGTCGCGAATATCGTGGTAGCTGAGCACCAGCAGGCCCGCCTGCGCCGACGACGCGAATGTCATCAGCAGCAAGGCGACCAGCAACAGCGGCAGGCGGATCAAGGCGTACCTCCCCATCGGAAATCCAGGTCGAATCCAAGTTGTTGTTCGCGCTGACCGTCGTAGACCGGGCGCGACCAGCTCACGCCGTAGCTCAGCGCACTGCCGTCGCCCAGCGACCACAGGTGTCGATACGCCGCGCTGGGCACCCACTGGCTGCCGAAGCCGGACTGATAGGTCGGCCCGACGGTGACCTCCAGCCGCTGCCGGAAGGCGTAGTCGTAGCGACGCCAGCCGATCTGATCGATGCGCACGCCAGCGGCCACCGCAGAGTTGCGGCGCGGATTGAAGTAACTGACGGCGCGGTCGTCTTCGGCGCGTCCGGCCGAAGCGGCGAACAGGCCATCGAGCAGCACGTGCGGGCTGGCCCACAGGCGCTGGCTGCCGGACAGATCCAGCTGATCGCGCCGATTGCCGTCGCTGTAGCGCAGCTGGCGTGCCTGCAGTTCCCAACGGCTTTCGTCGTTGGGTGTCCAGCGCAGGGCGGCGCCGATGCTGTCGCCAGTGATGCCGAAACGGCGTGCCTGCAATGAGGCGTCCGGATCATGTGTGCGCCAGGCCAGGCTGCCGTACCAGGCATCGGAAAACCGCCAGCCGGCATCCAGCGCCCAGGCGGTGCCATCGCGATCGAATTCGTCGAGCGCCCGTCCGCCGTAGGCGCTGACATCCAGGCGGTCGTAGCGGTAGTGCGTGCCCAGCCAGAAGCTGCGATAACGCACGCGTGTTTCCTGGAAATCGGCCCAATCGTCGCGTGCACGCAATCCCACGCGCCAGCGCTCGCCGAGCAGCGGCGATTCGGCTTCCAGCAGCGTGCTGCCGAAGTCGTTGCCGAGCGGCGAGGTGCTGTTGGTCAGGGTGTCGTTGTCGCTGCGGCCGCGCGCATGGCTGAGATGTACCTGCCAGCCGCGTTGGCGTTCCAGCGAGGCGCCAAGCCGCTGCAGGCCGGCGTCATCCGGATATTCCTTGCGCAGCGGCGCAAAGGTCGCTGCGGCCAGATCCAGGCGATCCAGATCGCGCTGCGCTTCGACCACGCCACTGCGCGCCTGTTTCTGGTGCGGATCCAGCGTCAATGCCATCGCGTTGCGTTGCAGCGCTGCGCTCGGGTGCCCGCGACGGAATTCGATCGAGGCCAGTGCCGCCTGCAGCTCCGCATTGTCGGGGCCGATGGCCACACGTTCGCGCAACAGGGCGTCTGCGTCGCGATTGTGGTTGGCCGCCGAGCGTGCGGTGGCCAGGGCAATGTCTGCGCTGAAGCGATCCCAATTTTCGTAGCCGCTGCTGGCGCCGTTGCGGCGCGGCCACGGCGCCTGCGTGGCCGCGAGTCTTTCAAACAGCGGCATCGCCAGGTCGAAGCGTTCCTGCTCGAGCAAGGCATAGCCCAGCAGCAGCTGCGTATTGAAGTCGTCGGGATTGTGCTGCAGGGCCTGCCGGAGCACGGCTTCGGCCTCGGCCGGGCGACGCAGGCCCATCAGCGAATCGCCGACCGTCGGCAGTACATAGGCGGGAACCTCGATACCTTCCGCCTTCAACGCCTGGTAGTTGGCCACGACGTCGCGATGGCGCTGCCGCTGGTTGAGCGCGACCAGGCTGTCGACGCGCAGCCGCGTGGCTTCCCACGTCAGCGTCGGCGGTGATTCGCGTTCGATGCGGGCGACATTGACCAGGGCCTGGTCGGTCTCGGCATAGCGGTGTGCGGTGTCGATGGGTTCGGCGCTGGCCCACCCGATCATGCGGGCGACACGATCGTTTTCGATGCGCTCGCGCTCCTGCTGCGAGAACCAGTCCGGATGCCGCCACACGGCCTCTGCTGCGAGCTGTGCGCTGCCGAGGTCGCTCAGCGTGATCGCACGCATGGCATAGGCGCCACGGTCCCGTGGGTTCGCACGCAGTACACGCTCATAGATGGCCAAGGCATCCGCATGGCGTTGCTGGGCGCGCAACTGCTCAGCCTGCTGCATGGGAGTAAGGGCGGTGGAGGCATCAGTCACCCCGTTAGGCCGCACTTCACCACTGTGCGCCTGGGGCACACATGCGGCGATCAAAGCGAGGCTGAGCAGAGGAGTGAGTGCGCCCGTGCGGTCAGGACAACCGCGACGCACGTGGTTGCAAAAGCTGGGGGAAAAGGCAGTGCATTAGCGGTCCAGGCGTATGACGACTGGCGATACTGCGTATGCCTATGTAAAGCCTACGTCATCACGAATTTAACGCGATCTTCATCGGATCAGTCCGCTTTAAATGTGACTTAAGTCACATTTAAGTGTCGAATCAATGACCACAAGTGGGCTATGTTGATCACTGGCGTAACCGCACATGTGTGTGGAGAGGCTCATTGAACAGGCTGCAGGGTTCGGTGCGATAAAGTTCGGCGTTAAGCAGCCCAGCACGACTACCCCATCATCGCGATTAAGTAAATATAAATTTTCACCTAAGCGTGCAATTGGATTTTTGTGAGAATGGTTTTTTTTCTAATCTGCGTCGGAATGGTTATTTAGTTGACCCCTTGGTTAAGGGTTTGGCGGGCTGTCTGAATTAATTTTCATGTAAAAGCCGGGATTTTAGGTGGCTTACTAAAGGGCAGGGGTTTTAAATTGGGCGTTGATGTGTCAATTATGTATCCGAATTTACCGCGTCGGAATCTGCCGCTGCAGAGGTATGAAATTTTGCGTTGCGGTGAACGACTTTTTTAAAAGTGGGTTGTAACCAGATTGGATGGCGACATGATGAGTAAATCGCGATGGTTGGGGCTGCTGGGCTGGTTGGTGCTGTGCTATCTGGTGGCGGCCCTGGGAGCGGCGGCATCGATCCAAGCGGCGAGTTTCTACGCCGGCTTGCAGCGGCCGGACTGGGCACCGCCGGGATGGTTATTCGGGCCGGTGTGGACTGTGCTGTACGGGATGATGGCGATATCGGCGTGGCTGGTCTGGCGGCGCGGTGGGTGGAGCAGTGCGCGTGGGGCGCTGGGTCTGTTCGTGCTGCAGTTGGGGTTGAACGGGTTGTGGAGCTGGTTGTTCTTTGCCTGGCACATGGGTGCTTGGGCGTTTGTCGATATCGCGGCGCTGTGGATGGCGTTGGTGCTGACGATCGTAGCGTTCGCCAAGTGGCAGCGGGTGGCTGCGTGGTTGCTAGTTCCGTATCTTCTGTGGGTGAGTTTTGCGGCGGCGTTGAACTATGCGGTGTGGCAGCTCAATCCGCAGGTGCTTGGCTAAGGGTTGTATGGATCAAAAGTGGCTGATGCACCTCTGCGTTTGGCGCGAGAAGGGTGCGCGGCGGCTACTCGCATCAGCCGGATCCGACGTCGTCTAGCACCAGGTCTCACTATGGGATGCTGCGCAAGCAGCGCTTGGTCCGGCGCATAAAAAGTTTCCATAGCAATCAATCGTTTGGGACTGCCTTGCTTAAATCTTTGTCCCGCAAGGCTTTCTGTATAGGCGCCGCGTTGCGCAAGGTTGGTTTGATACACAGCGCTTGACAGGCCTCGGCCCGGTGATGTCTTTTGCGTACATGCATAACGCCTGCGCCAACGCTTCGCTTACCTGTCAGCCGCAGCTGCGGCCGGGTGCGGGCGTGGCCGGCATTACCACCACCATTACCACCGTCACCATTCGCCCGGTGCGGCCCGTCGTCTTCGCGTAACTTCCGAAAACAACGGCCCCGCACCCGGATCAGGATGCGGGGGCTTTCCTCCCTCATCTGATGCGGACGGGGCCTCCCTAACGAGGTCTGTCGATGTCATCGCCTGTTGTTTTGCTCGAACCCGCCGCTGTTGCCGCATCTTCCGCACGCACCATCGTGCACAAATTCGGCGGCACGTCGGTGGCAGATGCCGAGCGCTACCGGCATGTGGCGCAGTTGTTGCTGGCACGCGACGAGTCGGTGCAGGTTACCGTGGCGTCGGCGATGAAGGGGGTGACCGATGCCTTGATCGCGCTGGCCGAACTGGCCGCGCAGAACCGCCCCGAATGGCGCGAGCGCTGGCATGAGACGCGGGCGCGCCATCGCGGTGCGGCGGTGGCCCTGCTGGGCGAGCATTCCGGGCCGACGGTGGAGTGGCTGGACGAGCGCTTCGAGCACCTGTCGCAAATCCTCGGTGCATTGGCGGTGATCGGCGAGTTGCCGCGCGAGGTGCTCGACCGCGTGCAAGGCCTGGGCGAGGTGTATTCGGCGCAGTTGCTGGGCGACCATTTCCGCGCGCTTGGCGAGGATTGTGCGGTGCTGGATGCGCGTGAGGTGCTGGTGGTCAATCGCGGCGAACTCGGTGTCGATGTGGACTGGGACACCAGCGCGCAGCGCCTTGCGACCTGGCGCCAGGCGCATCCGCAGACGCGCGTGGTGGTCACCGGGTTCGTGGCGCGCGACCGCGCCGACCGCATCACCACGTTGGGGCGCAATGGCAGCGATTATTCCGGCGCGATCTTCGCGGCCTTGTTCGATGCCGATGAGCTGCATATCTGGACCGATGTGGACGGCGTGCTGTCGGCCGACCCGCGCGTGGTGCCCGAAGCAGTGCAGCTGGAAACGCTGAGCTACGACGAGGCCTGCGAACTGGCGTACTTCGGGGCCAAGGTGGTGCATCCGCAGACCATGTCGCCGGCGATCGAACGCGGTTTGCCGATCATCATCCGCAACACCTTCCAGCCGGAACATCCGGGCACGCGCATCACTGCCAGCAGCGCGGTGAGCGGGCCGATCAAGGGGCTGACGCTCAGCCCCGACCTGGCCGTGCTGAATCTGGAGGGCACCGGATTGATCGGCGTGCCCGGCACCGCCGAGCGGGTGTTCGCGGCGCTGCGCACGGCGCAGGTGTCGGTGGTGATGATCTCGCAGGGCTCGTCCGAGCATTCGATCTGTTGCGTGGTCAAGCAGCATGAATCCGAGCGCGCACGCAATGCCTTGCTGCAGGCGTTTGCGCATGAACTCACGGTCGGTCAGGTGCAGCGTGTGCAGCTGACCACCGGCATCAGTGTGCTCGCCGCAGTGGGCGATGGCATGGCCGGGCAGCCGGGTGTGGCGGCGCGGCTGTTCGAGTCACTGGGGCGTGCGCAGGTCAATATCCTGGCGATCGCACAGGGTTCGTCGGAGCGCAACATCTCGGTGGCCATCGACGCAGCGCATGCGACCAAGGCCTTGCGCGCTGCGCATGCCGGCTTCTGGCTGTCGCCGCAGACGTTCTCGGTGGGCGTTATCGGCCCGGGTAACGTGGGTGCGGCGTTGCTGGACCAGTTGCGCATTGCGCAGCCGCAGTTGCTGGGCAAGGCCAACCTGGATCTGCGCCTTCGCGCAGTGGTCTCGCGCGGCCGCATGCTGCTGGACGAGCGCGGCCTGGTCGGCAACTGGCGCGATGCCTTCGCCTCTGCAGCCACCGCGACCGATCTGGAGCGTTTCACCACGCACCTGTTGTCCGCGCATCTGCCGCATACGGTGATCATCGATTGCAGCGGCAGCGCGGAAGTGGCCGATCGCTACGCGGACTGGTTGGCTGCCGGCATCCATGTGGTGACGCCGAACAAACAGGCTGGCTCCGGTCCGTTGCAGCGGTATCAGGCGATCCGTGCGGCGGCCGATGCCAGCGGCGCGCGCTTCCGTTACGAAGCCACCGTGGGCGCCGGCTTGCCGGTGATCACCACGCTGCGCGATCTGGTCGATACCGGCGATGCGGTGACCTCGATCGAGGGCATCTTTTCCGGCACGTTGGCCTGGCTGTTCAACAAGTACGACGGCAGCGTGCCGTTCGCCGAGCTGGTGACGCAGGCGCGCGGCATGGGCTATACCGAACCGGATCCACGCGACGATCTGTCCGGCGTGGATGTGGCGCGCAAGCTGGTGATCCTGGCGCGCGAAGCCGGGCGCGAGATCAGCCTGGAAGATGTGCAGGTCGAGAGCCTGGTGCCTGAAGCACTGCGTCAGGCCAGCGTGGACGATTTCATGGCGCGCCTGCATGAGGTGGATGCGACGTTCGCGCAGCGCCTGGCCGACGCACGTGCACGCGGCAATGTGCTGCGCTATGTCGCGCAGCTGCCGCCGGATCGCGCACCGAGCGTCGGCCTGGTCGAACTGCCGGCCGATCACGCGTTCGCCAACTTGCGCCTGACCGACAACGTGGTGCAGTTCACCACGCGCCGCTACTGCGAAAACCCGTTGGTGGTGCAAGGCCCAGGCGCTGGCCCGGAGGTCACCGCGGCCGGCGTGTTTGCCGATCTGCTGCGGGTGGCGGCGGGCGAGGGGGCACGCTTGTGAATCAGGCGGTTGCAGACCAGTCCGCGGAGATGCAACAGGTGGCGATCGCTGCGCGCGAGCTTGGCCAGGCACGCGCCTTTGCACCGGCCTCGGTGGCGAATGTGGCGGTGGGATTCGATCTGCTCGGCTATCCCATCGACGGCGTCGGCGACACCGTCACGGTGCGGCGCATCGATGCGCCTGTGGTGCGCATCGCCGCCATCCGCGGCACCACCGTGGCCTTGCCGCTGGATGCCGAACGCAACACGGCGGGTGCGGCCTTGATGTCGTTGCGCGCGGCGTTGGCGCTGCCGTTCGGCTTTGAAATCGAAATCGACAAAGGCATCGCCTTGAGTTCGGGCATGGGCGGCTCGGCAGCGTCATGCGTGGCGGCGTTGGTTGCCGCCAACGCGCTGCTGGATGCGCCGCTGAGTAACGAGCAGCTGTATCAGCACGCACTCGATGGCGAGGCGGTGGCCAGCGGTAGCCGCCACGGCGACAATCTTGGCCCGTTGTTTTTGGGCGGCCTGGTGCTGTGCACGCTGGAGCGTCTGGTGCCGATCAGCGTGCCGGCGGCGTGGCACAGCCTGCTTGTGCATCCGGATGCGGTGCTGGAAACCCGCCGCGCGCGCGAAGCCCTGGCCGGCGACTATCAGCTGCGCGAGTTCGTCGCGCAGAGCACCAACCTGGCCTTGGTACTGGCCGGCTGCCATGCCGGCGATGCGGGGCTGGTGCGGGCGGGCCTGCGCGATGTGCTGGTCGAACCACGCCGCGCGCCGTTGATCGCCGGCTTTGCCGCTGCCAAGCAGGCCGCGCTGGGTCACGATGCCTTGGGCGCCAGCATCTCCGGCGCCGGCCCCAGTGTGTTCGCCTGGTTCGCATCGCGCGCGGCCGCCGACGCGGCCGCCGCATCGGTCAAGGCCGCCTTCGCAGGTGTTGGCCTGGACAGCCAGCACTGGGTGTCCCCGATCGCCAGCCCGGCCGCGCGGTTGCTCGCATGAGCCATCTCGCGGATGTCTTCGTCGATCGATCGCCCGCGCACGGCAGGCATGCCGTGCAGCGCGCAAGGCACGCTTCAACCGACCACGACCTCACTGATCTGCATGACCGGCGCAAGATCGGTGTAGTTGGCGATATCGGCGAGAATCTCCTCGGCGTGCGGCCCGAAGCTAGCGCCGAAGGCCTCCACCGACTCGCAGAAGATATGGCACATGCCGATGAAGGCCGGGGGGCTGCCCGGCTCGCCGCCGCTGATGCCCTTGTCCACCGTGTAGCGCAGGCAGGCCGCGCCCATCCGCGCGCTCACCAGCGGCATGTGCGAGTCGCGGTAGTAGGCATGGTCGAAGCGGGCGCCTTCGCGGTAGGGGTACATCACGCTGACCTTGATCATCTGCCGGCTCCACTGGAAGGTGCGCGCAGCATAGCGCTGCGCCGCCCTTGCCGGGCGCCGCCGCAACGCGGCGCGGCCATGCCGCAGTGTCCGGCCTTCTCATTCACGGGCAACGCCCCGTCTTCGTCTTGTCTGGAGTCGTCACCATGAACTTTCTCTCCACCCGTGGCCGCGCGCCCGCCGCAAGCCTGAGCCAGGCGATTGCCGCCGGCCTGGCGCCCGATGGCGGCCTGTACGTGCCGCAGACCCTGCCACCGGCACGCACGCTGACGGCCGGCACCACCTTGGCCGACACCGCCGCCACGTTGCTGCAGCCGTTCTTCGACGGCGATGCGCTGGCGGCCGAGCTGCCGGCCATCTGTGCCGAAGCGTTCGACTTCCCGGCGCCGCTGGTGGCCCTGGGCACGCCCGGCGATTACGCGCTGGAGCTGTTCCATGGCCCGACCGCCGCGTTCAAGGATTTCGGCGCACGCTTTCTTGCCGCCTGCCTGACCCGCCTGCGCCGTGCCGAAGACCGCCCGCTCACCATCCTGGTTGCCACCTCCGGCGACACCGGCGCTGCCGTGGCCGCGGCATTCCACCGCCAGCCGGGGCTGCGCGTGGTGGTGCTGTATCCGGACGGGCGCGTGTCGCCGCGCCAGGCGCATCAGCTGGGCTGCTTCGGCGACAACATCCACGCCCTGCGCGTGGCCGGCTCGTTCGACGATTGCCAGGCGATGGTCAAGCAGGCCTTGAACGATGCCGACCTACAGGCGCAGCTGCCGCTGAGTTCGGCCAACAGCATCAGCCTGGGCCGCTTGCTGCCGCAGATGAGCTATTACGCGCACGCCGCCCTGCAGCACCATGCCGGGGCGGGGGCGGCGCTGAATCTGGTGGTGCCCACCGGCAATCTGGGCAACGGGCTGGCGGCGATCCTGGCGCGCGCGCTCGGTGTGCCGCTGGGCCGTATCGCGTTGGCGTCCAATGCCAATCATGTGTTGCCGGATTATTTTGCCGGCGACGATTACGCGCCGCAGCCCAGCATCGCCACGCTGGCCAATGCGATGGACGTGGGTGCGCCGAGCAACTTCGAACGGCTGCGCTGGCTCTACCAGGGCGACGATGCGGCGCTGCGCGAGGCCTTCCGTGCGCTCTCGGTGGACGATGCGGCGATCCGCCACACCGTGCAGCAGCGCTTTGCGCGCTATGGCGAAGTGCATTGCCCGCATACCGCCACCGCCGTGCATGTGCTCGAGCAGCTGCGCGCAGAAGGGGCCGAGGGCGGCACCGGCGACTGGGCGGTGGCGGCCACCGCACATCCGGCCAAGTTCGAGGGCGTGGTCGAGCCGCTGATCGGGCGTGAGGTGGAGGTGCCGCCGGCACTGGCCGCGCTGC
Organism: Xanthomonas sp. NCPPB 2864; assembly: GCF_056675615.1. Classification (NCBI taxonomy): domain Bacteria; kingdom Pseudomonadati; phylum Pseudomonadota; class Gammaproteobacteria; order Lysobacterales; family Lysobacteraceae; genus Xanthomonas; species Xanthomonas sp. NCPPB 2864. The sequence goes on from NZ_JBWWVS010000010.1 coordinate 51,620, forward strand.
TGCAGCGTCCTGCGCATGCCGAAACGCTGGCGCCGGACTACGCGGCGTTCCGGCAGCGCCTGCTTGCGGATGCGGCCTGACCGAACGCGTTCAGCCTGCCGGGGTTGGAAAGTGCCGCACATGCGGCTATTTGTAGGGGGTGCGGTTCCGCCATGGCGCCGCGTCCGATGTGGGTCGTTGCATGTCTTATCGAGTGATCGCCGTTGCCGCCGCGTTGTGCGGGTGGGCAGCGGCTGGAACGGCCAGTGCGGCCGATGCCATCTCCGCCGCGCCGTTGCCGGGGCTGGGCGTACCGCGTATGGGTCTGGTCGATGCACTGGCGCGGCAGGCGCCGTCGTTGGATCGCCAGGTGCTGGCCCTGGCGGCCGAGGCGCTGCAGTGCGCGCGGCAGCGCCAGCAGGTGGGCGCCGAACGCGTGCTCAGCGTCATCGACTACAGCCGGCCGTCGACCGAACGCCGGATGTGGGTGTTCGATCTGGAGCGGCAGCGGCTGCTGTTCCAGGAATGGGTGGCGCACGGGCGCAATACCGGCAACAACCTGGCGGCCAAGTTTTCCAACGACGACGGCAGTTTCCAGTCCAGCCTGGGCGCGTTCACCGCGCAGGAGTCATACACCGGCCACAACGGCTATTCGTTACGGCTGAAGGGTCTGGAGCCCGGCTTCAACGACCATGCGCGCGACCGCGCGATCGTGATCCACGGCGCGCCTTATGTCAGCGAGGCGGTGATCCGCACGCAGGGCCGGCTTGGCCGCAGCCTGGGCTGCCCGGCAGTGCGTCCGGCGGTGGCCAGACAGTTGATCGATACCTTGCGTGAAGGCGCCTTCGTATTCGCCTACTATCCGGACCGGGCCTGGCTGCGGCAATCGCGGTTGCTGGGCGGCGGCTGCGGCGCGTCGGTGGCGAGCGCGAATCTGGGCGGTCGCTGAGTCGTTGTAGGCGGCGCGGGCTGTGACGATCGCGCGAGCGGCCTGGAGTGCCGGCATCGCGTTCGAATCTGCGGGTCAGTCACGCGGCGATGCGTGCTATCTGCGCGAAGCGCAAAGCAAAGCTTGGTCGATGGCCTGGTGCGGACGGGCGCGCAAACATCGGAAATTGCTGATGCCAACATCCGCACCACTTGCGCCTATGGGCGCGCGCGCTCGCTGGTTACATCGGTCCTGCTGGCCGCCGCGTTTCAGACGGTATCGCCCGCCAGGCTGCGCAGCGCCGCGTAATCCAGGATCTGCACCAGATGCAGCTGCGGCAGCGCGATCAGCTGCTGTTGCCGCAGCTTGGTGAAGGTGCGGCTCACCGTTTCCACGGTCAGCCCGAGGTGGTCGGCGATATCGCTGCGGCTCATCGGCAGGGCGACGGTGTCGCCGCTGGCGCCGGGCTGGGTGGAGCGGGCGGCCAGTCGCAGCAGGAAGTGCGCCAGCCGTTCGCCCGGTTGCAGGCGCGCCAGCAGCAGGCCGGTGTCCTGCGCGGCGGCCAGCTCCATGCTGGCACGCTGCAGCAGCTTGCGTTCCAGCTGCGGGTAGCGCTCGCGCAACTGGCGCATCTGCGCCAGCGGCGTGCGGCAGACCCGGCTGTCGATGATGGCTTCGATATCGTGGCGGTGCTGCGGGGTTTCGGTCAGCCCCACGTAATCGCCCGGCAGCACGAAGCCGGTGACCTGGCGGCGGCCGTCGGCCAGCGTGCGCACCATGCGCAGCGCACCGGAGGTCAGCGTATAGACGTGGTGGCGGGTGTCACCGGCGCGCACCAGGGTGCTGCCGGGCGCGTACGACTGGGCGCTGGTGGCCTGGTCGAGTGCGTCCATTTCCTGCGGCGACAGCGCCGCGCAGATGGCCCGGCCGCGGACCGCACACTGTGCGCAGTCGGAGCCGCGCGCATCGGTGCGCGTGGCCGCGCCGGGCGCCGGGCAGGTCGTGCTGGGGTCTGGAAGCTGCCGGTACATGAGTCACGCACTGCTGGAATGCGTGTGAATGATACGCCATGCGGTCAGCGCGGCCGGCAGCCGGTAGAATTGCGCGTTCGCCACATTGCCCTGCAGGAGTTTCGCTCGTGATCAAGCCCCGTACGCCGCCCGGCATCATGGAATTGCTGCCGCGCGAGCAGATCGCGTTCCAGCGCATGCTGGACGTCATCCGCCGCAACTACGAGCGGTTCGGGTTCCTGCCGGTCGAAACCCCGGTGTTCGAGCTGTCCGATGTGTTGCTGACCAAGTCCGGCGGCGAGACCGAGCGCCAGGTCTACTTCGTGCAGTCCACCGGCGCGCTGGCCAATGCCGCCGCGGCGGCAGACGAGGGCGGCGAGGGCGGCCTGCCGGAGCTGGCACTGCGTTTCGACCTGACCGTGCCGCTGGCCCGCTACGTGGCCGAGCACGAGCACGACTTGAGCTTCCCGTTCCGCCGCTACCAGATGCAGCGCGTGTATCGCGGCGAGCGTGCCCAGCGCGGGCGGTTCCGCGAGTTCTACCAGTGCGACATCGACGTGATCGGCAAGGATGCGTTGAGCATCCGCTACGACGCCGAAGTGCTGGCGGTGATCCACGCGGTGTTCGCCGAGCTGGGCATCGGCGCGTTCAAGGTGCAGTTGAACAACCGCAAGCTGTTGCGCGGCTTCTTCGAAAGCCTGGGCGTGGCCGAGGGCGAGCTGCAGCTGGCGGTGTTGCGCGAGGTCGACAAGATCGACAAGCGCGGCGCCGATTACGTGCGCGACACGCTGGTGGGCGAAGGCTTCGGCATCGCCGCCGCGCAGGTCGACAAGATCCTGGCCTTCGTGGCGGTGCGCTCGAACGGGCATGCCGATGCGCTGGCACAGCTGCAGGCGCTGGAGGCCTCGGTCGCTGCGAGCGCGACGCTGGGCGAGGGCATTGCCGAGCTGCGCGAGGTGCTGGAACTGGTCAAGGCGCTGGGCGTGCCCGAGAGCGCGTACTGCCTGAACTTCTCGATCGCGCGCGGGCTGGACTACTACACCGGCACCGTCTACGAGACCACGCTGACCGACCACCCGCAGATCGGCTCGATCTGCTCGGGCGGCCGTTACGAAAGCCTGGCCAGCCACTACACCAAGTCCAAGTTGCCCGGCGTGGGCATCTCGATCGGCCTGACCCGGCTGTTCTGGCAGCTGCGCGAGGCCGGTCTGATCCAGGGCATCGCCGAGAGCAGCGTGCACGCGATGGTGGCGCTGATGGACGAGTCGCGCCTGGACGATGCGCTGGATATCGCGCGCCGGCTGCGCATCGGCGGCATCAATACCGAAGTGCAGATGGAGCCGAAGAAGATCGGCAAGCAGTTCCAGTACGCCGCACGCGCGGGCATCCGCTTCGTGGTGCTGGCCGGCGACGACGAGCTGGCGCGCGGGGTGGTGGCGGTCAAGGACCTGGTGCGCGAGCAGCAGTTCGATGTGGCCCGCGACGAGCTGGCCAGCACCTTGCTGGTGGAGCTGGAGCAGGCCAGGGCGATGCTGGTGGCCGGGGGCGTTCATCTTAAGTGACGCGAGAAATCGTCGAAGTTCAGCTTGAAGGACCGCTCTTCTTTGCGAGGGAGGACGAGGAGCGTTTCTTCAATTGGCTTTATGACTTGCCTGCTTTTCGTGATGTTGAGGGCAGTGGGCGTGTCCTGCACCTTCGCCTGACTGCCCCGGTAGATGTTGATACGGTTGAGCAGTTGCTGGTCATTTGCCATCGCTGGAAGATCGACAACGCCCCGCTCGCACCGCTGAAACTCGGTGCCGTTGCCGATCACATCTTGTGGCGCGCTGATTAAAGAAGTCGTAGGCCCTGCCGCGTAGTTCAGAGCCGATTCTGTACAGCTTGGTCTCGCCCGGCACGGGTACGTCTGGAGCGCGCTTCGTCCGACACCACTAGAAAAATGCCCGGTTCTGCGCTGCATCAGCGCAGGGCCCCTGTCTCGTTTCCTGAACTGTAAGTCTGGAAGGCGGTGACAACCCGGCTGCTTTGCGTTAATGTGCTAACACGCTATTACATTAACGCAATGAAACAACGACCTGCCCCCCGCGAAAGTGCCGATGCCGCCGCCTCCCTCAAGATGCTGGCCGATGCGCTGGCGTGCCTGAAGGAACCCGGCGCGGTCGAGGCCTTTCTGCGCGACCTGTGCACGCCCGCCGAGCTGGAGGCCATGTCCGACCGCTGGCGGGTGGTGCCCTTGTTGATCAAGGGCGTGCCGTATCGCGAAATCCACGAGCTGACCCAGGTCAGCGTGACCACCATCGGGCGCGTTGCGCGCACCCTGGAACATGGCGCCGGCGGCTATGCCGAGGCCCTGCGCGAGCAATCGTCGCGCCCTGTCAAATCCCACTGAGAGAACAAGATGAGTGCTTCCACGGCAGCACCGGCACGTGACCGGTTGCGTATCGCCATCCAGAAGAGCGGCCGTCTGGCCGAACCGGCGCGCAGCCTGCTGGCGGCCTGCGGGCTGAGCTGGCGGCAGAGCCGCGACAAGCTGTTCTGCTACGGCGAATCGCTGCCGGTGGACCTGCTGCTGGTGCGCGATGACGACATCCCCGGCCTGATCGCCGATGGCGTCTGCGATCTGGGCATCGTTGGCCAGAACGAACTCGAAGAGCAGGCATCCGAGCGACGCCGCAACGGCCTGCCGGCCGCGTATCACGCGGTGCGCGGAGTCGGTTTCGGCCAGTGCCGGTTGATGCTCGCGGTGCCGGAAGAGTGGGACTGGCAGGGCGTGGCGCAACTGGCCGGCAAGCGCATCGCCACCAGCTACCCGTCAATCCTGGCCGACTGGCTGGAGCGCCAGGGCATCGACGCGGCGGTGGTGGAGCTGTCCGGCTCGGTGGAGATCGCCCCGCGCCTGGGCACCGCCGATTTGATTTGCGATCTGGTTTCCAGCGGCGCCACCCTGGCCGCCAACCAGCTCAAGCCGGTCGAGCTGGTGATGGAGAGCGAAGCAGTGCTGGCCGGTGCGGTGCGCGAGCCGGCCGACGCACGCGCCGCGCTGCTGGCGATGCTGTTGCGGCGCATGGACGGTGTGCTCAAGCTGCGCGACAGCAAGCTGCTGATGTTCCGCGCTGAACACGGCAACGTGGATGCGCTGCGCCGTCTGCTGCCCGATGCCGAGCCGCTGGTGCAACTGCCCGACGATGGCAACGGCGCGTTGCGCCTGCAGACCATGTGTCATGGCGCGGTGACTTGGCAACGCTTGGAAGAACTCGAACGCGCAGGTGCGCAAGGTCTGATGGTGTTGACGGTGGAGCGCTCGCTGGCATGAATATTCTCGATTGGTCGCAACTGGATGCCGCTGCGCGGACGCAGGCATTGACCCGCCCGGTGCAGACCGTGGCCACGCAGACGCGCGACGCGGTGGCTGCATTGATTGCCGATGTGCGCACACGCGGCGATGCCGCCTTGCGCGAGATCACCGCGCGTTTCGATGGCGTGGCGCTGGACAGCTTTGCCGTGAGCGAGGCCGAATTCGCTGCCGCCGAAGCGGCGGTGGCGCCGGAACTGCGTCAGGCCATGCAGGATGCGGTGGCGCGCATCGACACCTTCCACCGCGCCGGCATGAGCGAGGGGTATGCGGTGGAGACCGCGCCGGGCGTGGTGTGCGAAAAGATCGTGCGGCCGATCGGCCGGGTCGGCCTGTACGTGCCGGCCGGCAGTGCGCCGTTGCCGTCGACTGCGCTGATGCTGGGCGTGCCGGCACGTCTGGCCGGATGCCGCGAGGTGGTGTTGTGCACGCCGCCGCGCAAGGACGGCAGCGTGGACCCGGCGGTGCTGGTCGCCGCGCAGCTGACCGGCGTGCGCCGGGTGTTCAAGCTCGGCGGTGCGCAGGCGATTGCGGCAATGGCGTATGGCAGCGAATCGGTTCCGAGTTGCGACAAGCTGTTCGGCCCGGGCAACAGCTTCGTCACCGAAGCCAAGCAGCAGGTGGCGCAGTCCGGCGCGGCGGCCATCGACATGCCGGCCGGTCCGTCCGAAGTGCTGGTGATTGCCGATGCCGGTGCGCAGCCGGCCTTCGTTGCCGCCGATCTGCTGTCGCAGGCCGAACACGGCCCGGACTCGCAGGTCCTGTTGTTGTCCGATAGCGATGCGCTGATCGCGGCGGTGCAGGTGGAGCTCGATGCCCAACTGGCGCAACTGTCGCGCGCCGGGATCGCACGCCAGGCGCTGGCGCAATCGCGCCTGATCAAGGTGCAGACCCTGGACGAGGCGTTTGCGATCAGCAACCGCTATGCACCTGAGCATTTGATTCTCGCGTTGCGCGAGCCGCGTGCGTGGCTGAGCCAGGTCGAAGCGGCTGGCTCGGTGTTTCTCGGCGATTACACGCCCGAAGCATTGGGCGATTACTGCAGCGGCACCAACCATGTGTTGCCGACCAGCGGCGCGGCGCGCGCCTACAGCGGCGTGAGCGTGGCAAGCTTCCAGAACATGGTCAGCGTGCAGGCGGCCAGCAAGGCAGGCATCGACGGCATCGGCGCATGCGCGCTGATTCTGGCGCGCGCCGAAGGCCTGGATGCGCACGCCAATGCAGTGGCATTGCGCATGGGAGTGGCAGCATGAACACGTCATCGATTCTGGATCTGGTGCGCGAGGACCTGCGTGCGTTCGCCGGCTATTCGTCGGCACGCACCAGCGCCTTGCAGGGCGATGTGTGGCTCAACGCCAACGAGTCGGCCTGGGGCAATCCGGCCGACCCGGGCGCAAGCACGCGGCGGTATCCGGATCCGCAACCCAAGGGTTTACGCAGCGCCCTGGCGGCGCTGTACGGCTGCGCGCCCGAGCAGCTGTTGATCGGCCGCGGCAGCGACGAGGCGATCGATCTGCTGGTGCGCGGCCTGTGCGCCCCCGGGCGCGATGCGGTGGTGGTGACGCCGCCGGTGTTCGGCATGTACGCGGTGTGCGCACGCCTGCAGAACGCACCCCTGGTCGAGGTGCCGCTGGTGGACGGGCCTGCGGGTTTCCACGCGGATATTCCGGCGATCGTCGCGGCAGCGCTGGCCTCGCAGGCCAAGCTGGTGTTCCTGTGTTCGCCGTCCAACCCGGCCGGCTCGGCGATTGCCCTGGACGCGATCGAAACCGTCGTGCAGGCCCTACAGGGCAAGGCGCTGGTGGTGGTCGACGAGGCCTACGGCGAATTCTCCGATGTGCCATCGGCTGTGAGCCTGCTTGCGCGCTACGACAATCTGGCGGTGTTGCGCACGCTGTCCAAGGCGCATGCGCTGGCAGCGGCGCGCATCGGCAGCCTGATCGCCAACGCCGAGCTGATCGCCCTGCTGCGGCGCTGCCAGGCGCCGTACCCGGTGCCGACGCCGTGCGCGGCAATGGCCGAGCAGGCCTTGTCGGCGCCTGCGCTGGAGGTCACGCGTCGGCGCATCGCCGAGGTGCGCAGCGAGCGCACGCGCGTGCACCAGGCGCTCGAGCAGCTTGCCGGTGTGCGTCAGGTGTATCCCTCGCAGGGCAACTTCCTGCTGGTGCGCTTCGACGATGCCGAAGCGGCATTCCAGGCGCTGCTGGAGGCCGGTGTGGTGGTACGCGACCAACGCGCGGTTGCGCAGCTGTCCGATGCGCTGCGCATCACCCTGGGCACGCCCGAACAGAACGAGCGCGTGCTGAGCGCGCTGCAACGCAAGCAGGAGGCCGCCGCATGACCCCGATTCTTTTCGTCGACCGCGACGGCACGCTGATCACCGAGCCGGCCGATTACCAGATCGACGCCTATGAAAAACTGCGCCTGGTCGACAACGTGATTCCGGCGATGCTGAAGTTGCGCGATGCCGGCTATCAGTTCGTCATCGTCAGTAACCAGGACGGGCTGGGCAGCGACAGCTATCCGCGCGCGTCCTTCGATGGCCCCAACAACCTGATGCTGCAGATCTTCGCCAGCCAGGGCATCGTGTTCCGCGAAGTGTTGATTGATTGCAGCTGGCCGGCCGACAACGCGCCCACGCGCAAACCCGGTGTCGGCCTGATGGTGCCTTACCTGCAGGACCGCACGATCGACTGGGCACGCTCGGCAATGGTGGGCGACCGCATCACCGACATCCAGTTCGCGCAGAACCTCAATATCCGTGGCTTCCAGTTGCGCACCGACGAGTTCGGTGGCGAGTGGGACTGGCCCGGCATCGCACACGAGCTGGCCGATGCGCCAAGGCGTGCGGTGGTTCAACGCAACACGAAGGAAACCAAAATCCGCGTCGAACTGGATCTGGACCGTGTGGCCGAGCCGAAGACCGCAACCGGCCTGCCGTTCTTCGATCACATGCTGGAGCAGATCGGCAAGCACGGCGGCTTTGCGCTGGACATCCGTGCCGAAGGCGACCTGCACATCGACGAGCACCACACCATCGAAGACACCGGTCTGGCGCTGGGCCAAGCGCTGCGCGAAGCGCTGGGCGACAAGCGCGGCATCGGCCGTTACGGCTTCGATCCCGATGACAGCCCGTGGCGCGTGGCCGGCGCCACCGCGCAGCATGGTTTCACGCTGCCGATGGACGAAACCATCGCCAGTGCCGCGCTGGATTTCAGTGGCCGGCCGTACTTCGTGTTCGAAGGCGAGTTCAAACGCGAACGTGTGGGCGACATGCCGACCGAACTGGTGCCGCATTTCTTCCGTTCGATCTGCGATGCCTCCGGTTTGAACCTGCACCTGAGCGTGCGCGGCGAAAACGATCACCACAAGGTCGAAGCCTGCTTCAAGGCCCTGGCACGTGCGTTGCGCCAGGCGATCCGTCGCGAAGGCACCGCGTTGCCCACCACCAAGGGTGCGCTATGACCGATGTCGCGTTGATCGATGCCGGCGGCGCCAACCTGGGCTCGGTGCGCTACGCGTTGGAGCGGCTGGGCGTGGAAGCGCGGCTGGTACGCGATGCAGCCGGGTTGCAGGGCGCGCAGCGGGTGATCCTGCCTGGCGTCGGCGCTGCGCCCGAAGCGATGTCGCGCCTGCGCGCACAGGGCCTGGTTGAGCCGTTGCGACAACTGCAGGTGCCGCTGATCGGCATCTGCTTAGGGATGCAATTGCTGTTCGAACATTCCGAAGAAGGCGATGTCGATTGCCTAGGCTTGCTGCCGGGCATCGTGCGTCACATGACGCCGGCGCTCGGCATTCGCGTACCGCATATGGGTTGGAATCAGCTGGTGCCGATGCGCGCGTCCGCGCTGCTGGACGGCCTGCCGGAGCGTGCCAGTGCGTATTTCGTGCATGGTTATGCCGCGCCGGTGACGGCCGACACCGTGGCCGCCTGCGATCACGGCGGTCTGTTCACGGCGGTGGTGCAGCAAGGCCTGCGCTGCGGCGCGCAGTTCCACCCCGAGCGTTCGGCCGAAACCGGTGCACGCATCCTGCGCAATTTTCTTGAGATGAGCTTCCCATGAGTTTCACCGTTTACCCGGCCCTGGATATCCGCAACGGCCGCGTGGTGCGCCTGCTGCAAGGCGACTACGCACGCGAGACGCAGTACGGCGACGATGTGCTGCCGCGCGCGCAGGCGTTTGCCGATGCCGGCGCGCGGTGGATGCATCTGGTCGATCTGGATGCGGCAAAGGCCGGTGGTTACACGCTGGCCACCACGCTGGGCGAGATTGCACGTGCCACCGGCTTGCGGGTGCAGACCGGTGGTGGCGTTCGCTCACGCGCCGATGTGGCGCGTATCCTCGATGCCGGCGCCGCACGCGTGGTGATCGGCTCGTTGGCGGTGCGCCAGCCCGACAGCGTCATCGAATGGCTGCAGGAATTTGGCGCCGATCGGTTGACCATCGCGCTGGACACGCGCCAGGACGCCGACGGCGTATGGCAGTTGCCGGTGCACGGCTGGACCGAGCCCGCCGAGGCCACGCTGGATCAGTTGGCCGTACGTTACGCGCAGGCCGGCCTGCAGCATCTGCTGTGCACCGACATCGCACGCGACGGCATGCTGTCCGGCCCGAATATGGATTTGTACGCGCACCTGCGCACGCTGGCGCCGCAGTTGCAGGTGCAGGTGTCCGGCGGTGCGCGCAACCTGGCCGATGTCGCGGCCGCCAAGGCTGCCGGCTGCGCGGGCATCGTGCTCGGCAAGGCCTTGCTGGAAGGGCATCTGGCATTGAAGGAGGCACTGGCATGCTGAGCCGCCGCATCATTCCGTGCCTGGACGTGCGCGACGGGCGCGTGGTCAAGGGCGTCAAGTTCCGCGACCACATCGACATGGGCGACATCGTCGAACTGGCGCTGCGCTACCGCGACCAGGGCGCAGACGAACTGGTGTTCTACGACATCGGTGCCAGCCCGGAAGGGCGCTCGGTCGACTACACCTGGGTCGAGCGGGTGGCGCGGCTGATCGATATCCCGTTCTGCGTGGCCGGCGGCATCGGTAATGTCGAAACCGCGCGCGCGGTGCTGCACGCCGGTGCCGACAAGATTTCGATCAACTCGCCGGCGCTCGGCAGGCCGCAGTTGATCTCCGAGCTGGCCGACGCCTTCGGCGTGCAGTGCGTGGTGGTCGGTGTCGACTCGATTCGTGAGGACGATGGGCAGTGGAGGGTGCGTCGCTATACCGGCGACCCGAGCAAGACCCAGGCCTTGCCGATGCGAACGCTGGACTGGGTGGCCGAAGCGCAGCGCCTGGGTGCGGGCGAGATCGTGCTCAACTGCATGGACAACGACGGCGTGCGGCGCGGTTACGACATCGCGCAATTGCGTCAGGTGCGTGCACTCTGCAGCGTGCCGTTGATCGCCTCCGGCGGTGCTGGCGAGATGCAGCATTTTGCCGACGTGTTCGACCAGGCCGATGTCGATGGCGCGCTGGCGGCAAGTGTGTTTCACAGCGGAGCGATTCCGATCCCGGCACTCAAGCAATTTTTGCGCGCGCAACAGATCGAGGTACGTGATGGGCAGTAACGAGATGACAGCGGGCGACGCGCTCGCCGCGCTGGACTGGAGCAAGGGCGAGGGCCTGTTGCCGGTGGTCGTGCAGGACGCCGACAACCTGCGCGTGCTGATGCTGGGCTACATGAACGCCGAAGCGCTGGCGGTGACGCAGCAGCGTGGCGAAGTGACCTTCTTCAGCCGTAGCAAGCAGCGCCTGTGGACCAAGGGCGAGAGCTCGGGCAACGTGTTGCGGGTGGTGTCGATCGAGACCGATTGCGACGCCGACACGCTGCTGGTGCAGGCGCGCCCGCACGGGCCGACCTGCCATCTGGGCCGCATTAGCTGCTTTCCGGACGCGCCCGGCCAGTTCCTCGGCAGCCTGGATGCCTTGATCGCCACGCGCGAGCAGGAGCGCCCGCACGGCAGCTACACCACCAAGCTGTTCGAACAGGGCATCCGCCGCATCGCGCAGAAGGTGGGCGAGGAGGGCGTGGAAACCGCGCTGGCCGGCGTGGTGCAGGGCGATGCCGAGTTGCTCGGCGAGTCTGCCGATCTGCTGTATCACCTGATCGTGCTGCTGCGTGCGCGCGGGCTGGGCCTGGGCGATGCGGTGGCGCTGTTGGAGTCGCGGCACAAGTAACGTAGTCATGTAGGAGCGCACCCGGGCGCGACGGGCGTTATCGGTAATGCCCGTCGCGCCCGGGTGCGCTCCTACGGAAAGTGTCGGCGTGTCTTTCGCGCCGTGCGCCTGGCGAGGGCGGGTACAATTTCCGCTGATCTTCGCGCGGGAAAACGCATGCAGCTTCGCTTCGCTCTGTTGGCCCTGGGTGTGCTCGCGGGAAGCGCCTACGCGCGCGATGCCGTGGTCGATGGCACCGTCTACGAAGAACGCGACGGGCGTGCCGGGCGCAGCGCCGATGAGCCGGGCATTGCCGATGTAGCGGTCTCCAACGGCGAGCAACTGGTGCGTACCGACGCGCAAGGCCGCTATCGCCTGCCGGTGCGTGACGGGCAGACGGTGTTCGTGATCAAACCGGGCGAGCGCAGCTTCGTGCCAGCCGCCGACGGACTGCCGGGTTTCTGGCGTCACTACGCGCCCAAGGGCTCGGCCAAGCGCAAGTATCCAGGCATCGCTGCAACCGGGCGCAATACGCAGCACTGGGATTTTGCGCTGACCCCGCGCGCCAGTGCCGGCAAGGAAGGCTTCCAGATGCTGGTGTTTGCCGACAGCCAGACCGCCAGCCTGACCGACGTGGGCTACTACCAGCGCGATATCGTGGCACCGATCGTCGGCAAGACCTCGGCCAGGCTGGGCACCACGCTGGGCGATATCGTCAGCGACGATCTGAGCCTGTACCCGGCCTTGAACAAGGTCACCACCCAATTGGGGGTGCCGTGGTTCCATGTGCCGGGCAATCACGATCTCAACGTCGACGCGGGCGACGATGCGCATTCGCTCGACAGCTGGCGTGCGGTCTATGGCCCGGACACCTATGCGGTGGAAGAGGCCAACGCCAGCTTCGTGTTCCTGGACGATGTGATCTATACGCCAGGCGGCAAACCGGCTTATGTGGGCGGCTTGCGCGAGGATCAGTTCACGTTCCTGCAGGCCTATCTGGCGCAGCTGCCGCGCGAGCGGCTGCTGGTGCTGGGCATGCATATTCCGTTGTTCGACGCGGCGCCGGGGCAGGAGACCTTCCGGCATGTCGATCGTCGCCGCCTGTTCGCCTTGTTGAAGGATTTTCCGCATGTGCTGGTGCTCAGCGCACACAGCCATACCCAGCGACAGGTCGATCACGGCGCCGACGAAGGTTGGCAGGGCGCCCGCCCGCTGCACGAATACAACGTCGGCGCGGCCTGCGGGGCGTTCTGGTCCGGTGCCAAGGATGCCGACGGCATTCCCGACGCGACGATGAGCGACGGCACGCCGAACGGGTACGCGGTGCTGCGGGTCGCGCCCGGCGGCGACTACACGCTGGCCTATCACGTCGCGCGTTCGGTCGATGATGCGCAACTGCTGCTGCACGCGCCCAAGGTGCTGCGCCAGGGTGCGTATGCGGCCTGGGGGATCTACGCCAATGTCTTCATGGGCCAGGACGACACCCTCGTCGAGATGCGCATCGACAATGGCGCATGGCAGCCGATGAAGCGGGTGGAGCGCGCCGATCCGCGCCTGCTGGCCGAGAACGTGCGCGACGATGCGGCCGAGCAATTGCGCGGCTACGACCGCTCGCCCGAGGCCACGCCGTCCACGCATCTATGGCGTGGTGCGTTGCCGACCACGCTGGAAGTGGGCGAGCACGCGGTGGATGTACGCGCATCGCTGCCGACCGGGCAGTACAGCGCACGCACGGTATATCGCTTGCAGCGCGCCGATCCCTGATAGGGAGGCGTGCGTGGTGCCGGGGGTTCTTGGGTGGAGCCCGTCGCGCATCAATGCGCTCCTACGGTGATTGGTTGTTGGTTCGTTCGACGCTTGAACCCTATTGCCGGAAACACAAACGCCTCCACGAGGGAGGCGTTTTGGGACCCGGGCTGGCAGGCGATGGCGCGCTGGCGGGGATCGATGCTGGCTGGCGTGAGCTGGCTGGCCGGGCGAGTGTAGCGAGGCTGCGCCAGCGCTGACGAAATGAGAATTAGTCTCAGCGCGTGGCAATCTTCATGGCGTCGCGGGTGCCGGCACGGGCGACGGTTTGCGCGGGCTGGCCGGTGCGGCCGGCACCTTGACCTTGGTCGGGTCGTCCAGCGACCTGCTATCGGGATCGGATTCCGGATCCTGGTCCTGCCCGGCATCCGGAGCGGTCTCCAGCGGCGGATACGGGTAGGCTACGGCCGCGCCTGCATGTAGCCCTGCACGCCAGCGTGCCAGCACCGGCGCAATGCGCTTGCCGAGCGATTGCTGCGGCAACGACGGCAGTTCGCCTTCCTGCTTCTCACGCGCAGTGATCGCCGTCCTGGCCATATCGAACGCGGCCAGCGGGTCGTCGCTGCGGTTCATCGCATCGATCAGCCAGGCCTGGCCGAAGTAGGTTGCATTGGAGGTGTTGCCGCAGCCGAACGAGGGTCGGTCCGCGCGCGCGGCGGTGAGGATCAGCGTGTCGGGCGAACGCAGCGCCGGAATGAAGCCACCCGAGTAGCAGGCCGACAGCACGATGATGCGATTGCCGATGCCGGCATCGTCGAGTGCCTGGCGCAGATCCTGCGGGCTGATGAAGTCTTCCTCGTCCTGGTCCACCTGCACGTACAGCGTGTGGTCTTCGGTGCCATGGGTGGTGACGAACAGCAGCAGCGCGTCTTGCTTGCGATCCATGCGCTTGCCGATTGCGGCGAGCGTGTCGTACAGGTTGTCATAGTTTGCCAGCGGTGCGTACGGCTGCTCGCCCAGATTGTCGGGGTTGTTGACCAGCGTCACCACGCGGCCGCGCGCAGCGAAGCGTTGTTCGAACAGCTGCCTGAGGTAGAGCGTCTCGTTGCGAAACACATCGTCGCTGGCATCGCCGGCGAAGCCGACCACATACAGGTCGGTCACCCCAGGACGCTGTGGCTGCAGCGCGTTCAATGCCTGCGCAAGCGCCGCCTGGTCGACCGGGTCGACCTCATCCTTGCCTGCCGCCGCCTGGTTCGGCAGTGCGGCACCGGCATCGGGATGACAGCCGGCCATCAAGGCCACGATGAAGATCAACAAGGAGAGTCGCCGCAACAAGGCGTTCGGTTCGAAGGGGGAGTGCAGCGACATGACAAACGCCGAGGTCTGGGAGGACGGGTGGAGCGCCTGGGCGCAGTGATCGCAACGCAGGCCATGACGTTGCACAACGTCCATCGATCCGCTTCAAGCACATCTTGCAGAACACGTTGCCTGCAGCAGGCCTGCCAAGTCTCGCCACTGCGCATCGACAAGGTCGGCTGAGCCACGCCTGCAACAGCGCCGCGAGCCTGCCGTCAGGCGGGTGCGCACGGCGCGCTTGAACCGCAATGCATCAGGAGCGCATGCAACGCGGAGTAACGACTGCGCTCACCCGAGGATGAGCGCAGCGGACTTGCAGATCGCGCCTACAGCGCCAGCTCGGTGAAACTTTCCACGCGCTGGTGGCTGCCGATCTCGTCGGCCGAGCGTGGGGTCGGGTAATCCTCGCGACGGTCCAGCAACGCGGTACGCATGCCGACACGCTTGGCGGCGTCCAGCTCTTCGATCACGTCCGACAGGAACAGGATTTCGCCCGGCGGCACGCCGATGCGTTCGGCGATACGGCGGTAGCTGGCGCTCTCGCGCTTGGGGCCGACTTCGGTATCGAACCAGTCGGTGACCAGCGCGCTCAGGTCGCCGGCATCGCTATGGGCGAAGAACAGCTTCTGCGCCGGCACCGAGCCGGACGAATACACGTACAGCGGAATGCCGGCCGCATGCCAGGCCTGCAGCTGGATCGCTGCATCGGCATAGATGTGCGCGGTGAAGTCGGCGGTCTTGTAGCCGTCGCTCCAGATCATCCCCTGCAGCGCCTTGAGCGCAGTGTGCTTGCGATCCTCGTCGATCCAGGTCTGCAGGGTGCTGACCAGGACTTCGTCCGGTACGTCCTCGCCGATCTCGTCGGCCACCTGGTTGAGCCAGTGCCGCACCTGCGGGTGACCGCCGTGCTCCTGCACGTAGGCCGGCATGGCGCGGCGCGCATACGGAAACAACACGTCCTTGACGAACGAGATGCTGCTGGTGGTGCCTTCGATATCGGTGAGGATCGCTTGCGGTTGTGTCATCGTCAGCTGGCCTTTGGAGGTTTCTCGGGGGCGTAGCGGGGGAATTGTTGGGCGATTTCGGTGCCGGTGAAGTGGCCGACCCAGCCATCGGGCTCGGTGAAGAAGCGGATCGCCACGAAGTGCGGCTCCGGCCCCATGTCGAACCAGTGCAGGGTGCTGTCGGGCACGGCGATCAGGTCGTCCTTCACGCATTCGATCTCGTAGACCTTGTTGTCCACGTGCAGCGTGAACTGGCCCGAGCCGGCGACGAAGAAGCGCACCTCGTCTTCCTTGTGGAAGTGCTCGTCCAGGAACTTGGCGCGCATTTCCTCGCGCTTGGGATTGTCCGGCGCGATGCTGACCACATCGACGGTCTTCAGGCCGCGCTCGGCGCTGAGCCGCTCGATATCCTCGCGGTAGGCTGCCATCACCTGCTCGGGTGATGCGCCCGGCTCGATCGGCTGATTGGCCTTCCAGCGCTCGAAGGTCACGCCGATCTTGCTCAGCTCGGCGGCAATCTGCTCGCCGTCGCGGCTATCGAGCTGCGGCAGGTTGGGATCGGAATCGTTGTAGATGCGAAGTCGGCTCATGGCGATCTGGCTCACAAGGAAGGGGGGAGGTGGCGAGGACTCAGCGCGGGCCGCGCAGCTTCAGCAGTTCGAGTTCGCAATGCAGCAGGAATTCGAAGGCCTCCAGGTGACGGCGCGCCTCGGCCATGTTGCGGCCCCAGGCATACAGACCGTGTCCTTCGATGAGATACCCCCACAGGCTCTGTTTGTCCAGCAGGGCCTCGACCTGCGCGGCCAGCACCTGCATGTCCTGCGTATTGGCGAACACCGGCACGTCCACTGCCGTTTCATGTGTGGTGTTGCCTTCGAAGGCTTTCAACAGCTCATAGCCCTCCAGCCGGATCATGCCGCTGCCGGCGTACAGCCGCGAGGCAATGGTCTGCACCGGCGAATGCGTGTGCAGCACGCAGCCGATCTCGGGGAAGCGGCGATACAGCTGGGTGTGCAGCAGCGTTTCCGCAGACGGACGCAACGGACGGCCAACCGCCAGGCCATCGAAGTCCACCACCATGATGTCTTCTTCGACCAGGCGGCCCTTGTCGCGGCCGGACACGGTGATCGCCGCGTGCTGTTCGTCCAGGCGATGGGAGAAATTGCTGCTGGTGGCCGGCGTCCAGCCGGCCTGGGCCAGTTCGCGGATATTGCCGATCAGCAGGTGCGCCAGCTCGTGCAGACGCGCGGCGCTATAGGGCAGGGGGGCAGTGGTCGCATTCATGGACCTATTCTACTGCCCCGCCGGATTACGGTCAGGTGCAGCGCAGCAGGGTTTTGTTCCCGCCACACCCGTACCCAGATCGGCCGACAAAACGTGAGGAGCGCACGCCTGGCAGAGGTCAAATGCCTAGCTGGTCGGGAGCGCGGTGCCCTCACCACTTGCGGGACACGCCGTGAATCCGTCCATGGAGGCTCCTTGGCGGCATCCATGCCGCCAAGGGTCCCGCAACCGGCGAGGGCACCGCACCAGGAAGCTGATCGGTGGTCGTATGAAAAGCCGCTTGTCGCCCCCGTGTCGCACCTCGAGCCGGCGCATCAGTGTCGAACAAAGCGCACTACGCACGGCGGTTACTGCTCTTCAACTGTGCACACCGATCATCCCGGTTGGTCCTTGCCCGCCCACCGTCGCGGGACCTTACGCGGCATGGATGCCGCGTAAGAGCCTACAGGGACGTACTTGCGGCGTGTCCCGCGCCGGTGGGCGGGCAAGGGCCCTGCAGCCAGGCCGCAGACCAGCACCCACCAACCAAGCTACAGATCAGCCCGCCCAGATCAGCCGCTCTGCGATAGACCGGCGCGCAGGCGTTCTATCGGCCGCTCTCAGCCCATGCGTGTGATCAACGACCGTCGCGCAGACGGCTGTGGCGGTAACCGTAGCCGAAATAGACCACCAGCCCGACCAGCGTCCACACCCCCATCAGCATCCAGTTGTGCAGGGTCATCGCCGACAGCAGGGCCAGGCAGCTCAACACGCCAGCGCTGCAGATCAGCCAGGCCACCGGCATGCGGAACGGACGCGGCAGTTCCGGGTGGGTGCGGCGCAGGATCAGCACGCCGGCGCACACCGCGGCGAACGCGATCAGCGTGCCCATCGAGGTCAGCTCGCCCAGCACATCCAGCGGGAACACCGCTGCCAGCAGGGCGATGCCCACGCCGGTGATCACGGTATTGACGTGCGGGGTGCGGTACTTGGGATGGATGCGGGTGAAGATCGACGGCAGCAGCCCGTCGCGCGCGATGATCATGAAGATGCGCGGCTGGCCGATGATCATCACCAGCACCACCGACGACAGCCCGATCAGCGCGCCGACTTCCACCACCACGCGCAACCAGGCCAGCTGCGGATGCGCCGCCACCGCGGTCACCACCGGCTCGTCGGTGCCGAGCAGGGTGTAGGGCACCAGGCCGGTCATCACCGCCGCCATGGCGATGTACAGCACGGTGCAGATGACCAGCGACAGGATCATGCCGATTGGCAGGTCGCGTTGCGGGCGGTGCGACTCCTGCGCCGCCACCGACACCGCCTCGAAGCCGATATACGCGAAGAACACCATCGCCGCACCGCGCAGCACGCCTTCCATGCCGTATTTGCCCGGACCTTCGTTGGCCGGAATGAACGGGTGCCAGTTGGCGGTATCCACGTACTTCCAGCCCACCGCGATCACCAGCAGGATCAGCCCCGTCTTGAGGATCACCATCGCCATGTTCATCGCTGACGACTTGCGGATGCCCACGTAGCACAGCCAGGTCAGCAGCAGCACGATGCCGGCGGCAGGCAGGTTGGCGATCGCGCCGGTGCGCTGCAGCTTGCCGTCCAGCGGCGCGCTGACCAGGGCGGCCGGCAGGTGAATGTTGAAATGTTCCAGCAGGCTGAGGAAATAGCCGGTCCAGCTGACCGCCACCGCCGAGGCGGACACGCCGTACTCCAGCACCAGCATCCAGCCGATGAACCAGGCCGCCAACTCGCCGAAGGTGGCATAGGTATAGGTGTAGGCGCTGCCGGATACCGGCACCATCGCCGCGAACTCGGCGTAGGCCATTGCGCAGAACGCGCAGCACACCGCGGCCAGCACGAACGACAGCATGATCGCCGGGCCGGCATGGTCGGCCGCGGCCTGGCCGGTGATGACGAAGATGCCGCCGCCGATCACCGCCCCGATACCCAGGGCGGTCAGCCCCCACGGCCCGAGTGCGCGTTGCAGGCCCAGCCCGTCGGCCGCCTCGTGGCTGGCGTGCGGGTGCTTGGTGGCCCAGAGTTGCTTGAACATGCAGCGGTTCCTGTTGAATCCCTGCACATGGCGGTGCGGGCGTGTGCGAGATGTGCGGGCTGTTGCGAAGGACGCGTGTCGTCAAATCCCCGCACACGGATGTGCGGGCTCTTGCGAGGGACTCGCAATCAAACCTTGCGGGCCAGCCGGCTATGGCGAATGCCATAACCGAAATAGATGACCAGGCCGATCACGGTCCAGCCCACGAACACCTTCCAGTGTTCCTGGAAGGCCTGGAAGAACAGGAACAGGCAGGCCAGCGCGCCCAGCGGGCAGATCAGCATCGCCAGCGGCACTCGGAACGGGCGCGGCAGATCCGGCTTGGTGAAGCGCAGCACCATCACCCCGGCGCACACGGTGGCGAAGGCGAGCAGGGTACCCATCGACACCAGCTCGCCCAGCACGCTGAGCGGGATCAACCCTGCCAGCAACGCCGCGACCACGCCGACGAAGATCGTGCCGACATAGGGGGTATGGAACTTCGGATGCACCTTGCCGAACAGTCGGGGCATCAACCCGTCCTTGGCCATGGTGTAGAAGATGCGCGGCTGCGCCATCAGCATCACCAGCACCACCGAGGACAGGCCGGCGATCGCGCCGATCTCCACCGCGGTCTTGAGCCAGGTCAGCTGTGGGTGCGCTTCCAGCGCGGTGGCTACCGGCTTGGCGGTGCCGAGCTGGGTGTAGGGCAGCAGGCCGGTCAGCACCGCGCAGACGATGATGTAGATGACGGTGCAGACCGCCAGCGATACCAGAATGCCGATCGGCATGTTCTTCTGCGGATCCTTGGTCTCGCCGGCGGAGGTGGAGACCGCGTCAAAGCCGATATACGAGAAGAACACGATGGAGGCGGCGCGGAACACGCCGTCCCAGCCGAACTGGCCCGGCCCGGTGTTCTCCGGGATGAAGGGATGCCAGTTGGCCGGGTCGATGTAGGCGATACCGAAGCCGACGAACAGGCAGATCACCACCACCTTGATCGCCACCACGATGGCGTTGGCGAATGCCGACTGAGTGACGCCGACGTAGCACAGCATGCTCACCGCAGCCACGATCAGCACGGCCGGCAGGTTGATGAGGTTGCCGGAGCTGACAAAGTTGTGGCCGTCCCAGGCCAGTGGCGCGCCGGCCAGCTCGGCCGGGAACGGCAATCCAAGCGTTCCGGTCAGGAAACTGATCAGGTAGGCGGACCAGCCGACCGCAACGCTGGAGCCGGCGAACAGGTATTCCAGCACCAGGCACCAGCCGATGAACCAGGCGATGCCCTCGCCGAGGGTGGCATATGAATACGAGTAGGCGCTGCCGGAGACCGGCATCATCGCCGCGAACTCCGCGTAGCACAGGCCGGCGAACGCACAGGCGATGCCGGCGAACACGAACGACAGCATCACCGCCGGGCCGGCATGGTTGGCAGCGGCCTGGCCGGTCAACACGAAGATGCCGGCGCCGATCACCGCACCGATTCCCAACATGATCAGGTGCTTGGCGGTCAGGGTGCGTTGCAGGGTGGCTTCGCCTTGCAGGCTGCCTTCGACCGGTTCGCCCCCGTCGACATGTCCAGCGGGCTCGATCGGTTTGACCCTCAACAGAGACTTCAGCATTCGGTACATCCCTAAGTGGCAACTAAGGCGCGCGCGCCTGGGCGAAGGTGGTGCGCCGCGTCCCGGTGGGACAGGCAAGCGGCCTACCTTGCCAAAGCTACACGCTCACGACAAGCGCGTACGCAGCATGAATGGCGATAATGGCCGCCTGGCCCGCAACGGGCGACCGGGAACGACAGATGGTGGATGCAACCCTGCAACAGCGATTGGCCGACTACCGCGCACGCTGGCCGGACGAAGCGGAGCTGGCCGAGCAGTTCGCTCAGCTGCTGGACGATGCCACCAACCCGTTCCTGCGCGAGCGTGTCGAAGGTCATTTCACCGGCTCGGCGTGGGTGGTCAGTGCCGATGGCACGCGCACGTTGATGACCCATCACCGCAAGTTGCAACGCTGGCTGCAGCTGGGCGGGCACGCCGACGGCGACCGCGACCTGGCGCAGGTGGCCTTGCGCGAGGCGCAGGAGGAGTCCGGATTGACCGGCTTGCGCCTGGCTGACGCGGCCATCTTCGACCTGGACCGGCACTGGATTCCCACGCGCGGCGAGGTGGCCGGGCACTGGCATTACGACGCGCGCTATGTGGTGGTGGCTGGGGCGAACGAGGCATTCGAAGTCAGCGAGGAATCGCTGGCCTTGGCATGGCGCCCGGTCGCCGAGCTGCTTGCCGATCCGCAGCTGGATCCGTCGATGCGGCGCATGGCGGAGAAGTGGGTGGCGCGCGTGCGTTGAGCAGCTTGTCAAAGCCCCTTTTGTCGGGGCGATAAGGCACTGCTTGCGCGCCACTGGCTCGGGTGCCGCAAGCGCGGGCACGCCTGTTACTTGCCGGCTTCGGTGGGCGGCAGCAGCGCGGCCGGCGATCGGCTGCTCGGCTCGGTCAGACATCCTGTCTGACTCGCCGCCGCGGCACATCCGTGTGCCGCTCTCCGCCAATCCCCGGCCACGCTGCTGCCTCGGCCATTCGCTGTCATGGCCTTGGAAGCAGTGGGTGAGTGATGAGACGCCTTTTCGTGCTCAGGTCTGCGAAAGCCCCTCTCCCGTCGAGACGAGCAGGCACAGCTTGCGCGCCACAAGCGCGGCCTGGCCTGTCGCTTAGCGGCTTGGGTGGGTGGCAGCAGCGCGGCCAGCGATCGGCTGCCCGGCTCGGTCAGACATCCTGTCTGACTCGCCGCCGCGGCACATCCCTGTGCCGCTCTCCGCCAATCCCCGGCCACGCTGCTGCCTCGGCCATTCGCTGTCATGATCTTGGACGCAGTGGGTGAGTGATGAGACGTTTTTTCGTGCTCAGGTCTGCGAAAGCCCCTCTCCCGTCGAGACGAGCAGGCACAGCTTGCGCCATGGGCGCGCGTGCCTGGGAGCGCCCGCGCCGCAAGCGCGGGCCGGGGCGCGGAGCGGGGGAGGGTACGGTTGAATAGTTAGGGGGATAAGGCACTGCCTGCGCGCCACTGGCGCGGAGCGGGGGTTTGGGGGAGTACCGCCAGGCACCGGCTGCCAGTCTACGAGTCAGCCTTACTGGCGCGGGGCGAGGCGTTTGCCATGGCAGACGCGCCGAAGTTGGCCGCAGCGCCCCTCATCCGGCCCTTCGGGTCACCTTCTCCCGTTGGGAGAAGGGGGCACGTCAGTACAACGTCCGCTCAGTACAGAATGCGCGTCCGCAAGGTCCCTTCGATCAAGGCCAGGCCTTCCTTCAGTGCGGTGGCCTGCGCCTCGCTGGCGCTGACGTCGATGACCACGTAGCCCACCTTGGGATCGGTGCGCAGGAACTGGCCGTCGATGTTGACGTTGTGGCGCGAGAACAGTTCGTTGATCTTGGACAGCACGCCCGGCACGTTGCGGTGGATATGCAGCAGACGCAGGCTGTCGGGGTGCTCGGGCAGGGTGACCTCGGGGAAGTTCACCGCCGACAGGGTGCTGCCGTTGTCGCTGTAGCGCACCAGCTTGGCGGCCACTTCGATGCCGATATTATCCTGCGCTTCCAGCGTGCTGCCACCCACGTGCGGGGTCAGGATCACGTTGTCGTGTGCGGTCAACTTTGATTCGAACGCATCGCCATTGCCCTTGGGCTCGATCGGGAACACGTCCACCGCCGCGCCGCCGATCTGGCCCGAGCTCAGCGCCGCGTCCAGTGCGTCGATGTCGATCACCGTGCCGCGCGAGGCGTTGATCAGATGCGCGCCGTGCTTCATGCGCGCGATTTCCGCCGCGCCGATCATGTCCTTGGTTGACGGCGTCTCCGGCACATGCAGGGTCACCACGTCCGCGCGTGCCAGCAGGTCGTCCAGATCGATCGCCGCGCGCGCGTTGCCCAGCGACAGCTTGGTTTCGATGTCGTGGAAGATCACCTGCATGCCCAGCGACTCGGCCAGCACGCCGACCTGGGTGCCGATATGCCCGTAACCGACGATGCCCAGCACCTTGCCGCGCGTTTCGTGGCTGCCGGCGGCCGACTTGGACCACCCACCGCGATGGCACTCGGCGTTCTTCTGCGGGATGCCGCGCAACAGCAGGATCGCCTCGGCGATGACCAGCTCGGCCACGCTGCGGGTATTGGAGTAGGGCGCGTTGAACACCGGGATGCCGGCCAGCTCGGCCGCGTCCAGATCGACCTGGTTGGTGCCGATGCAGAAGCAGCCCACTGCGATCAGCCGCTTGGCATGCGCCAGCACCTCGGCGCTCAACTGCGTGCGCGAGCGGATGCCGACGATATGCGCCTCGGCGATGCGCGCGATGAGTTCGTCTTCCGGCAACGACTTGGCGTGCAGTTCGATCTGCGAATAACCGGCGGCGCGGAACACATCCACGGCCGTCTGGCTGATGCCTTCCAGCAACAGAACGCGGATATCCTGCTTGGGAAACGAGGTTCTCTTCGGCGACATGGGGGAGCGCATTGCAGCAATCGGGTCGGCAACTATGCCAGATGGGCCGCGCGATGGGGCGCCCGCAACGCAGTGTTTGCGCAGGCAAAGTCCTTGTGGTGCAACGGTTTCAGCTGAATCCAACGCCGCGGCGGCGCCATGTCGTGCAACTGGACGAGGCCGGCGCGCACTGGCACGCTGTGCGGTTCCTACTGCAGCGCCGTGTGCCATGACCGATCCCCGCATCCTTTCGTTGCAACAGGCCGTGCCCGCGTTGCGTTTGAAGACCGAGCCGGCCGACCTGGAACACTACGGCCGCGACTGGACGCGGCGCTGGACGCCCAACCCGCTGGCGATCGCCTTGCCCGGTTCGGTGGACGAGGTGCAGGCGGTGCTGCGCTGGGCCAATGCGAACGCGGTTGCGGTGGTGCCTTCGGGCGGGCGCACCGGCTTGTCCGGCGGTGCGGTGGCTGCCAACGGCGAGCTGGTGCTGAGCCTGGAGCGCCTGAACAAGCCGCTGGAGTTCAATGCGGTGGATCGCACGCTCACCGTCCAGGCCGGCATGCCGCTGGAAGCGGTGCACAATGCCGCGCGCGAGCATGGTCTGTTGTATCCGGTGGATTTCGCCGCGCGCGGCTCGTGTTCGATCGGCGGCAATATCGCCACCAATGCCGGCGGCATCCGCGTGATCCGCTACGGCAATACCCGCGACTGGGTTGCCGGCCTGAAGGTGGTCACCGGTGCCGGCGAACTGCTGGAGCTCAACAACGCGCTGGTGAAGAATTCCAGCGGCTACGATTTCCGCCATCTGATGATCGGCTCCGAAGGCACGCTCGGCGTGGTGGTCGAAGCGACATTGCGACTGACCGAGCCGCCGCCGCCCAGCAACGTGATGCTGCTGGCGCTGCCTTCATTCGAGGTGTTGATGCAGGTGTTTGCCGCGTTCCGCGCGCAGCTGCGGCTGGAGGCATTCGAGTTCTTCACCGACCGCGCGCTCGAACACGTGCTGGCGCACGGCGCGCAGGCGCCGTTTGCGCAAGTGCATCCGTATTACGTGGTCACCGAATTCGCTGCTGGCGACGAGGCGCAGGAAGCCGCAGCGATGGCGGCATTCGAGACCTGCATGGAGCAGGGCTGGGTCAGCGACGGGGTGATCAGCCAGAGCGATGCGCAGGCCGCGCAACTGTGGCGGCTGCGCGAAGGCATCACCGAAGCGCTGGCGCGCTACACGCCGTACAAGAACGACGTGTCGGTGCGCATCTCGGCGATGCCGGCGTTCCTGGCCGAAACCCAGGCGTTGCTGCACGATGCGTATCCGCATTTCGATGTGGTGTGGTTCGGCCATATCGGCGACGGCAACCTGCATATCAACGTGCTCAAGCCCGACGACACCAGCCAGGCCGATTTCGTGGCGGCCTGCGATCAGGTGACCAAGTTGCTGGCGCAGGCCTTGCAGCGTTTTGGCGGCAGCATCTCTGCCGAACACGGCATCGGCCTGGTCAAGAAGGCCTATCTGTGGAGCACGCGCTCGGCCGAGGAGATCGCCTTGATGCGCGGGATCAAACATGTGCTCGATCCTCATCTTTTGCTGAATCCCGGCAAGCTGTTCGAGATGGACGACGCGCCTGCCGCCACGCGTGCCGGTTAGTCTTTCACCACCTTCACATGGAATCGATACGCCAATGATGCGCTCCCTCGTGTTTTGCGCTTTGACGCTGCTGCCGCTGGCGGCCTTCGCATCCAGCCTGGCCGGAACCTCGGCGGGTGCATCGTCGGCCGGTTCGTCCAATTCCTCCGGCAGCAGTTCCGGCGACGACAAGGTGGTGGCCGACGCACGCGAAGATGCCGCCGGCTTCGTCGCCAGCGATGGCGCGATCCGCGGCGCACGGCTGGAAGCGGCGCTGCTGCAGTTGCGCAGCCGTAGCGATGCGGCGCGGCTGTCCAGCGACCTGGAGCTGGCGCAGTCCATCCTGGCCCAGTGAGTTCTCCTCGCCGGTGCTGGTGGCTGTGGCTGGCCGCAGCGATCGCACCGGCGGCGCAGGCCGAATTACGCATCGATGTCGATCCGCAGGGCCTGTCTGCGGCGCAGATCGACGCCGCGCACGCGTTGGTGGAACAGGTGGCGCAGCGTCTGCCGCCGGCCTGGATGCAGCGCATCGACGCACCGATCCAGCTGCAGTGGCGCACGGATTTGCCGGCACACGTGCATGGCCGCGCGATCGGCCGGCGCATCCTGCTCGATCGCGACCTGCTGGATGCCTGGAGCGTGCAGGCGACAGCTACGCAGACCGACCCCGAGGCACCGGCCACGCGCGCGGCAATGGCCGCCGTGGTGCATGAACTGGCGCATGTGCTGGACCGCGGTGCGCACGGCGGCTTGTCGCGCGACCCGCGGCTGCGCGATCTGGCCGGCTGGCAGGTGCGTCCCTGGCGGATCGGGCGTGGCGCAAACCGGTTCAGCGATCGCAGCCCCGACGATTACGAGCGGCGCAGCCCAGCCGAATTCGTCGCGGTGAATCTCGAACACTACGTGCTCGATGCCGATTATCACTGCCGGCGTCCGGCGCTGGCGGCCTGGTTCGCCGAGCGGGTCGGTGGCATGCCCGGTGCAACCCATTGCGAGACGACGCTACCGTACCTGCAGGCCGATAACGATGCCGGCGCGATGTCGCTGCTGGCACTGGATCCAGCGCGTGTGTACGCGGTGGACTACCTGCTGGCCGAGGGCAATGCGCAGCCGATGAGCCGCTGGGGCCACAGCATGCTGCGTCTGGTGATCTGTGCCCCTGGCCGCGCGCCCGGTCCCGATTGCCGTCTGGATCTGCAGTATCACCGCGTGCTGTCGTTCCGCGCCTTCGTCGGCGATGTGCAGATTTCCAGCTGGCGCGGGCTGACCGGTTCGTATCCCTCGCGGCTGTTCGTATTGCCGTTGAATCAAGTCGTGGACGAATACACCAAGGTGGAGCTGCGCGCGCTGTCGTCGGTGCCGCTGACACTGACGCGCGGGGAGATCGCCGCGCTGCTCGCACGCGCCGCGCAGGTGCATTGGAGTTACGACGGCCGCTACTACTTCATCGGCAACAACTGCGCGGTGGAGACCTTCAAGCTCCTGCACGACGGCGTGCCGCGGCTGGCCGCGGCACGGCTGTCGTCGATCACCCCGCGCGGCGTGAGGCAGCGCTTGCAGCGCGCCGGCATCGCCGACATGCAGGTGCTGGACGACCCTGCGCAGGCGATTCGCCAGGGCTATTACTTCGAGTCGGCGGCAGCGCATTACCAGACCATGTTCGAGGTGATCCGCCGCGGCCTGCCGGTGCCGCAGACCAGCGTGGAGCAATGGCTGGACGCGCGCGCGGACGCGCGTGCGCAGTGGTTCGACCGCGGCGGTCTGCGCGAGACCGCTGCAGCGTTGTTGCTGGAACAGGCCGCGTTGCGCCGCCAGGAATTGCTGGCACGCGATGCGCTCAAGCGCCTGCTGACACCCGGCGCGGCCGGGCGTGACTCGGTGCAGGGTCAGCTGCAGTCGCTGTTCGCGCGGCAGGCCCGGCTCAGTCATCCGGCCACGCTGTTGGGCAGCGCCGGCTACGGACTGCCGCAAGCAGACGAGCGGCAGGACCTGAGCGCGCGCGTGGTGCAGGAAACCGGCGTACTGGTCGACGGCTGGAAACAACTGCAGGCGCTGGGGCGGCAGCAACTGCCGGCCGACGTCCGCACTGGATTGGAGCAGGGCGAGGCGAATGTGCAGCGCCTGCGCGCACGCCTGCGCGAGCTAGCGCGCGGTGATGCGGCTGCCGACAAACGCCTGCAGCGGTAAGTCCCAGTTCCCGGTGCTCCGGCCAGGGACGACGCATTGCACCAGCTGGCACCTGTCACACCAGCCGGCGCACCTCAGCCAGCCGGTTGCAGATCCGCCTGCACCGAATACTTGCGCAGCCAGTCGCTGACCTGCGCGTTGTTGCGGTACTGCTGCATCAGCTTTGCAAGCCGTGCCGGTGCGGGCGTGCAGAATTGCGCGATCGCCACTTCGATCTCGTGGCGACGATCGGCGTCGTACGGGTCCTCGCCCGCGAAGTGCTCGCAGGTGTCGTAATCCTCCACCAGCGTGCGTACGTCCTCCGGCATGCCGCACAGGCCGGGCGGATGTTGCAGCCACTCCTCGTCCACCTTGGCATCGGTGCAGGCCACCGGCGCAGGTGCGGGCGTGGCTGTCGGCGCCGGGGCTGGTTGCGCCGTGCAGGCGCCCAGCAGCCCCAGCGTCACCACAACGACCAGCTTGCGCATCAGTCGGCGCGGCCCGCGAATTCGCCGGTGGTGGTGTTGACCAGCACGCGCTCACCGTTGGTGATGTACTCGGGCACCATGATTTCCAGGCCGGTATTGAGCTTGGCCGGCTTGGGCCGCTTGGTGGCGGTGCCGCCCTTGAGTTCGGGCGGGGTTTCGACCACTTCCAGCGTCACCGTCTGCGGCAGTTGCACGGCCACCGGCTGGTCGTCGATCACCTGCACGTAGATGCCGGTCAGCCCGTCGATGATGTAGCCGGCATCGGTGCCGATCACGTCCGCATCCAGCGTATACGGGGTGAAATCCTCGTCGTCCATGAACACGAACGCCTCGCCATCCTTGTACGAGAACGTCGACAGGCGACGCAGCAACTCCACTTCCGGCAGGTTGTCGTCGGCGTCGAAGCTGGCGTCCAGCTTGGCGCCACCGGGCACGCTGTACATGATGAAGCGGAAGCGCACGTTGCCACCGCGGCCCTGCGGCGAGCTGCGCTCGATGTCGCGGATCTGGTAAATGCCGCCGTTGTATTCGACGACGTTGCCTTTCTTGATGTCGTTAGCTTTCATGGAATGAGTCAGGGATTGGTGATTTGGGATTAGGGATTGGCAAAGCAGAGCTGGAGCGGGCGGGCAGGGCAGTAGTGCTGTTACGAATCCCCAATCCCGACGCACCAATCCCCGCTACTTCGGCGCCAACCGCACGCCGCCGTCCAGGCGAATCACGTCGCCATTGAGATAGCGATTGCGCAGGATGAAGGCGACGGTGTCGGCGTATTCGTCGGGTTGGCCCAGGCGCGAGGGGAACGGGATCGCCGCGGCCAGCGATTGCTGCACCGCCTCCGGCATGCCGTCCACCATCGGGGTCCAGAACACGCCCGGTGCGATCGTCATCACGCGGATGCCGAAGCGGGCCAGCTCGCGCGCCATCGGCAAGGTCATGCCGACCACGCCCCCCTTGCTGGCGGCATAGGCGGCCTGGCCGATCTGGCCTTCGTAGGCGGCCACCGACGCGGTGTTGATGATCACGCCGCGCTCGCCATCGTCGCCGGCGCTGTTGTGCTGCATCACATCGGCTGCGGCCTTGGCGACATTGAAGCTGCCGACCAGGTTGACCAGCACGGTGGTGCGGAAGGTCGCCAGCGGCATTGGCGCTTCCTTGCCGAGCACGCGGCCCGAGCCCAGGATGCCGGCGCAGTTCACCGCCAGGTTGAGCCCGCCCAGCGCCTGCGCGGCCTGCGCCACGTTGGCGGCGACCTGCGCCTCGTCGGTGACGTCGGTGGCGAAATACTGCGCGTTGCCGTCACCGAGCAGCGCCAGCGCCGCCTCGGCCTTGTCGGCGTTGACGTCGAACAGGGCGACCTTGCCGCCGTCGGCCACGATGCGCTGCGCCACGGCCAGGCCCAGGCCGGAAACGCCGCCGGTGACGATGGCAAGAACAGAAGAAGACTGCATGCGGTGGTTCCTTGAAAATCCTGGAAGCCGGTGGATGCCGGCAGGCGAACGGGTGACGACGCAGCCGGCGATTCTAGCCGAAGCGTCCGTGTGACCGCCCTGGAAGATGTGCGGGTGCGGCAGCGTGCGGGACTGAAATCTCAGCCGGCCGCCGCCAAGGCCTTGCCGACCTTGCTGCCGGTCTCGCGGCCCAGTAACTGCGCCAGCCAGCGGCCGGTACGGGCGAGGGCAGGCAGGTCGATGCCGGTCGACATGCCCAGCCCATGCAGCAGATACACCACATCTTCGCTGGCCACATTGCCGCTGGCGCCCTTGGCGTAGGGGCAGCCGCCGGCACCGGACACCGCCGCATCGACCACGCGCACGCCTTGCTCCAGACAGGCGGCGATGTTGGCCAGCGCCTGGCCGTAGGTGTCGTGGAAGTGCACGGCCAATGCCGGCATCGGGACCGCCTGCGCCACCGCAGCAAGCATCTGGCGTGCCTTGGCCGGGGTGCCGACGCCGATGGTGTCGCCCAGCGAAATCTCGTAGCAGCCCAGTGCGTACAGCCGTTGCGTGACATCGACCACATCGGCCACCGGCACCCCGCCCTGATACGGGCAGCCCAGTACGGTGGAGACATAACCACGCACGCGCACGCCGTCGAGCGCGGCCTGTTCCAGGATCGGCCGAAAGCGCGCGATCGATTCGTCGATGCCGGCGTTGGTGTTGGTGCGATTGAAGGCCTCCGACGCCGCGGTGAACACCGCCACCTCCTGTGCACCGGCGGCGCGTGCGCGCGCATAGCCCTGCAGGTTCGGCACCAGCACCGGATAGGCGATGCCCGGCGCCTGGGTGATGCCGGCGAACACCTCGGCCGCATCGGCCAGCTGCGGCACCCAGCGCGGGCTGACGAAGCTGGTCGCCTCGATGCTGCGCAGCCCGGTCGCGGAGAGTTGATCGATCAAGGCGATCTTGTCGGCGGTGGCGATCGGTGCCGCTTCGTTCTGCAGGCCATCGCGCGGGCCGACCTCGACAATGCGGACGAAGTCGCTCACGCCGCGCCCTCCGGCACCCAGGCCGGGCTGCGCTTGTCGAGGAAGGCGCCCAGGCCTTCCTGGCCTTCCGGGGAAACGCGCAGGCGCGCGATCCACGCGGCATTGGCAGCGTCGATGGCGTCGCGGTCGATCGGTGGCAGCACCGCGCGCACCAGCGCCTTGGCGCTGGCCGCGGCCAATGGGGCGGCCGCCAGCAACAGGCGGACCTGGCGCTCCACCGCGATATCCAATTGGTCGGCGGCGACCAGTTGATGCAACAGGCCCAGCAGCTGCGCGGTGGCCGCATCGAAGATCTCGGCAGTGGCGAACCAGCGCCGTGCCTGGCGCGCGCCGATCGCGGCGATCACATACGGTGAAATCACCGCCGGCAGCAGGCCGAGCTTGCTCTCGGTCAGCCCGAAGCGTGCCTCGGTGCAGCCGATGGCGATATCGCAGCACGCCACCAGGCCCACGCCGCCGCCAAACGCTGCGCCG
Organism: Xanthomonas sp. NCPPB 2864; assembly: GCF_056675615.1. Lineage (NCBI taxonomy): Bacteria > Pseudomonadati > Pseudomonadota > Gammaproteobacteria > Lysobacterales > Lysobacteraceae > Xanthomonas > Xanthomonas sp. NCPPB 2864. The sequence goes on from NZ_JBWWVS010000010.1 coordinate 82,178, forward strand.
TTGACGCGCGCGATGGTCGGCTTGGGCAGTTCGTCCAGCGTGCGCATCAGGCGCGCCAGGGCGAGCGCATCGGCCGCGTTGTCGGCCTCGCTGGCACCGGCCATGCCGCGCATCCAGTTCAGGTCGGCGCCCGCAGAGAACGCAGCGCCGGCACCGGTGATCACGACGACGCGGATCTGCGCTGCCCGGCCGGCCTGCTGCAAGGCGTCGGTGAGCGCGCCGATCAAGGTCGCATCGAAGGCGTTGTGCACCGCCGGGCGGTGCAGTCGCAACGTGCGGACCGCTCCCTGGTCCTCCACGATCAAGCCGGTGTCCTGCATTGCGTCAACGTCCATGAATGGGATGCGAACCATGATAGCGGCACGGGTCGGCTGAGCCATGACGCGGTGCGTCGATGCTAGAATTGAGAACCATTCCTAACAATCAGGCCGTCTTTGTGACGCTGTCCGACATGCCCTTGCATCGCGCCGCCATCGTGGATTCCGTGGAGGATCGCCTCCCCAACGACACGATCGCCCGGCGTCTGCGCGAACTGGGTTTTGTCGCCGGCGAAGAAGTCACGGTGCTGGCGACCGGGCCGGTCGGGCGCGAACCACTGCTGGTACAGGTCGGTTACACCCGGTTCGCCCTGCGCCGCAGCGAGGCCGCACGCGTGCAGGTGCGCGTCGATGGAGCACAGGCATGAGCGCGGCGAGCGTCCCGTTGCGGCTGGCGCTGGTGGGCAATCCCAACAGCGGCAAGACCGCACTGTTCAATCAGCTGACCGGCAGCCGGCAGAAGGTCGCCAACTACACCGGCGTCACCGTCGAACGCAAGGAAGGGCAGTTCCGTGCGCCATCCGGGCGCGACTTCGCGGTGCTGGATCTGCCCGGCGCCTATAGCCTGCAGCCGGCCAGCCTGGACGAGGCGATCACCCGCGACCTGTGCCGTGGCTTCTACCCCGGCGAACCGGCACCGGACGTGCTGGTCTGCGTGATGGATGCGACCAACCTGCGCCTGCACCTGCGCTTTGCGCTGGAGTTGCGCGAGCTGGGCCGGCCGATGATCGTGGCCTTGAATATGGTCGACGCCGCGCAACGACGCGGCATCGTCATCGACCTGCCGGCGCTGGAACAGGCGCTCGGGGTGCCGGTGGTGGAAACCGTGGCGGTACGCCGCGGCGGTGCCAAGGCGCTGGTCGAGCGGCTCGATACGCAGGCCGCGCGCCTGGTCGCCCCCAGCGCCGCGCCGCCGGCCGATGGCAACTATCACGCCCAGGTGCGGCAGATCCTGAGTGCGGCCGTCAGCATGCCGACCCGCACCTCGCGGGTGGACGATGCGCTGGACCGCTGGCTGCTGCACCCGCTCTGGGGCCTGGTCACGCTGGCGGTCGTGATGTTCCTGATCTTCCAGGCGGTGTATGCCTGGGCCACGCCGGTGATGGACCTGATCGACGGCGGCACCTCGGCACTGGGCGAGTGGGTCGGCGCCACCTTGCCGGAAGGCCCGCTCAACAGCCTGCTCAAGGACGGCATCATCGCCGGCCTGGGCGGGGTGGTGATCTTCCTGCCGCAGATTTTGATCCTGTTCGCCTTCATCCTGGCGCTGGAGGAGTCCGGCTACCTGCCGCGCGCGGCCTTCCTGCTCGACCGCATGATGTCTGCCGCCGGCTTGTCCGGGCGCTCGTTCATTCCGTTGCTGTCGAGCTTTGCCTGCGCGGTGCCGGGCATCATGTCCACACGCAGCATCCAGGACCCGCGCGACCGGCTCGCCACCATCATGGTCGCGCCATTGATGACGTGTTCGGCGCGCCTGCCGGTGTATGCCTTGCTGATCGGCGCCTTCATCCCGCAGAAGACCGTGTGGGGCATCTTCAACCAGCAGGGCCTGATCCTGTTCGGGTTGTATGCCGCGGCCATCGTCAGTGCGCTGCTGGTGTCGTGGACGATGAAGAAGTGGCGCCGCGACAAGAGCGAGCATCCACTGATGCTGGAGTTGCCGTCGTACCGCCTGCCGCATCTGCCCGACCTGGCGCTGGGGCTGTGGGAGCGTGCGCTGATCTTCCTCAAGCGCGTCGGCGGCATCATTCTGGCCCTGACCATCCTGCTGTGGTTCCTGCTGTCGTTCCCGGCCGCGCCGGCCGACGCCACCTTGCCGGCGATCGATTACAGCTTCGCCGGGCGCATCGGCCATGCGATGGCGGTCTTCTTCGCGCCGCTGGGCTTCAACTGGCAGATCTGCATCGCGCTGATCCCCGGCCTGGCCGCGCGCGAAGTGGCGGTGGCCTCGCTGGCGACCGTGTACGCGCTGTCGGCTGCCGACGACGATGCCGCCGCGCAGGCCTTGTCGCCGCTGATCAGCGATGGCTGGTCGCTGGCCACCGCGCTGTCGCTGCTGGTCTGGTACATCTACGCGCCGATGTGCATCTCCACGCTGGCCACGATCAAGCGCGAAACCAACTCGTGGAAGCAGATGACGGTCAGCGCGGTGTACCTGTTCGCGCTGGCCTACCTGGCCTCGCTGGTGACCTACCAGCTGGCCGTGCTGCTGGGAGCCGGCTGAAGTGGATCTGTCGCTCACGCTGCAATACGTTGTCATCGCGCTGGCGGTGTTGCTCAGCCTGTGGGTGGTGATGAAGAAGCAATTTCCCGGCACGCTGCGGCGTCTGCGCGGCGCAGTGGCGATCGGCCTGCTGCGCGATGGGCGGCCTGCGTGGATGCGGGCGCTGGGCCGCCGCGTGGCGCCGCCGGCCGCGCAGAACGCCGCGGCCTGCGGTGGCTGCGACAGCTGCGGGCCGACCCCGCCACGTCGTCACTGACACACCGCAGTTCTTCGGTAGCGCCACCGCGACCCAGGCGTGTGTCGTGACGCGTGGCGATGGTCGGCGCAGCGGCGATACCGCCACTGGGCGGGTTGCGTCGTCGACGCTGCAGTGCACAGCGCGTCGGCCGTGGGCCTTCGCTATGCTTGCGCGATGACGACCTCTTTCCAGATCTCCCGACGTGCGCAGGCGCTGACCAGTTCGGCGATTCGCGAAATCCTCAAGGTGACCGAGCGGCCGGAGGTGATTTCTTTCGCCGGCGGGCTGCCGTCGCCGGCCACCTTTCCGGTGGAGCGCATGCGCGCGGCCAGCGATCAGGTGCTGCGCGATGCGCCGCAGGCCGCGCTGCAATACGGCCCCACCGAAGGCTATGCGCCGCTGCGCGAATGGGTGGCCACACGCCTGAGCCGCGACGGCGCCAGCATTCGGCCCAGCCAGGTGTTGATCACCACCGGCTCGCAGCAGGGCTTGGACCTGCTCGGCAAGGTCTTCATCGACGAAGGCAGCAAGGTGCTGGTGGAAACGCCAAGCTACCTGGGCGCGCTGCAGGCGTTCTCGCTGTTCCAGCCGAGCTTTGTCGGCATGCCCTCGGACGAGGACGGAGTGGTGGTGGACGCGCTGGATCCTGCAGTGCTGGCCGATGCGCGCTTTCTGTATTGCCTGCCGAACTTCCAGAACCCCACCGGTCGCCGGCTGCCGCTGGCGCGCCGTCAGGCCCTGGTGGCGCGGGCGGCGGAGGCGGGCGTGCCGATCGTCGAAGACGACCCGTATGGCGAGCTGTATTACAGCGGCCAGCCGCTGCCGAGCCTGCTGTCGCTCAACCCGGAGGGCGTGATCTACATGGGCTCGTTCTCCAAGGTGCTTGCGCCCGGGTTGCGGCTGGGCTACGTGGTCGCGCCCGAAGCGGTGTTGGGCAAGCTGATCCAGGCCAAGCAGGCGGCCGATCTGCATACGCCCTCGTTCACCCAGCGCGTGGTCCACCAGACGTTGCAGGACGATTTCCTGGACACGCATATTCCGCAGATCCGCGCGCTGTATGCGCGTCAATGCAGCCTGATGCTGGAGGCACTGGATCGGCATTTCCCGCCCCAGGTGCTATGGAATCGCCCCGAAGGCGGCATGTTCCTGTGGGTGACCCTGCCACCCGGGCTGGACGGCACCGCGCTGCTGGCGCGTGCGATCGTGCGCAATGTCGCGTTCGTGCCGGGCGCGCCGTTCTACGCCACCTTGCCGCAGGTCAATACCTGGCGGCTGTCGTTTGTCACCGTGCCCGGCGACAGGATCGACGCCGGCATCCAGGTCCTGGGCGAGGTGCTGCGCGAGGCGCTGGCCGAATTGCCCGGACAGGGCGCGTGAGCACGCAGACCGCTGGCGTGCAGGCGCCTGCGCTTGCGATCACCATCGACAGCGTTGCGATCGGCATCGCACGCGACTTCACCCGGCCCGGTAGCCGCAGCGCGATCGACAAGCGGGCGGTGGACGGCAGGGTGCACGTCGGTCCCGACGGTCTGCACGGCGACGAGCAGGGCGACCGGCGTGTGCATGGCGGGCCGGACAAGGCGATCCATCACTATCCACGCGATCACTACGCCGCCTGGCAGGCCGAGCTCGGTGCGCAGGCATTGCTGGAGACGGCCGGCGCATTCGGCGAGAACCTGAGCAGCCTCGGCCTTACCGAAGCCGAGGTCTGCCTGGGCGATCGCTTTGCATTGGGTACGGCAGTGGTGGAGGTCTCGCAGCTGCGTCAGCCATGCTGGAAGCTGTCCGACCGTTTCGGCCTGCGCGACATGGCGCGCCGCGTCCAGGACACCGGCCGCACCGGCTGGTATTACCGCGTGCTGCAGCCCGGCGACGTTTCGGCCGGCGACATGCTGACACTGCAGCAGCGACCGCATTCGCAATGGACGCTGTCGCGCCTGCAACAGCTGCTGTATGCGCGCGATGTCGACGTCGCCGCCATCACCGAGGTGCTGCAACTGCCGCTGGTACCGTCATGGCAGGCGCTGTTCCAACGCCGCCTGCAACGCCGCGAAATAGAGAGCTGGAGCAAGCGCCTGCAAGGCGCAGGCGACTGAGAGCCGCCAACACCATCGCGCGAGATCAAAGGCCGCGGCCGCGCCAGCTGCAGGGCTGAGATTTGGGATTCGGGAGTCGGGATTGGGGAATCGCGGTCACGAAGTCGGCAAACGCCACCTTCCAGGCGCCGCCATGATGGCCGTGTGCCATGCGTCCTCATCGTCCTTACCGACGTACAGTGGCGCAGCCCTTACCAATCCATGGCCGCTTGCGACGTTGTATGCCAACCACCACGCGCACCCCACGGACGCCACCAAGCCCAAGCGCCACAGCACATAAAACGCGCACACCCGCATCCGCTCTCACGAGTTCCTGATCCCGATTCCCGGCTTTAACGACTCCCCAATCCCGGCTCCCCAATCCCAGCTTTTACGATTCCCGATTCCCGATTCCCAGCTATCTTGTACAACCCCATCGCCCAGCTAGGCCTGCCGCCATGACACCGTCTCCTGTGAAAGTTCTGATCCACGGCGCCTCCGGGCGGATGGGCAAGGCGTTGCTGCGCCTGGCTGCCGAAGACGAGGCGCTGCACGTCGTCGGTGCGGTAGTGGGGCGCTCGCCGTCGCAACGCGTGGTGGACGGCGTGCCGTACTTTGCCGCCAGCGAACTCGGCGGTGCGCCGGCCTTCGATGTGGCAATCGACTTCAGCCTGCCGCAGGGCTTTGCACCGATCCTGGCGCTGTGCGCACAGCGCGGCAAACCGCTGGTGTCCGGCACCACCGGTCTGGATGAGGCGCAGCGCGCTGCGTTGCTGGAGGCCGCGCAACAGATCCCATTGGTGTGGGCGTCCAACTTCAGCCTGGGCGTTGCGGTGCTGACCGAACTGGTGGAGCGTGCCGCCGGCAGCCTGCCGGGCTGGGATTGCGACATCGTCGAAGCGCATCACGTACACAAGCAGGACGCACCCTCCGGGACCGCACTGACGCTGGGGGAGGCGGCCACCGGCAGCGGCGCGCAGCCGCGCTTTGCCAGCCTGCGCGCAGGCGACATCGTCGGCGAGCACACGGTGCAGTTCACCGGGCTGGGCGAGCGGGTGGAGCTGGTGCACCGCGCCACCAACCGCGACATCTTCGCGCGCGGTGCCCTGCATGCGGCCAAGCGATTGCTCGGCAAGCCGGCCGGCAGCTATCGCGTGCGCGATCTGGTGCTGTAAGCCGGCGCTTCGCCGCGCATGTAATGGCAAATGATCGCGGTGGCGCATTCATCCCGCCATTGCGATGCCACCGCGGCGACCGGTGTTCTCCAGGCTGGCATGCCGGGGCACTTGCCTTTACAATTCTCGCTTGCCCGAACCAGCGTCGGACCGGTCCTCAGCACCGCGTCCGCGCTTTGCTGCAACCGGAATTTGGCCGGAAGCGCATCGGAGTCCCAGGCAGCCAGAGCGAGACCCCCACGTGACCCAACCCGCAATCCTTGTCCTCGAAGACGGCACCGTGTTCGAGGGCGAATCCGTAGGCGCCAACGGGCTTTCCGTCGGCGAAGTGGTGTTCAACACCGCCATGACCGGTTACCAGGAAGTCCTGACCGATCCCTCCTACGCCCGCCAGATGGTCACGCTGACCTATCCGCATATCGGCAACACCGGCTTTACCGATCAGGATGACGAGGCCAGCAAGATCTGGGCCGCCGGCCTGATCGTGCGTGACGTGCCGCGTCGCCCCAGCAGCTGGCGCAGCGAAGTCGCACTGCCGGAGTGGCTGCAGGCCCGCGGTGTGGTGGCCATTTCCGGCATCGACACCCGCAAGCTGACCCGCCTGTTGCGGCAGAAGGGCGCACAGAACGGTGCACTGATGGCCGGCGAGATCGATGTCGCCAAGGCGCTGGAAGCCGCGCGCAGTTTCCCCGGCCTGAAGGGCATGGACCTGGCCAAGGTGGTTTCCACCGAGACCAGTTACAGCTGGCAGGAAGGCTCGCTGGATCTGAATTCCGACACCTTCGTGCGCGCCGAGCTGAAGCACAAGGTTGTTGCTTACGATTACGGCGTCAAGCTCAACATCCTGCGCATGCTGGCCGACCGTGGGTGCGACGTCACCGTGGTGCCGGCACGCACGCCGGTGGCCGAGGTGCTGGCGATGAATCCGGACGGCGTGTTCCTGTCCAACGGCCCGGGCGACCCGGAGCCCTGCGATTACGCCATCAGCGCCATCCAGGAACTGATCGCCAGGCAGGTGCCCACCTTCGGCATCTGTCTGGGCCATCAGCTGCTGGCGCTGGCCGCCGGCGCCAGCACGGTCAAGATGACCACCGGCCATCACGGCGCCAACCATCCGGTGCAGGATCTGGACGGCGGACGGGTGATGATCACCTCGCAGAACCATGGCTTTGCGGTCGACGAAAGCACGCTGCCGGCCAATGTCCGGGTGACCCATCGGTCGCTGTTCGATGGCACCAATCAGGGCATCGCGCTGACCGACGCACCGGCGTTCTCGTTCCAGGGCCACCCGGAAGCCTCGCCGGGCCCGCGCGATGTGGGGCCGTTGTTCGACCGGTTCGTGGAGTTGATGGCCAAGGATGCCAAGCGCGCATGAGCGCTCGTTTGATGGGTGTGCTGATCGTGCTGATGGGCGTTGCGCTGACATATTGGGGCGTGTGGATGCCGCTGGAGCAGGCACGCGCTGGCGCACAGTCGATCACGCTGCACGGCGGCATGAAGCTGGCCTTGCTGGTGCCGATGTGCTTCGTTTTCGGTGTCGGCTATGTGGCTGGAGGAGGATCCTTTCACCACCGCATGCAGAACACCGACCCGGACAAGGTACGCCGTTGGGGCAAGACCTCCGGGATCGGCTGGCTGCTGATCCTGGGCAGCTTTGCCGCGTCCTTCGGGCTGTATCAATGGATGCAGCACACCCTGCGCGCCCTCGGCTATGGATCTGCCGGATGAACCCGGCATTCGGCTCTGCCGAGCCGATGCACTATCACGCCGCGTCGCGATGCGATCGCCGCGGCCACTCTTCCGCACCTGCGGCTCGCCGCATGTTCCTAATCGAGTAAAGAAATGCCAAAGCGCACCGACCTAAAAACCATCCTGATCATCGGCGCCGGCCCGATCGTCATCGGCCAGGCCTGCGAGTTCGATTACTCCGGCGCGCAGGCGTGCAAGGCGCTGCGCGACGAGGGCTATCGCGTGGTGCTGGTCAACAGCAATCCGGCCACGATCATGACCGACCCGGACATGGCCGATGCGGTGTACATCGAGCCGATCAACTGGCAGACGGTCGAGAAGATCATCGCCAAGGAAAAGCCCGATGCCCTGCTGCCGACCATGGGCGGGCAGACCGCGCTGAACTGCGCGCTGGATCTGGCCGACCACGGCGTGCTGGAGAAGTACAACGTCGAGCTGATCGGTGCCAAGCGCGAAGCCATCCGCATGGCCGAAGACCGCGAGCTGTTCCGCGTGGCGATGGGCGAGATCGGCCTGGATTGCCCCCGCGCCGAAGTGGCGCACACGCTGGAAGAGGCGCTGGATATCCAGACCCGGGTCGGCTACCCGACCATCATCCGTCCCAGCTTCACCCTGGGCGGCAGCGGCGGCGGCATCGCCTACAACCGCGAAGAGCTGATCGAGATCGTCGGCCGTGGCCTGGAACTGTCACCGACCACCGAGGTGCTGGTGGAAGAATCGGTGCTGGGCTGGAAGGAATTCGAGATGGAAGTGGTCCGCGACACCGCGGACAACTGCATCATCGTCTGCGCGATCGAAAACCTCGATCCGATGGGCGTGCATACCGGCGACTCGATCACCGTGGCGCCGGCGCAGACGCTGACCGACAAGGAGTACCAGCGCCTGCGCGATGCCTCGATCGCAGTGCTGCGCAAGATCGGTGTGGATACCGGCGGCTCCAACGTGCAGTTCGGCATCAGCCCGACCACCGGCCGCGTGGTGGTGATCGAGATGAACCCGCGCGTGTCGCGCTCCTCGGCGCTGGCGTCCAAGGCCACCGGTTTCCCGATCGCCAAGGTCGCCGCCAAGCTGGCGGTGGGCTACACGCTGGACGAATTGAAGAACGAGATCACCGGTGGCCTGACCCCGGCCTCGTTCGAGCCGTCGATCGACTACGTGGTCACCAAGATCCCGCGCTTTGCGTTCGAAAAATTCCCGCAGGCCGATGCGCGCCTGACCACCCAGATGAAGTCGGTGGGCGAGGTGATGGCAATGGGCCGCACCTTCCAGGAATCGCTGCAGAAGGCGCTGCGTGGCCTGGAAACCGGCAAGATCGGGCTGGACCCGACCGGCCTGGATCTGAGCAGCGAAGACGATATCGCCGCGCTCAAGCGCGAGCTCAAGGCGCCGGGCCCGGAGCGTCTGTTCTATGTCGCCGATGCGTTCCGCGCCGGCATGAGCGTGGCCGATGTCTACGCGCTGTCGTTCATCGACCCGTGGTTCCTGGACCAGATCGAAGAACTGATCAGCCACGAACAGCAACTGGCCGATGACGGCATGCCGGCACTGGATGCGGCGCGTCTGCGCACGCTCAAGCGCGCCGGTTTCTCCGACGCGCGGCTGGCCGAGTTGACCGGCACCAACGAAGAGTCGGTGCGCACGCTGCGTCGCGCGCTCAAGGTGCGCCCGGTCTACAAGCGCGTGGATTCCTGCGCCGCCGAATTCGCCACCAGCACCGCGTATCTGTATTCGACCTACGAGGACGAGTGCGAGGCGCTGCCGACCGACCGCGACAAGATCATGATCCTGGGCGGTGGCCCCAACCGCATCGGCCAGGGCATCGAGTTCGACTACTGCTGCGTGCATGCGGCGCTGGCGCTGCGCGATGACGGCTACGAGACCATCATGGTCAACTGCAACCCGGAGACCGTGTCCACCGACTACGACACTTCCGACCGTCTCTACTTCGAGCCGCTGACGCTGGAAGACGTGCTGGAAATCGTCGAGCTGGAAAAACCCAAGGGCGTGATCGTGCAGTACGGCGGCCAGACCCCGCTGAAGCTGGCGCGCGCGCTGGAAGCCAACGGCGTGCCGGTGATCGGCACCTCGCCCGATTCGATCGATCTGGCCGAAGACCGCGAGCGGTTCCAGCAACTGGTCGACAAGCTGGGCCTGAAGCAGCCGCCGAACCGCATTGCCCGCAATGCCGAGGAAGCGCTGGTGCTGGCGCGCGAAATCGGCTATCCGCTGGTGGTGCGCCCGAGCTACGTGCTGGGCGGCCGCGCGATGGAAATCGTCTACGGCGAATCCGACCTGGCGCGCTATGTGCGTGACGCGGTCAAGGTCTCCAACGATTCGCCGGTGCTGCTGGACCGCTTCCTCGACAACGCGGTGGAAGTGGACGTGGACATCATTGCCGACAAGGACGGCAACGTGCTGATCGGCGGGCTGATGGAACACATCGAAGAGGCTGGCGTGCATTCGGGCGATTCGTCCTGCTCGCTGCCGCCGTACTCGCTCTCGCCCAAGACCCAGGCCGAGCTGCGCCGTCAGGTGGTGATGCTGGCCGAAGGCCTGAACGTGGTCGGCCTGATGAATACCCAGTTCGCGGTGCAGGTGAACGAGGCCGGCGACGATGTGGTGTTCCTGCTGGAAGTGAATCCGCGTGCCTCGCGCACCGTGCCGTTCGTGTCCAAGGCGATCGGCATGCCGCTGGCCAAGATCGCCGCGCGCTGCATGGCCGGCAAGACGCTGGCCGAGCAGGGCGCCACCAAGGAAATCGTGCCGGGCTATTACTCGGTGAAGGAGGCGATCTTCCCGTTCGCCAAGTTCCAGGGCGTGGACCCGATCCTCGGGCCGGAGATGCGCTCCACCGGTGAGGTGATGGGCGTGGGCCGCAGCTTCAGCGCCGCGTTCGCACGCGCGCAGGAGGCCGGCGGCATCAAGGCCCCGCCGGTGGGCAAGGCGTTCGTGTCGGTGCGCGATCCGGACAAGCAGCGCGTGTTGCCGGTGGCGCAGGCGCTGGTGGAGCGTGGCTATACGCTGGTCGCCACGCGCGGCACCGGTGCCTGGCTGCAGCAGAACGGGCTGAGCTGCGAGATCGTCAACAAGGTCGCCGAAGGGCGCCCGCATATCGTCGATTCGATCAAGAACGGCGAGATCGTGTATATCGTCAACACCACCGAAGGTCGCGCCGCCATCTCCGACTCGTTCTCGATCCGGCGTGAAGCGTTGCAGCATCGCGTGACCTATTCGACCACTGTTGCCGGCGCCAAGGCGCTGGTGCATTCGCTGGAATTCCGCGGCACCGGCCCTGTGTGGTCGCTGCAGGAACTGCACAAGGAGCTGGAAGCATGAGAGCACCCATGACGGCAAAGGGCGCGCAGCGTCTGCGCGAAGAGCTGGACCAGCTGAAGTCGGTCAAGCGTCCGGCGGTGATCAACGCGATCGCCGAAGCGCGCGCGCACGGCGATCTGAAGGAAAACGCCGAGTACCACGCCGCACGCGAGCAGCAGAGCTTCATCGAAGGCCGCATCAAGCAGCTGGAAGGCGAGCTCTCGCATGCCGAGATCATCGACATCACCAAGCTGTCGGCCGGCACCAAGATTGTGTTCGGTGCCACGGTGACGCTGGCCGACACCGAGACCGACGAAGAAAAGCGCTACCAGATCGTTGGCGATCTGGAAGCGGACATCAAGCTGGGCATGATCGCGATCTCCTCGCCGCTGGCGCGTGCGTTGATCGGCAAGCTGGAAGGCGACTCGGTCACCATCGATGCGCCGGCCGGCCAGCGCGAGTACGAAGTGGTCAGCGTTGCCTATCTGGACTGACGGGCCGGGATTGAACGACGCCACCGCCCGATGACCACCGCCACGCTGCTGCTGCCGGAAAAACGCCGCCTGCCCGGTGAACTGGGCGACACGCCGGTGGCACGCGCACTGGCGCGTGCCGACCAGCACGGTGCCGAGCCCGGCGAAGTGGCGCAGCTGCAGCGCCACTTCACGCTGACGCCTGCGCACTGGCCGGTGGCTGCGTTGACCCGCCAGCTCGATGCCGGCGATGCGGCGGGTGCGACCTGGGTGCGTGCCGATCCGGCCTATGTGGTGCCGGATATGCAGGGCGCGCGCTTGATGGGCTACGGCGAGGCACTCGGCCCCACGGCCGAGGACCTGGCGGTGTTGCTGCCCATCCTCAAGCCGATGTTCGGCGATGCCGGCTTCCTGCTGGATGCGCCCACGCCTGCGCGCTGGTACCTGCGGCTGTCGCCGGATGCCAAATTGCCGGAATTTGCGCCACCGGATCTGGCGATCGGCGACGACCTGTTCGAGCATCTGCCGGCCGGCGAGATCGGCCGGCGCTGGCGCGCCTTGCTGACCGAAGCGCAGGTGCTGCTGCATCAGCACCCCTGGAACGAGGGCCGCGTGGCCAGCGGCAAGCCGGCGATCAATTCGCTGTGGTTCTGGGGCGGCGGCGTGCTGCCGCATGAGGTGAGCTCGCCGCACCGTCAGGTACGCAGCCGCGAATCGCTGCTGCGTGCGCTGGCGCTGGCGGCCGGTGCCGATGCGCAGGGCGAACAACGCGTGGATGCGTTGGTGGACCTGCGCCATCTGCGCTCGCTGCAGCAGTTCAGCGACGATGCGGTGGCGCCCCTGCTGGCGGCGATGGCACGTGGCGAACTGGATCGGCTGGTGCTGGATTTCCAGGACGGCGAAACCGTGTCGCTGACGCATGCGCAACGCTGGCGTTTCTGGCGCAAGCCGCGGGCACAGCTGGCGCAATGACCTCCACCCCGCGGATCGTCCGGCGCCCGCCCGGGCAGGCCGGCAGCTGGCCCGATGCCATGTTGCCGCTGCTGCGCCGCATCTATGCCGCGCGCGGCGTCACCGATACCCACGGCGCGCAGCCGCGCCTGGGTCAGTTGCTGTCGCCGCAGTTGCTGCACAACAGTGACGTGGCCGCCGAGTTGCTGGCCGATGCGATCGCCCGGCAACGGCGCATCCTGGTGGTGGGCGATTTCGACTGCGATGGCGCCACCGCCTGTGCGGTCGGCGTGCGTGGCTTGCGCATGCTCGGCGCGCTGGATGTGCATCACGCGGTACCCAATCGCATGGTGCATGGCTACGGCCTGTCGCCGGCACTGGTGGAGGAACTGGCCGCATTGCAGCCGGATCTGCTGGTCACGGTCGATCACGGCATCGCCTGCCACGCCGGCGTGGCTGCGGCCAAGGCGCGTGGCTGGACGGTGCTGGTCACCGACCATCACCTGCCTGGCGAGGTATTGCCGCCGGCCGATGCGATCGTCGATCCGAATCTGGCCAACGATCGCTTCCCGAGCAAATCCCTGGCCGGGGTCGGGGTGATCTTCTATGTGCTGATGGCCTTGCGCGGTGTGCTGCGCGCGCGCGGCGCCTTCGCCGAACGCGCCGAGCCGGATCTGTCGGTATTGCTGGACCTGGTGGCAGTCGGCACCGTCGCCGATCTGGTGCCGCTGGACACCAACAACCGGGCGCTGGTGTCGGCCGGCCTGCGCCGCCTGCGCGAGGGCAAGGGTTGCATCGGCCTGCGCGCCTTGATCGATGCCAGCGGCCGCGACGTGGCGCGTCTGAGCGCCAGCGATATCGGATTTGCGTTGGGCCCGCGTCTCAACGCAGCCGGCCGGCTGGAAGACATGGCGCTGGGCATCGAGCTGCTGCTCAGCGAGGACTGGAACCGGGCGCGCGAGATCGCCGGCATGCTGGAAGAGATCAACGCCGAGCGCCGCGCGGTGCAGCAATTGATGACCGACGATGCCGAACAGTCCGTCACCAAAGTGGTGCTGGATGCCGATGGCGCGCTGCCGATCGCCGCGTGCCTGTTCGATGCCGACTGGCACCCGGGCGTGATCGGCCTGGTCGCCTCCAAGCTCAAGGACCGCCTGCATCGCCCGGTGATTGCATTGGCGCCGGCCGAGCCGGGCAGCAGTCAGCTGCGTGGTTCGGCGCGCTCGATCCCCGGCCTGCATATCCGCGATGTGCTGGCGGCAGTGGATGCGCGCCACCCGGGCCTGATCCAGAAGTTCGGCGGGCATGCGATGGCCGCGGGGCTGAGTCTGGAGCATGCCGCGCTGGCGACCTTCGAACAGGCATTCCAGCGCCAGGTGCAGGCGATGGTCGACGCCTCGCTGCTGCATGCCGAGTTGCATAGCGATGGCGAACTGGCCGCGCACGAACTCGATCACCTGCATGCCGAGGCGCTACGCGTGGCCGGGCCGTGGGGGCAGGGCTTTCCCGAGCCGCTGTTCGATGGTCAGTTCGAAGTGCTGCAATGGCGCCTGCTCAAGGAACGCCATCTCAAGCTCACGCTGCGCTGTGCCGGCCGTGCCGAACCGCTCAATGCCATCCACTTCAACGGCTGGCGCGGCAGCGAACCGGCACGCATGGTGCGGCTGGCGTACCGCTTGGTCAGCGACGACTATCGCGGCGGCACCGCGGTGCAGTTGATCGTCGAGCACTGCGAGCCGGCGACAGTCACGGGCTGAGCGCGCGGCTGTCAACCGCGGCTTTGGTAGGGGCGACAGCGCGGCCCTGCAGCCAGGCTTCACATCAACCGCTCTACACGGGGCGGCGCACCCACAGCCGGCATGTACGTGGTGGTACATGCCGCAAGTGGCGCATGCCTGATGGCGGCAAGATGGTTTCGTTCGCCGCTCAAGGCGTCTTGCAAGACAGTGCTGCAAGCAGACCTGCGCTCGCACGACCTCGCCCCGGTCAGGGCGCCTTCTTGACCTCGGTCACCAAGGTCGGCAATTCCCACGCGCCGCCAGCGGCGACCAATCTGCACAGGCCCGAGGTGGATTCGGAGGTCGGCACGAAACGGCGGCCGTCCCAGGTCCAGCTGGACTCGCTGTAGCAGTCACCCAGGCCGCGTCCCTTCTGCGATGCAAGGATGGTGGAGCCGTCGATATCGCTGGCTTGCGTGGTCACCAACGTCGGCGCGAACGGCGGACGTGCATTGATGACCCAGAAACCGGTGCCGATGTTGTAGGCGCCCATCCAGCAGTCGGTCGAGACCAGCAGTTTGTCGCCGCTGAGCCGGGTGACCGACAGCGGCTCGGCTGCATCGCCAGCCTGCAGCCCCTTGCATTCCTCATCGGCCGGCAAGCTGGCACGCAGCGCTTGGTACAACGCCGGCAGCGTGCCCAGGCGCGCATCGGCTGCTTGCGTTGCTGCGAGTTTGACCGCTCGCACCTGCGGTGCGGGCACAGCCGGCAGCACTGCAGCCTCGTCGCGATCGCCCTTGCGCAACAGGGCGCCGCGCGTGCCCAGCCGGCCCTGGAACTCGTCCATCTTCAGCAGCACCGCTGCGGCGCCGCGGTCGGACAGCTGCCAGCGGCGACCATCGTTGCCGAGCGCCACGATCTTGCTGCTGCGGGTCAGTGCGGCCAGCAGTGCGGTCACCTGCGCGCTGGTCAGCGGTGCGGTGCCGCTGTCGCGATTCAATGCCAGCTTGCCCAGGTCGCGCTGGTCGATGCGCAAGGTGAGCGATGCCGGCATCTTGACCTCGTCGTACTGGCCCAGCATCAACTCAGCAGTGACCTGCTGCCCCGCACCGGCCTTGCGCGTCAGCAAGACCGACACCGGCGTGCTGCCGTCGTCATCCGGCTGATAGCCAGCGGCGCGGCAGGTGCGGGTGTTGTCGCAGGCGATGGTCCAGTCCTGGTGCTCGAAGGCGATGCCGACCGGTGCATCGGCAAGGGCGGCGACGGGTGCGAGCAACAAGGTGGCGGCAAGCAGGGTAGGGCGCATGGTGTCTTCGAAAGAGCGTATCCGGCGGGCATCTTGCGTTGCTGCCGACGGGCCGTCCAGTACGTCGCATGCCGAAGCGGGACACGCCTGCGCAACATTTTCATGACGGCACCGGCGCGCTGTCGGTCTTGCTCGCCGGTCGCGGCCTGCGTGCACGCAATCCGAACAAGGGACGCAACCAGCGCACCCGGCGGATCGCAAACTCATGCAACGCCAGGCAGCCGATCACGGTGGCGGCGATCACCAGCGCCGGCTCCAGCCAGGCATGCAGATGCAGCGGCATCAGCCAGTACAGCGTCACGATGATCAGGCTCTGGTGCAGGATGTACCACGGGAACACCGCCTCCGTGCAGTACGGCAGCCAGCGGAACGGGCGATTCAATCGAAGCCTGGCCCAGCCAAGAATCGTCAGCAGCGCCAGCCAGGTGTAGGCGGCACGTGCGCTGTGTTCGATCGCCTCCCACGGCAGCGCGGCCAGCGGTGCACCCAGGTGCGCAGTCTGCCCCTGGATGCTGGCATAGCGAATGCCCAGTTCGGTGCAGATCGCCACCAGTGCGGTGCCCAAGGTGAGCCAGCGCAGTTGTACGGCCAGCTGCCAGAAGCGTTCGCGGCGTGCCAGCAGATACCCCAGGACGAACAGCGGGAACGATTCGGCGTGCACGAACCAGTCGCCAAACAGCGCGTGGGTGGGCGGATGCCGCGGCATCACCCACAGCACGCAGAACGCTTCCCACAGCATCGGCAACAGCAGCAGTGCCGGCACCGCCAGCGCGGCGGGTAAGCGCGGCCACGCGGCCAACCGCAGCGGTCGGGTCAGCGATACCAGCGCCATCAAGGCGATGGTGTAGGGCAGCAGATAGGCCAGATACCACAGATGGTTCCAGGTGATGCCGTGCTCCCAGCCATCGAAGCTGCCGGCCGGCCATGGCCGCACCTGCCAGTAGCGCAACAGGAAGCTGCCGAAGCCCGGGCTGACCTTGCCGTTGCTCACGCCCTGGCAATAGGCCTGCACCGCGACCACCACGAACATGCCGAACAACAGCGGCGGCAGCAATCGCCCGCAGCGTTGCAGGGCGAAATGCCAGGGCCTGGCCTGCTGCCGCGCCAGCCCGATCGCGATGCCGGAGATCATGAACAACAGCGGCATCCGCCAGCGGTTGAGCACGATCATCGGCCATTGCAGCCATTGCGCGGTGTGCACGCTCTTGAGGTGGAAATCCCAGTCGGCCACATAGGCCATGCCCACGTGGTAGAGGATCAGCAGTGCGAAGGCGAAGACGCGCAAGGCATCGATATCGTGACGGCGTTCGGTCATGGTGGTGTCGGCAGGAGGCATGCCCGCATCCTCGGCAACGCAGGCCCCAAGCAGCTGCGCCAAGGGCGGCAATGCCGTCCCCGAGTGACCAGTTGCAGTCCCACAGGGACGAACCGGGGACGGCAAGCGGGCGGTTTTGTCGAAGATGCGCGGCTGCATTCCCGAGTCAGAAGCCAGGTCTGACATTGCTAGACCTCAGTTTCACCCTTTATTGGAATTGCGGCGCGCGGCGCCGGTAACGTCGGCAGGCCAAATAGCGGCCGCAGCCAGCGCTGCTTGCGAATGACCTCATAGCTGGCCAAGCACAGCACAGCGGTTGCGACGATCAGCGTCGCACTCTCGGCTAGCTGCGGCAGCGCCAATGGCTTCAGGGAATGCGCCAGTACCACGATGATCGTCTGGTGCAGGACATATACCGGAAACACTGCAGCAGTGAGATAGCGCAGTACGGCACCATCGGCATGACGGAAACGATAGGCGAAGCCCAGGATGGCGGCGATCGCGCACCATTGTTCTACCGCCCACACGGCACGCAAGAGCAGGCGCAGGGCGGTGGGTGCCGGGTGAGCATCGTCATAGATGGAGAAGTACCAGGTGTGGATCATCAGCGCATAGCTGCAAGAGGCCAGCAGCAGTGCCACCCAGCGCAGGCGCTGTAACGATTCCCAGATGCTGGCTATTGGCGCGATCAGCACCCCGATTAGGAAGACCAGCAGGTACTGCGCGTGGTTGTACCAGTCATCGAACAGCCAGTTGGTTTGCTGGAAGCGAGCCACCAGCACCAGCCGTGCGACCGCCAGTAGCGTCAGCGGTACCAGTAACGCACCCCAGCCCTGGAGCGGGCGCGCAGCCCATGCGCACAGACGCACCTTCGCTGCCGCAGGAAGCAGGCGCCAGAGCAGCCACACCACCAGGGTGTACGCCCACAGGTAGGGCAAAAACCACAGGTGATTCCAGGTGGGCAGGCGCAGGCAGTCGCCATCGGCTCCACAAAACCCTTGGTAGGCGCTCAGATACTTGGCATAAAATGCCAGATAGCCCTGGCGGTAGCCGCCGGGCAATTGTTCGACGACTTGATAGTAGGACTGTGGTGGCACGATCACGGCCATACCGAACAGCAGCGGCAGTAGCAGCTGACGCGAACGTCGGTACAGCAAGCCCTCGGGCTTGTTGTTCAGCATGAAGGCGGTGGCGACACCGGAAATCAGGAACAGCAGCGACATCCGCCACGGGCTGCTGAGCAGCATGACCGGCTCCAGCATCAGGTGGGTCGAGGAACTTTTGACGTGCCAGTCCCAGGTCACGTAATACATGCCGACGTGATAAAGCACCAATAGGCCGAAGGCGATGACGCGCAGCCAGTCCAGATCGTGACGCCTTTGCATTGGCCGCCCTGCACCAAGGATGATATGCCCCAACTACGCGAGATGACGCAGCGGGCGACCAGCGGGAAGGGACGAAACAGGGATCTTCAGGGACGAATGGGTTCCGCCGTGGGGTGACGATCGGCGCCGCCAGCCTAGAATATGGGGATGAGTACCGACCCGGCACGCACGATCCTGGAGCGCTTTCTGCCTTGGCAGCGCAGCGCAGGCATGTTGTTTTGGCTGATGGTGGTGGTGGTCAACGCCAGTGGCAACGCCGTTACCGAGTTGATGGATCGCCGGCGCGCCGGGCTGCCGATCCAGAGCTGGGAACCCTGGGTGTGGGAGATGTCCAGCGGCTTGGTCTGGCTGCTGATGCTCGTCCCCGTCATCGCCTGGTTCACGCGGAAGCTGCCGTTACATCTGGATACCTGGCGGCGCCGGCTACCCTGGTATCTGTTGGTCAGCGTGGCGGTCTCGGTGGTGCATGTCGTCACGATGGTCGGCCTGCGCTTGCTGACCTATCGGCTGCTGGGCGAACATTATGATTTTGGAGCGTGGCCGCAGGAATTGTTTTACGAGTACCTCAAGGACGTGCGTACTTTCGCGATCATCGTTGCGTGCATGCATGGCTACCGGTTTTTGCTGCGCCGCCTGCAGGGCGAGGTGCGGCTGCTGGCCGCGCCGGACGAAGGCCCGCCGGTCGAGCCGCTGGACCGTCCGGAACGCTTTCTGGTGCGCAAGCTGGGGCGCGACTTCCTAGTCGCCACTGCCGACATCGAGTGGGTCCAGGCGTCGGGCAACTACGTCAACCTGCATGTACGCGGCCATGATTACCCACTGCGCAGCACGATGGCCGCGATCGAGGCCAGACTCGATCCGGCCGTGTTTGTGCGAATCCATCGCAGCTACATCGTCAACCTGGGCTGCGTGGTGTCGATCGAACCGCTGGACGCAGGCGAGGCGCGCGTGCATCTGTCCGGCAATGGCCAGCTGCCCTGCAGCCGTCGTTACCTGGCGCCGCTGCGGCGCGCCGCCGGACATGCCGAGGCGCCAGCGGTCCCGGCTATGCCGGGCTGAACAGCATGCCTACCGCGTTCCGCCACCGTCGCCCGCTTGCTAAACTAGCCAGCTTGTTTGCCGGAAGTCCGTCATGATCGAAACCAATCCGATCCGCCAGCGCATCACCGATCTCAACGATCGCGTGCTCTCGCTCAGGGGGTATCTTTGACTACGACGTCAAGAAAGAGCGTCTAGAAGAAGTCAGCCGGGAGCTTGAGAGCCCCGATGTGTGGAACGACGCCGAGCGCGCGCAGGCCCTGGGCCGCGAACGCTCGCTGCTGGAAAAGACCGTCATCGGCATCGCCGATGTGCTGGCCGGCCTGAGCGATGCGGCCGATCTGCTGGAACTGGCCGAAAGCGAGCAGGACGAGGACACCGCGGTGGCGGTGATCGCCGATCTGGACAAGTACCAGACCCATGTCGAGAAGCTGGAATTCCAGCGCATGTTCTCCGGCCAGATGGACGGCGCCAATGCGTTCGTCGACATCCAGGCCGGTGCCGGCGGCACCGAGGCGCAGGACTGGGCCGAAATCCTGTTGCGCATGTACCTGCGCTGGGCCGAGTCGCGCGGCTGGAAGACCGAGCTGATGGAAGTGTCCGGCGGCGAAGTGGCGGGCATCAAGTCGGCCACGATCCGCATCGAGGGCGAGTACGCCTATGGCTGGCTGAAGACCGAGATCGGCGTGCACCGGCTGGTGCGCAAGTCGCCGTTCGATTCGGACAACCGCCGGCATACCAGCTTCACCTCGGTGTTCGTGTCGCCGGAAGTGGACGACAATATCGAGATCGACATCAACCCGGCCGACCTGCGCACCGACGTGTATCGCTCCTCCGGCGCCGGTGGTCAGCACGTCAACAAGACCGAATCGGCGGTGCGCATTACGCACATCCCGACCAATACCGTGGTCGCCTGCCAGACCGGCCGCAGCCAGCACCAGAACCGCGACAACGCGATGAAGATGCTGGCCGCCAAGTTGTATGAGCTGGAAGTGCAGAAGCGCAACGTCGAGCGCGACGCGCTGGAAGCCACCAAGTCCGACATCGGCTGGGGCAGCCAGATCCGCAACTACGTGCTCGACCAGAGCCGCATCAAGGATCTGCGCACCGGCATCGAACGCAGCGACACGCAGAAAGTGCTGGACGGCGACCTGGACGAATTCGTCGAGGCCAGCCTCAAGGCCGGTCTGGCGGCAGGCTCCAAGCGCCTGGATGCCTGACCGCAGCAAGACCTCGCCGCGCCCGCCGCGCAGCGACGTCTTTTTTCGCGGACGCTGCGACATGTGCAGCGCCGCGCAGCCTGTACATCGCCACGCAGTCCCGTCGCGCCGTGCAGTTGTCACCGATACACCGTAAAACGCAGGAACCGGCCAGCCCGGTTCCGCATTCTCCACCGGGCACGCGCCCGACCTATCGCAGACCGATTCCCGCCATGACCGAGCAGACCCCCGCGCCGCAGATCCCCGCCGACGAGAACAGCCTCATCGCCGAGCGTCGCGCGAAACTGGGCGCGTTGCGCGGCCAGGGCATCGCCTATCCCAACGATTTCGTGCGCGAACACTTCGCCGGCGATCTGCAGGCCGAATTTGCCGATGCCGACACCTGGACCTCCGAGGCACTGGAAGCAAGCGGCCGTACGGTCAGGATGGCCGGCCGCCTGATGGCCAAGCGGGTGATGGGCAAGGCCAGCTTTGCGCAGATCCAGGACGAGTCCGGGCGCGTGCAGCTGTTCCTGCAGGGCAATGTGCTGGGCGATGCCTATGCCGCGTTCAAGGGCTGGGATGTCGGCGACATCGTGGCGGTGGAGGGCGGGCTGACCCGCACCAAGACCGGCGAGCTGTCGGTCAAGGCCAGTGCGTTGCGCCTGCTGACCAAGTCGCTGCGTCCGTTGCCGGACAAGTGGCACGGCCTGTCGGACGTGGAGCAGCGCTATCGCCAGCGTTACGTCGATCTGATCGTCACTCCGGAGGCGCGCGAGGTCTTCATCAAGCGCTCCAGGATCATCCGCGCGATCCGCGCCTGGCTGGATACGCGCCGCTTCCTGGAAGTGGAAACGCCGATGATGCATTACATCCCCGGTGGCGCCACCGCCAAGCCGTTCACCACCCACCACAACGCGCTGGACCTGGACCTGTACCTGCGCGTGGCGCCGGAGCTGTACCTCAAGCGGCTGGTGGTCGGTGGGCTGGAACGGGTCTACGAGATCAACCGCAATTTCCGCAACGAGGGCGTGTCGACCCGGCACAACCCCGAGTTCACCATGCTCGAGCTCTACGAGGCCTATGCCACGTACCACGAGATCATGGACCTGACCGAGCAGGTGATCCGCGACACCGCGCAGTCGGTACTGGGCACCGCCCAGGTGAACTGGGACGGCGCCGCCATCGATCTGGCGCCGGCTTTCCGGCGCTGGCGCATGGATGAGGCCGTTCGTCACCACAATCCGGAGATCAGCGCGGCCGATTGCACCGATCGCGATGCGCTGCTGCGCCATTGCGAACGGCTGAAAATCAAGGTCAAGCCGTCCTACGGCTGGGGCAAGTTGCTGCTGGAGATCTTCGAGGCCACCGTGGAACACACCCTGGTGCAGCCGACCTTCATCACCGACCACCCGGTCGAGGTGTCGCCGCTGGCGCGTTCCAGCGACACCGAGCCGGGGTACACCGACCGCTTCGAGCTGTTCATCAACGGCAAGGAGCTCGCCAATGGCTTCTCCGAGCTCAACGACCCGGAAGACCAGGCCGCGCGCTTCCAGGCGCAGGTGCAGGCCAAGGACGGTGGAGACGACGAAGCGATGCATTACGACGCCGATTACATCCGTGCGTTGGAGTACGGCATGGCGCCGACCGGCGGCCTGGGCATCGGTATCGACCGGCTGGTGATGCTGCTGACCGGCAGCACCTCGATCCGCGATGTGCTGCTGTTCCCGTACATGCGTCCGGAAGCCTGATCTTTTTTGTGCCGTCGGCGTGCCGACGGCACAGATACTGCATATGCTAGAGCGGAGCCCCGAATGGCGTATCGTCGGGGGAGTCGGCACAGCGGCCGGCGTCATCGCTTTTCCGTTCTCGGGATAGAGGAGCAACGGCTATGCAGGATGTTTTGGGTAATCTTGCCGGCGTATCGTCGGCGGATCCATCGGGAAGCTGGTCGGAAAAGGCGGATCTGGGATTGAACATCGTCATTGTCGATGACCAGATGTCTGCGCGGACGATGCTGCGCCACGTCATCGAGGACATCGCACCGGAGTTGAAAGTCTACGATTTCGGTGACCCGCTCGACGCGCTGGCGTGGTGCGAGGCCGGACGGGTGGATCTATTGCTGCTCGACTACCGCATGCCCGGCATGGATGGGCTGGAGTTCGCCCGGCGTCTGCGCCGGCTGCCCAGCCATCGCGATATTCCGATCATCCTGATCACCATCGTCGGCGACGAGCCGATCCGCCAGGCGGCGCTGGAAGCGGGCGTGATCGATTTCCTGGTCAAGCCGATCCGCCCGCGCGAACTGCGTGCGCGCTGCGCCAATTTGCTGCAGCTGCGTCAGCAGAGCGAAAGCGTCAAGCAACGCGCACTGTCGCTGGAGCAGCGTCTGCTGGCCAGCATGAACGAGGTCGAGGAGCGCGAACGCGAGACGCTGTCGCGACTGGCGCGTGCCATCGAGTACCGCGACTCGGGCACCAGCGCCTTCCTGGAGCGCATGTCGCATGTGGCCGGCCTGATCGCCGAGCAGCTCGGCTTGTCGGAAGAAGAAGTGCGCATCATCGAGATGGCCGCACCGCTGCACGACATGGGCAAGATCGCCATTCCCGATGCGGTGCTGCTCAAGCCGGGCAAGCTCACCGACGACGAGATGAGCATCATGAAGCGGCATCCGCGGATCGGCTACGAGCTGCTCAGCGGCAGCCAGAACCGCTTCATCCAGGTCGGCGCCCTGATCGCGCTGCGTCACCACGAGCGCTACGACGGCACCGGCTATCCGGATGGACTGGTGGGCGAGGCGATTCCGCTGGAAGCGCGCATCGTGGCGGTGGCCGACGTCTTCGACGCACTGTTGTCGCCGCGCCCGTACAAGGAGGCCTGGACCATGGACGCCGCGCTGGCTTATCTCTACGCACAACGCGGCCGCCTGTTCGACCCACGCTGTGTGGATGCGCTGCTGCGCGGCCGCGCGCAGCTGGACCAGATCTGCGGCGAATTCTCGACCGCATCGGCACGACCCGGGGTGTAAGGCTATGAATCCGTTCGGAAGGATCCGGCAGCGGTTGATGAATCGACCTGACAGCGAACATGGCCAGGCGATCGTCCGCATCGTTCTGATCAGCCTGATCCTGTCGTATGTCCTCGTGCCGAGTGTCCGGCACAGTTTGCCGCTGCACCAGCACACCGGTGTCTTGGTCATCGTGCTGACAGGTCTCGGGCTTGGCCTGGCGTTGTTTGGATGGCTGCTGTGGCGACCCGACCGCTCGGATGCGCGTCGTATCCTGGGCATGCTGGCCGATTACGGGTTGATGGCGGCCGGCATGATCCAGATGGGCGAGCCGCTGGCCTGGGTCTATGTCGTGGTGATGTGGGTCACCGTCGGTAATGGCCTGCGCTACGGCAACCGCTATCTGTATCTTGCGGTGGCAATGGCGGTGGTGAGCTTTTCCACGACGCTGTCGATGACCGAATACTGGCAACGCAACCAGCGCCTTGGGGTCGGGCTTGCGGTTGGTCTGGCCGCCGTTCCGCTGTATTTCTCCAGTCTGCTGCGGCAGTTGACCCGTGCAACCGCCGAGGCGCGCCGCGCCAGCGAGGCCAAGAGCCGCTTTCTGGCCAACATGAGTCACGAGTTTCGGACACCGTTGAACGGTCTGTCCGGCATGACCGAAGTATTGGCAACGACGCAGCTGGACGATGAGCAGCGCGAATGCCTGAAAACCATTCAAGCCTCCACACGCAGTCTGCTGGCGCTGGTGGAGGAGGTGCTGGACATCTCGGCCATCGAAGCTGGCAAGCTGCGGATCAACGCGTCCGACTTTGCAGTGCATGACACCTTGCAGGCAATCGGTCTGATCCTGGAGCCGCAGGCCAAGGCCAAGGGCTTGCGTTATCAGGCAACTATCGCTGCAGATGTCCCTCCCCGCGTGCACGGGGATGCGGGACATCTGCAGCAGATCCTGCTCAATCTGGTCGGCAATGCGGTCAAGTTCACCGACCACGGCAGTGTCCAGTTGAAGGTGGCGGCCACCGAGGCCAGTGGCCGCGCTGGTGTGCTGCTCCGTTTTGAAGTGCTCGATACCGGGATCGGTGTTCCGGTCGATATGCGTCCGCGTTTGTTCGAGGCGTTCGAACAGGCGGACACCGGACTGGCGCGCCGGTTCGAAGGCAGCGGCCTCGGAACGACGATCGCCAGGGGGCTGGTGCAGTCGATGGGTGGCGCGATCGGGTTTGAGGAAAATCTCGAAGGCGGCAGCTTGTTCTGGTTTGAACTGCCGTTCGGCCTGGCAACCGCCAAGCCTGCAGCTACTCCATCGCCTGTGCTGCATGAGACGGAGTCCACCACCATACCGGGCAACGTGATTGCGTTTGCCGATCCGTTCCTACGTCACCGTGCCCGCGTGCGTAGCATGCAGATCCTGGTGGCAGACGACCATCTGGCAAATCGCCTCGTGCTGCAGCGGCTGCTGCAAAAAGCAGGGCATCGCGTGACCTGTGTTGATGGCGGCGAAGCCGTTCTGGATGCGTTGGCCGAAGCCGACTACGACGCGGCCATCGTCGACCTGCACATGCCTGGTGTCAGCGGTCTGGACATGTTGAAGCAGCTGAGGGTCATGCAGGCCGGTGGTAAGCCGGGAACCCCGATCGTGGTATTGAGCGCTGATGTCACCCCCGAGTCGATTCGCAGCTGCGAACAGGCGGGCGCCTATGCATTCCTGGCCAAGCCGGTGGCGGCGATCAAGTTGCTGGATACGCTGGCCGAAATCGCCGTCAACCAGAAGCTGCGTCAGACCGATCTGAGCATTGGTACCCGTAGCGCGGCCCCAAGCGGCGCAGTCCTCGATCCTGCCGTGCTCGACGAGCTGGCGGAACTGGGGATGGGAAATGAGTTCGAACGCGAGTTCATTCAACAATGTCTCAGCGATGCTGCGGCATGTGTTGTCCAGCTCGGTAAGGCGGCGGCCGACGGAGACTGGGCACGTCTACGTGAGCATGCTCACGCGGTCAAAGGTGTTTCCAGCAATCTCGGGCTGGTGATGTTGGCAGAACAGGGCGGTGAGTTGATGCGCCTGCCGGAAGCGCAGCTGCGAGCAGAATGGAGTCAAAGACTGGAGCAGCTGAAGACTGGTTTGAAACTTGGGCGCGAAGCGCTCGCCCAGCGTGCTCAAAATAAGTCCGACGGAGGCGTCAGCGGGAATGGCGACCGTGGGTAAGCGAAGCCCGGCAATAGGCCGGGCCTGATTCCCCCAGTATTGGATCCACCAAAATCAGGCGACACCCGCGCCTGCGCGGCGGTTCTGTGCTTTGACCAAACGGTCCATCGTGCGCAGTGATTTCTCATTGAGTGCCAGGGCCGTGTCTACCCAGACTTCGGTGATGCGCAGCAATTCCTCGTAAGGCACCGCCTGCGCGAGATTGCGTGCGGCGTTCATCGCCAGATAGGAATGGGAGATGCGCTTTTGCTGGCGAATCAGCGTTTCGGTGGCAACCACGCCTTGGCCCTTCGGTACGAGTACGTCCACGATCCCCATCGCATGCATTTCTTCGCTGCTGTAAATGCGTCCATCGAGAATGATTTTTTCCGCCAGATGGGGCGAAACGCGACGGCACAGGAAGGAATACGCGCCCATGCCCGGAAACAGGCCGAACAGGACCTCGGGCAGTCCCATGCCGATGCCTTCCTCGGCCACGATGGTATGGCAGGCCAGGGCCATCTCCAGTCCGCCTCCCAATGCATCGCCCTGCAGCAGCGCAATGCTGCGCACGTCCCCACCGAAGCCGGTATGCAGGTGATGGACGCCTTCCACGCAGCGAATCGCATACCGCATGAGTTGCTCGCGATTCTGTTCGCGGATCAAGCGTGCGAACAGGTCCAGATCGCCACCGAGATTGAAGGCGTCCGCGTCGGAGGCGAGTACGAAATGGCGCAGTTCCCCACTGCGTCGCTCATGCGGAGCGCGGGTGATGGAGCCCATGACATCCCAGATGTCGTCCAATAACTCAGGACTGCAGCAGGGACGTATGCCAAAAGGCGCATCGGCATGCATGAACAACCAGTGGGTGCCGTCAGCAGCCGAAGAATCGACCCGAATGGTGGAGTGGGGACGACCGAGGGAAATCTTTTCAATCGTGTTCATGGGCGTGATCCTGGAAAAGCCCGCAGTGGGAGAGTGAACGCCGGCGGGCGCGCGCGATCCACTCCAAATCGATGCTACACCGGCACTATCTCCATGAACGCAGAGGGCTTCCTTTCTATCCGGTGGGCCCTATGACCTGAATCTTTCAGTGAATTTCCGCAAGCAAAAGTAGTTTATTGTGAATTGCACATTCTTGAAATTATGTGTTCCGTGATTCTGCGTTCCGGGTCCACCGAAGTACTCCTGGGGGACTGTCATGAGCTTTAAAAACGCATGGTATTTCCATGCATCGGAACGGCGCAGATAACCAAGTGCAAATCGGCCCTTATTCCGGCGCGCGCGTCGTCGCACGCTGGCCGTCCGAAACGAACGTTCCGTCCGAAGCGTGCAAAAACAAACGCCCGCAAGCCTGGCGGCAGTGCGGGCGTTGGATGACAGCCGAGTGGCTGTCGACCTGCGCTGGCGCCGGTGGATTATCCCTTGGGCGTATCCCGCAGTTCGCGGCGCAGGATCTTGCCGACGTTGGTTTTCGGCAGTTCCTTGCGGAACTCGATCACTCGCGGCTGCTTGTAGCCGGTCAGGTTGGCGCGGCAGTGCGCCTTGACGGCGTCGGCGGTCAGGGCAGGGTCTTTCTTCACGATGACGGCCTTGACGATCTCGCCGGACTTCTCGTCCGGTACGCCGACGGCGGCCACTTCCAGCACGCCGGGCATCTCGGCAATCACGTCCTCGATCTCGTTCGGATACACGTTGAAGCCGGACACCAGGATCATGTCCTTCTTGCGGTCGACGATGTAGACGAAGCCCTGTTCGTCCATCCGCGCGATATCACCGGTATGCAGCCAGCCGTCGGCATCCATGACCTTGGCGGTTTCTTCGGGCTTCTTCCAGTAGCCCTTCATCACCTGCGGACCCTTGATGCACAGCTCGCCGATCTCGCCCAATGGCAGCGCCGCGCCGGCGTCGTCCTTGATGCAGGCATCGGTGGACGGAATCGGCAGGCCGATCGAGCCGTTGTAGTCCTTCAGGTCCATCGGGTTGATGCAGGCGGCCGGCGAGGTTTCGGTCAGGCCGTAGGCCTCGACCAGGGTCAGGCCGGTGACCTTTTTCCAGCGTTCGGCGACCGAACGTTGCACCGCCATGCCGCCGCCCAGGGTCATCTTGAGCGAGGAGAAATCCACCTGATCGAAGCCGGGGGTATTGAGCAGGCCGTTGAACAGCGTGTTGACCCCGGTGAAGGCGGTGAAGCGGGTCTTCTTCAGTTCCTTGACGAAGCCGGGCATGTCGCGCGGATTGCTGATCAGGTGATTGCAGCCGCCGATCTTCATGAAGACCAGGCCGTTGGCCGTCAATGCGAAGATGTGGTACAGCGGCAGCGCGGTGATCACCACCTCGGCGCCTTCTTCCAGCTTGCCGGTGCCGGCAAGCCACTGATGGGCCTGCTGCATGTTGGCCACCAGATTGCGGTGGGTGAGCATCGCGCCCTTGGCCACGCCGGTGGTGCCGCCGGTGTACTGCAGGAAGGCGATGTCGTCGGGCTCGATCTGCAAGGTCGGCACGCTGTGCTTGCGGCCCAGCGCCAGTGCGTCGCGGAAACGGATCGCGCCATTGATGCGGTAATCGGGCACCAGCTTCTTGACGTACTTGACGACGAAATTGACCAGCGCCGCTTTCGGGAAGCCGAGCATGTCGCCCAGCCCGGTGGTGATCACCTGCTTGACCGGGGTGTCGGCGATGACCTGCTGCACAGTGGTGCCGAAGTTGTCGATCACCACCAGCACGCTGGCGCCGGAGTCGATCAGCTGATGCTTCAGCTCGCGCGGGGTGTACAGCGGATTGACGTTGACCACGGTCAGGCCGGCACGCAGGATGCCAAAGGTGGCGACCGGATACTGCAGACAGTTGGGCATCATCAGGGCGACGCGGTCGCCTTTCTTCAACTGCAGTTCGCCAAGCAGATAGGCGGCGAACTGCTCGACCAGTTGATCAGCTTCGCGATAGGTGATGGTCTTGCCGAAGCTGTGATACGCGGGGCGGTCGGCAAACCGCTTGACCGA
The DNA here is from genome assembly GCF_056675615.1 of Xanthomonas sp. NCPPB 2864. Taxonomy (NCBI): domain Bacteria; kingdom Pseudomonadati; phylum Pseudomonadota; class Gammaproteobacteria; order Lysobacterales; family Lysobacteraceae; genus Xanthomonas; species Xanthomonas sp. NCPPB 2864. The sequence continues at coordinate 110,850 of NZ_JBWWVS010000010.1, forward strand.
GGTGGCGAACACCTCGGCCACGGTACGGAACTGCTCCAGATCGATCTCGGCGGCGACGCCGGCCGGATAACTTTGCAACCAAGGACGTGCCTGATTCATCTGCCCCCCTCCAGGGTATTCGGTACGTGACGCGGTGTGTTCCACGGCACTACAACAGCAGGCAGCATACCGTCATGGATGGAAAAGGCGAAGCGTGATGCAGAGCAGCATTCAAGCGTGGTGGCGGGTCGGGCTGGTCGCGATTTTGGTCGTGGCCTTGAGCGGTTGCACGCGTGCCGCACCGGAGCAACGGCTACGCGCAACACTGGAAGCGATGCATCAGGCGATCGAGGCGCGGCAGATTGGCGCGGCGATGGCGCCGGTGGCCGAGGACTTTGTCGGCGAACAAGGGCTGGACGCAGCCGGGCTGCGGCGACTGATGCAACTGCAGATGCTGGGCAACCGCCGCATCGGCGTGACCCTGGGGCCGGTGGAGGTGCAGCTGCGCGACGACACCGCGCGCGTGCGCTTCACCGCGCTGCTGACCGGTGGCAGCGGACGCTGGCTGCCCGAGCAGGCACAGACCTATCAGGTGACCACCGGCTGGCGCCTGCAGGACGGCGACTGGCAGCTGACGCACGCGCAATGGGAGCCCGCGGGGCGCTGAGCACGGCGACTCCGGTGTGCGCATCGTCAGGCGAGCGCGGCCGGTGTCTGGTGGCAAGGTATCTCCCCCGTTGCGCTGCGTCGCGTGCAGCGTCTTGCTGCCTCCGACGACGGTTCACCGTCCCGGCGTTGGCGAGTTCTGGCCACCCAAAACGACACTCCCGCCAGGCGGCGGGAGTGTCGTCGAGCTGATGGCGCAGCGCGCCTTGCGATCAGGCTGCCTTGCGTGCGGCCAGTTGGCGCAGCACGTACTGCAGCAGGCCGCCGTGCTTGAAGTACTCCACTTCCTTGGGCGTCAGCAGCAGCACCTTGACCTGGAACTGCTTGACGCTGCCGTCGGACTTTCTGGCATCCACGGTGGCACGGCGGCTGGCGCCGTCCTGCAGGCCGGTAATGTCCAGCACTTCCGAACCATCCAGGCCCAGCGTCTGCGCGTTTTCGTTCTCCAGGAACTGCAGCGGCAGCACGCCCATGCCGACCAGGTTGGAGCGATGGATACGCTCGAAGCTCTCGGCGATCACCGCCTTGACGCCGAGCAGGTTGGTGCCCTTGGCCGCCCAGTCGCGCGAGGAGCCGGTGCCGTATTCCTTGCCGGCCAGCACCACCAGCGGCACGCCGTCGGCCTTGTACTTCACTGCCGCATCGTAGATCGCCAGTTTTTCCGGCGCCGCGCCGTCCTTTCCGTAGTACAGCGTGTTGCCGCCTTCTTCGCCGCCGAACATCAGGTTCTTGATGCGGATATTGGCGAAGGTACCGCGCACCATCACGTCGTCATTGCCGCGGCGGCTGCCGTAGCTGTTGAAGTCGGCCGGTTGCACGCCGCGCTCCTGCAGGAAACGGCCCGCCGGCGAATCCTTCTTGATGTTGCCGGCCGGCGAGATGTGGTCGGTGGTGATCGAGTCGCCGAACAGGCCCATGATGCGCGCACCGTGCACGTCCTCGACATGGCCGACCTGCATGGTCATGCCGTCGAAGTAGGGCGGGTTCTTGATGTAGGTCGAGGCCGCGTCCCATTCGTACAGCGCACCATCCGGGGAGGCGATGGTGTTCCAGCGGCTGTCGCCCTTGAACACGTCGGCGTAGTTCTGCTTGAACATTTCCGGGCCGACGGTGGCGGCGATGGTGTCGCCGATTTCCTTGTTGCTCGGCCAGATGTCGCGCAGATACACCGGCTGCCCGTCGCTACCGGTGCCCAGCGGATCCGTGGTTAGGTTGATGTCGGTGGTACCGGCGATCGCGTACGCCACCACCAGCGGCGGCGAGGCGAGGTAGTTCATCTTCACTTCGGGATGCACGCGGCCTTCGAAGTTGCGGTTGCCCGACAACACCGAAGACACCACCAGGTCGTCCTTGGCGATCGCCGCAGACACATCGTCCGGCAGCGGGCCGGAATTGCCGATGCAGGTGGTGCAGCCGTAGCCGACCACGTAGAAACCGAGCGTTTCCAGATCGGCGAGCACACCGGCCTTGCTCAGGTAATCGGTGACCACGCGTGAGCCCGGCCCGAGCGAGGTCTTCACCCATGGCTGCGCCTTCAGCCCCTTGGCCGCCGCGTTACGCGCGAGCAGGCCGGCGCCCAGCATCACTGCCGGGTTGGAGGTGTTGGTGCACGAGGTGATCGCGGCGATCACCACCGAGCCGTCGCGCAGCTGCCAGCCGGCACCGCTGTCGGTGGAACTCTCGGCCTGCGCTGCCTTGGCGCCGACCGCAGTGCCGCCGCCGCCTTCGTTCTTCAGCCGGTCTTCCTGCTTGATGTCGGTCAGGCGCTTGCTGCGCGCATCCACGAACGGCTTGAGGCTCTCGCGGAAGTTGGACTGCATGTCTTCCAGCAGCACGCGGTCCTGCGGGCGCTTGGGGCCGGCCAGCGACGGCTTGACCTCGCCCATGTCCAGCTCCAGCGTGGCGCTGTACTGCGCCGGCGGGGTGTTGGCGTCGTGCCACAGGCCCTGCGCCTTGGCATAGGCCTCGACCAGCGCGATCTGCTCCTCGCTGCGGCCGGACAGGCGCAAATAGGTCAGCGATTCGTCGTCGACCGGGAAGATGCCGCAGGTGGCACCATACTCCGGCGCCATGTTGCCGATGGTGGCGCGGTCGGCCAGCGGCAGATGCTGCAGGCCTTCGCCGTAGAACTCGACGAACTTGCCGACCACGCCGGCCTTGCGCAGCATCTGGGTGACGGTGAGCACCAGATCGGTGGCGGTGGCGCCTTCGGGCAGCTTGCCGCTGAGCTTGAAGCCGACCACCTGCGGGATCAGCATCGACGAGGGCTGCCCCAGCATCGCGGCCTCGGCCTCGATCCCGCCCACGCCCCAGCCCAGCACGCCGATGCCGTTGATCATGGTGGTATGGCTGTCGGTGCCGAACACGGTGTCCGGGTAGGCGATCTGTGTTCCGTCCTTGTCCGCGCTCATCACCACGCGCGCCAGATTCTCCAGGTTCACCTGGTGGACGATGCCGGTGTTGGGTGGCACCACCTTGAAGTTTTCGAATGCCTTCTGGCCCCAGCGCAGGAAGCCGTAGCGTTCCTGGTTGCGCTGGAATTCGATCTTGCCGTTGAGGTCGAGCGCATCGGCCGAGCCGAACACGTCCACCTGCACCGAGTGGTCGATGACCAGTTCGGAGGGGATCTGCGGGTTGATCTGGTCGGCGTTGCCGCCGAGCTTGACCACGGCATCGCGCATCGCGGCCAGGTCGACCACGCATGGCACGCCGGTGAAGTCCTGCAGCACCACGCGGGCGGGCATGAAGGCGATTTCGATATCGGGCTCGGCGGTGGGGTCCCACTTGGCGACCGCTTCGATGTGGTCCTTGCCGACGGTGACACCGCCGTCCTCGTGCCGGAGCAGGTTCTCCAGCAGGATCTTCATCGAATAGGGCAGATGGCCGATATCGAAGCGCTCGCCCAGCTTCGGCAGGCTGTAGTACTCGTAGCGCTTGCCGTGGACCTCAAGCGAGGTGCGGGTGGAAAAGGAATCGCTCATGCATCACTCCTATGGCTGCAGGCTGTAGGTCTGTTTGGAACAGTGTGACCAATTCAGTGTGTACGTTCGGTTGCAGGACAGGGTATGTGGCCTTGAGTACGACAAGTCAAGTATGTAAAATCGGCGCATACTTTCTGCCGGGGCCACCTCCATGGAAGCCACAGTTGCCGAACGCGGACAGATCACGCTGCCCAAGGCCGTGCGCGATGCCCTGGGCCTGACCAAGGGCACCACACTCAAGATCGAGCTCGACGGCGGGCGCATCATCCTGCGCAAGGACGTCAGCGAGGCGCTGCGCAAGGTGCGCGGCAAGTTCAAGCTGGTCGACGGGCTGACCAGCACCGACGAGGCGATGCGCGCCATCCGCGGCCGCGCCCCCGGGGATCCGTTCGACCCATGATCGCCCTGGATTCATCGGTGCTGCTGGACATCCTGGTCGGCGATGCGGTCTACGGCGAGGTGTCGGAGATCTGCATCGGCGATGCGCTGGCGCGCGACGAGGTGGTGGTCTGCGATGCAGTGGTGGCCGAGGTGCTGGCCATGCTCGATACCCAGGTCGACCTGATGGAAACCCTGGCCTCGATCGGGGTGCGTTACGAAGCCACCCAGGAAGCGGCGGCGGTGCGCGCCGGCCATATGAACAAGCGCTTCCGCGCGCGCGGCGGCAAACGCGAGCGGGTGGTGGCCGATTTCCTGATCGGCGCCCACGCGCTGCTCCAGTGCGACGGGTTGATCACCCGCGACGAGGGCTTTTTCCGCGACTACTTCAAGGGTTTGAAGATCATTGTTCCCAAACCCGCAAGCTGATCCACGTTTCGCGTCTACACATTCACTGTTGTCTTTCGGAGAATCCGCATGTTGGAAGCCTACCGCCACCACGTTGCAGAGCGCGCCGCGCTCGGTATCCCGCCGCTGCCGCTGACCGCGCAGCAGACCGCCGAGGTCATCGAGCTGCTGAAGGCTCCGCCGGCGGGCGAAGAAGAGTTCCTGGTCGAGCTGCTCAGCCAGCGCGTGCCGGCTGGCGTGGATGATGCCGCCAAGGTCAAGGCTTCGTACCTGGCTGCGGTGGCCTTCGGCACCGAGAACACCGCGCTGATCAGCCCCACCCGTGCGACCGAGCTGCTCGGCACCATGCTGGGTGGCTACAACATCCAGCCGCTGATCGACCTGCTCGACAACGCCGAGCTGGGCGCCACCGCCGCCGAAGCGCTCAAGCACACCTTGCTGGTGTTCGATGCCTTCCACGACGTGCAGGAAAAGGCCGAAGCCGGTAATGCGCATGCCAAGGCCGTGCTGCAGAGCTGGGCCGATGCCGAGTGGTTCACCAGCAAGCCGGAAGTGCCGCAGAGCATGACCGTCACCGTGTTCAAGGTGCCGGGCGAGACCAACACCGACGACCTGTCGCCGGCCCCGGATGCGACCACGCGCCCGGACATCCCGCTGCACGCGCTGGCGATGCTGAAGAACAAGCGCGACGGCGCGGCCTTCGAGCCGGAAGAAGACGGCAAGCGCGGCCCGATCCAGGCCATCGCCGATCTCAAGGACAAGGGCCATCTGGTCGCCTACGTGGGCGATGTGGTCGGTACCGGTTCCTCGCGCAAGTCGGCGACCAACTCGGTGCTGTGGTGGACCGGCGAGGACATTCCGTTCATTCCGAACAAGCGCTTCGGCGGCGTGTGTTTGGGCAGCAAGATCGCCCCGATCTTCTACAACACGATGGAAGACGCCGGCGCGTTGCCGATCGAGCTGGACGTGTCGCAGATGGAGCACGGCGATGTGGTCGAGCTGCGTCCGTACGACGGCAAGGCGCTGAAGAACGGGCAGGTGATCGCCGAGTTCGCGATGAAGTCGGACGTGCTGTTCGACGAAGTGCGCGCCGGTGGCCGCATTCCGTTGATCGTCGGCCGCGGCTTGACCGCCAAGGCGCGCGAGTTCCTGGGTCTGCCGGCCTCGGACCTGTTCCGCCTGCCGATGGACCCGCCGGACACCGGCAAGGGCTTTTCGCTGGCGCAGAAGATGGTCGGCCGCGCCTGCGGCTTGCCGGAAGGCCAGGGCATGCGCCCGGGCACCTATTGCGAGCCGAAGATGACCTCGGTGGGCTCGCAGGACACCACCGGCCCGATGACCCGCGACGAGTTGAAGGATCTGGCCTGCCTGGGCTTCTCGGCCGACCTGGTGATGCAGTCGTTCTGCCACACCGCCGCTTATCCGAAGCCGGTCGACGTCAAGACCCACCACACCTTGCCGGAGTTCATCTCCACCCGCGGCGGCGTGTCGCTGCGTCCGGGCGACGGCGTGATCCACAGCTGGCTCAATCGCATGCTGCTGCCCGACACCGTCGGTACCGGTGGCGACTCGCACACCCGCTTCCCGATCGGCATTTCGTTCCCGGCCGGCTCCGGCCTGGTGGCCTTCGCCGCCGCCACCGGCGTGATGCCGCTGGACATGCCCGAGAGCGTGCTGGTGCGCTTCAAGGGTGAAATGCAGCCGGGCGTGACGCTGCGTGACCTGGTCAACGCGATCCCGCTGTACGCAATCAAGGACGGTCTGCTGACCGTGGCCAAGCAGGGCAAGAAGAACATCTTCTCCGGCCGCATCCTGGAAATCGAAGGCCTGCCGAACCTGAAGGTGGAACAGGCGTTCGAGCTGTCCGATGCCTCGGCCGAGCGTTCGGCGGCCGGTTGCACCGTGCACTTGGACAAGGCGCCGATCATCGAATACCTGACCAGCAACATCACCCTGCTGCGCTGGATGATTGCCGAAGGCTATGCCGATGCGCGCACGCTGGGCCGCCGTATCAAGAAGATGGAAGAGTGGCTGGCCGATCCGCAGCTGCTGCAGCCGGATGCCGACGCCGAGTACGCCGCCGTCATCGAGATCGACCTGGCCGACATCCACGAGCCGATCGTGGCGTGCCCGAACGATCCGGACGACGTCAAGACGCTGTCCGACGTGGCCGGTGCGGCGATCGACGAGGTGTTCATCGGTTCGTGCATGACCAACATCGGTCACTTCCGTGCCGCTGCCAAGTTGCTGGAAGGCAAGCGCGATATCCCGACCCGTCTGTGGGTTGCGCCGCCGACCAAGATGGACGCCTCCGAGCTGACCAAGGAAGGCCATTACGGTACCTTCGGCGCGGCAGGCGCACGCATGGAAATGCCGGGCTGCTCGCTGTGCATGGGCAACCAGGCGCAGGCACGCGAGGGCGCCACGGTGTTCTCCACCTCCACGCGTAACTTCCCGAATCGTCTGGGCCGCAATACCAACGTGTACCTGGGTTCGGCGGAACTGGCGGCGATCTGCTCGCGTCTGGGCCGCATCCCGACCAAGGACGAGTACATGGCCGATGTGGGCGTGATCAAGACCAGTGGCGATCAGATCTACCGCTACATGAACTTCGATCAGATCCAGGAATATCAGGACGTGGCCGACACCGTCGCTGCCTGATCCAGCTGGTTGCTCAGCTGTTCGAAAACGCCCGGCAACGCCGGGCGTTTTTCGTTATTCGGGCGATGACTTCGTTTTGGCTGCGTAATGTCGGAAGTTAAGGCAATCGCAGTTAACTCGTCTGTCGCATTGCAACAAAAATCTGAAGTCGGCAGGTCTAGAGTGGCGCCGCTCCCATCGCTCTGATTGATCTCCAATGCCTACTTGCACGATCGCTGGTCAAACGCTGCATTACGCACAATACGGTCAAGGGTTTCCGGTGTTGCTTGGCCACAGTTATCTCTGGGACGCGGCCATGTGGGAACCGCAGATCCAGGCGCTCTCGCCGCACTATCGGGTCATCGTTCCCGAGTTGTGGGGGCACGGGCAATCGGCGGCACTGCCAGCGGGCACGCAGACGGTGGGCGACCTTGCCAGGCAGATGCTGCTGTTGCTGGATGCGCTGGAGCTACCGCAATGCGCAGTGGTCGGCCTGTCGGTCGGCGGCATGTGGGGCGCCGAGCTGGCGCTGCTGGCACCGCAGCGTGTGCGCAGCCTGGTGCTGATGGATACCTTCCTGGGTGCCGAGCCGCAGGCCACGCAAACGCGTTATTTCGCTTTGCTCGATGCGATCGAAGCAGCCGGGCAGGTGACGCCTGCGTTGATCGAGGCGATCGTGCCGATCTTTTTCAGCCCCGGCATCGATCTGAATTCCGCGCTGCCGGCTGCGTTTGCGCAGCGTCTGGCGGCGCTGTCGGCCGAGCAGTTGCGCACCTCGATCGTGCCGCTGGGCCGGCTGATCTTCGGGCGCGCGGATCGCCTGGAGGCGATGTCCGCGCTGAATCCGGCCAGCACCTTCCTGCTCGGCGGCGCAGACGATATTCCGCGCCCGCCCGAAGAGCTGTGGCTGATGGCCGAGGTGATCGGGTGCGACTATGAGCTGATCCCCGATGCCGGGCACATCGCATCGCTGGAGAATCCGGCCTTCGTCACTGCGCAATTGCTGGGTTGGTTGAAGCGCACCGTGGCATCGGATTCGACGCGGATGCAAAGGCGCGCGCTTGAAGACAACAGTCAGGCACAGGCATCGCTCTCATGATGTGCCGCTGATCTGGCGATCAGAACGACACCATGCGTTGCTTGCAAGCATGAGCACCGGCCACCTCAGTTGGCGCTGCTTGCAACCATGAGCACCGACCACCTCACTTGGTCTTTGCCCGCTCACCGTCGCGGGACCTTACGCGGCATGGATGCCGCGTAAGAGCCTACAAGGACGTACTTGCGGCGTGTCCTGCGATGGTGGGCGGGCAAGGGCCCTGCACAGAACCACCAGATCAGATGCTTTGCCTTCTGGCAATTTGCTTCGACTTGCTGATGCGTGCGTAAAAACGCTATGAGAACAGCCTGACAAACCACGACATGGTTGTCGTGAGCCGCTCTAAGACTGCGCACCCAGCCAGGCTTCCAGTGCCGCCGCCGGCAATGGCCGCGAAAATAGATAGCCCTGCAGCACTTCGCAGCCGAGGTCGGCGAGGAACAGGCGTTGGGCTTCGTTTTCCACGCCTTCGGCAACCACGTGCTTGCGCAGATGCTCGCCGATGCGCAGCACCGAGGTGGTGAGGGCGCGGGCGTCTTCGCTGTGTTCGATGTCGCGCACGAAGCTCATGTCCAGCTTGAGTTCGTCGATCGGCAGGCGATGCAGGTGGCTCAGGCTGGAATAGCCGGTGCCGAAGTCGTCCAGCGACAACGAGATGCCGGCTTCGCGGATGGCGTGCAGGTTTTCCAGGACGCCGGGTTGCCCGGAGAGCATCACGCTCTCGGTCATTTCCAGGGTGAGGTCGGAGGGCTGCACGCCCATGTCGGCGATCAGGCGCAACAGATCGCTGAGCATGCGCGGGCTTTCGAAGCTGCTCGCCGACAGGTTCACCGACACGCGCGACACCGGCACGCCACGCTTGCGCCAATCGGCGATCTGCCGGCAGGCACTGCGCAGCACCCAGTCGTTGAGCTGCGGCATCATGCCTTGCTCTTCGGCCACGGGCAGGAACCGCGCCGGCGAAATGGCGCCCATCTGCGGATGATTCCAACGCAACAGCGCTTCCACGCCGTATAGCGCGTGCGGTGCGGCGCTGTGCAACTGCGGTTGGTAGTGCAACTGCAGTTGATCGCGGTCGATCGCCTGGCGCAGCTCCGCTTCCAGCGCAACGCGTTCCTGCGCCATGCGGTTCATGTCGGAACTGAAGAAACGGAACCGCCCGCCGCCTTCCTGCTTGGCGCGGTTCATGGCCAGATCGGCATGCCGCAGCAGGATGTTGATGTCGCGCCCATCTTCGGGAAACATCGCCACGCCGATACTGGCCGACGGATGCACGGTCATGTGCCCGACCGGCAACGGCCTGGCGATGGTGCCCAGCACGCGTTCTGCGGCGGCACTGGCTTGCTCGGCACTGCATTGCGGCAGCGCGAGCGCGAATTCGTCGCCGGCCAGGCGCGCCAGCATGGCGGTGGCGGTCAGCTGTTCGCCGATGCGCAAGGCGATGTCGCGCAACAGGCCATCGCCGGCGGCATGGCCCTGGCTGTCGTTGATTAACTTGAAGCGGTCGATGTTGATGAACATCAACGTGGCCGGTTCGCCGGCGTATTCGGCCTGTGTCAGGGCTTGCTCGGCGCGTGCGCTGAACATGATGCGGTTGGGCAGGCCGGTCAGCGCATCGTAGAACGCCAGTTGATGCACGCGCTGGCGGATCTGTTCGCGTTCCAGCGCCAGTGTGCACAACTGCTGGCACAGATCGGTGAGGCGTACGTGCCAGGCATCGGCACGCTGCGCCTTGCGGTAGTACAGCGCGAAGGTACCGAGCACGCGTGCGCTGTTGGAGCGGATCGGTGTGCTCCAGCACGCGCGCAGACCCATCGGCAGCAGCAGTTCGCGGAATTGCGCAAACAGCGGGTCGGTGGCGATGTCTTCCACCATTACCGGGCGGCCGCGCCAGGCGGCCGTACCGCAGGCGCCTGCACCCGGCGCGATCTTCAGTCCGTTGACCGCATCGGCATATTCCGGCGGCAGGCTGGGCGCGGCCAGCGAATGCAGGCAGCCCTGGTTGTCCGCGCTCATGACCGTGGCCAGCACGTCCGGTGCGATGCGCTCGACCTCGGTGCAGATCAGCGTCATCACCTCGATCAGCGGCCGTTCCTGCACCAGCGCCTCGAGCACGCGGTGCTGCAGCACCTCATGCATCTTGGTGTCGGTGATGTCGGTCAGCACCGCCACGTAATGCGACGGCAGATGCCTGGCGTCGTAGATCGGATTGAAGTTGAGCGAAATCCACAGCGGCGTGCCGTCCTTGCGGTATACCAGCAGGTCGGCCTGGGTCTGCTGCAACGCATCGGCGCGGTCGCGGATGCGCGCCACCTCGTCCTGGTCGCTTTGCGCGCGGGTCAGCACGTCCGAGGGACGCTTGCCGACCAGTTCGGCCTCGGTATAGCCGAACATGCGCTGGAAGCCGTCGTTGGCGTAGAGCAGGCGCGATTGCAGATCGCAGATCAGGATCGCACTGCTGCTGCCGTCCAGCGCTTCGGCCAGCAGGCGCGAGCGCGTGGCATCGGGATGTTCGTCCGGCCTGCTCACGCCAGCGGTGATCGGGCCGACCTTGAACGTCCTGGGAAGGGGCGCGTGATCTGCCGGTGTCTCCGCCGTCGCCAGCGATGCGGTTACCGCGACGCCGGGAACAGCCGCCTGTTCAGCCGGATGCGGGGGACGAACGGTCATGCCGGATCAACGCGCCTGTGCCGACAGCGCGATCAGGCGCTCGGCAACGCGGCTCAGCGGCACCACTTCCTGCGCGGCGCCGAGCTTGTAGGCGGCGCCTGGCATGCCCCACACCACGCTGCTGGCTTCGTCCTGCACCAGCGTGGGCGCACCGGCCTGCAACATTTCCAGCAGGCCGCGTGCACCGTCGTCGCCCATGCCGGTGAGGATGGCGCCGACCGCATTCGGGCCGGCGTTGGCGGCGACGGAGCGGAACAGCACGTCCACCGCCGGCTTGTGGCGATTGACCGGCGGGCCGTCGTCGATGCGGCAGCGCCAGCGCGCACCGTCGCGGATGATGCGCAGGTGCTGGCCGCCCGGCGGCAGGTAGGCGTGACCCGGCAGGATCGCCTCGCCATCGCTGGCCTCGCGCACCGACATCGCCGAGTGGCGATTGAGGCGTTCGGCGAAGGCGGTGCTGAAGCTGGCCGGCAGATGCTGGGTCATCACCACCGCCGGGGCATCGGCGGGCATGTGTTCGAGCACCACGCGCAGGGCTTCGGTGCCGCCGGCCGAGGCGCCGATGGCGATCAGGCGGTCGGTGGTGCGGAAGCGCAGCGCGCTGCCGGGAACCGGTGCGGACTGCATGTCCAGGGTGACCTTGGGCGCGCTGGGACGATTGAGCGCGCTGACCCTGGCCTTGGAGGCCATCTTGACCTTGCTGACGATTTCTTCCGCGTAGCCTTCCAGCCCGCGTGCGACGTCGATCTTGGGCTTGGAGACGAAATCCACCGCACCCAGCGACAAGGCCTGCAAGGTGGTGTCGGCGCCGCGCTCGGTCAGCGACGAAATCATCACCACCGGGGTGGGGCGCAGGCGCATCAGGTTTTCCAGAAACACCAGGCCGTCCATGCGCGGCATTTCCACATCCAGCGTGATCACGTCCGGATTGAGGCGTTTGATCTTTTCGCGCGCCAGGATCGGGTCGGCGGCCGAGCCGATCACCTCGATGCCGGCATCGCGCGAGAGGATTTCGGTCAGCATCTGGCGTACGACCGCCGAGTCGTCGACGATCAATACACGCACAGGGGTTTCCAGCGTCATTCGAACAACTCCACTCCACCGGTAACCGGTGCTTTGGACAGACGGGCGCGCACGGCCGATTCGGTGGCGGCGACTTCGGCTTCGTGTGCATGCGGCAAGCGCTGCACGACCACGCGTCCGGTCGTCGGGAAGAACCACACCTTGCGCGGATGGATGCCGCACAGATCTTCGGCAATGATGGGAATGTGTTCGGCCTGCAGGTACTGGCGCACGAACTCGGCGTTGCGGGTGCCGACCGGGTTGCTGGTGAAGCCCTTGAGCACGTTGGCGCCGCCGAAGACCTTGGCTTCGATGCGTTTGCGATGCGCGCCGCGCTTGAGCATGTCGTTGATCAGCAACTCCATCGCATAACTGCCGTAACGCGCGGGTGCGCCATCGCCGACCTGTCCTTCCGGCAACAGGAAGTGATTCATGCCGCCGATCTTCAGGACCGGGTCGCGCAGGCAGGCGGCAACGCACGATCCCAAGGTGGTCGTCAACGCGGTGTCGTCGTCGACCACCAGGTATTGGGTGGGCAACAGCTTGGCGGTGATGGTCTGGAACCGCGAATCGCGGTAGCGCATGACATCGTCGACCTGCACGGCGGTACTCATGCAGACGCTCCCGCGCGCGGGCTGCGCCGATACAGCGTGCGCCCGCACGGCTGGATCAGATCGGCCGCGTGCAGGTAGTTCTCCGAATGCCCGGTGTAGAGCAGACCGTCGTCGCCCATGTGGCTGACCAGCCGCGACAGGATGCCGCGCTGGGTCGGTTTGTCGAAGTAGATCATCACGTTGCGGCAGAACAACGCCGCATACGGGCCGCCCACGTCGTAACGCGGTGCCAGCAGGTTCAGTTGGCGGTATTCGATGAGCTGGCGCAATGCCGGGATCACCCGGCACTTGCCCTCGTTGGGGCCGCTGCCGCGCTGGAAGTACTTGCGCTTGATCGATGCGTCCAGCGAGGCGACGCGGTCGATGGCATAGACGCCGCGCGAGGCGGTCTCCAGCACCTGGGTGTCGACGTCGGTGGCGACGATGCTGACCGGCGGGGTCAAGGTGCCGAAGGCTTCGCAGGCGGTGATGGCGATGGAGTAGGGCTCTTCGCCGGTGGAGGCCGCGCACGACCAGATCTTCAACGGCGCCTGCGAGGCGCGCTTTTGCAGTTCTTCGCGCAGCTTGTCGAAGTGGTGCGGCTCGCGGAAGAACGAGGTCAGGTTGGTGGTCAGCGCGTTGGTGAACGCCTGCCATTCCTCCTCGTCGTTGCCTGCTTCCAGCTGGTCCAGGTAGTCGCGGAAGGAGCGCAGGCCGAGCACGCGAAGGCGACGCGACAACCGGCCATACACCAGGTCGCGCTTGGCCGGAGCCAGGGCGATGCCGACACGCTGATAGATCAGGTCGCAGACGCGCTTGAAATCGCGGTCGCCAAAATCAAATTCGCGTGTGTCTGAAGCGGGAGTCGAGGTGGTCGTCATATCCATACGCGTCGTTAGCTATGACTGGATATCGGCCATGTGGTCATGCAACTGAAGCACCAATCGTGCATTGCAGACAGCCGGGTCCGCTGGCGGTGCACGGCGCTGCGCGGGCGGTGCGATCGCAGCCGGCGGCAGGGCAGTGCGCGCTGCGCCGGGGGCAGATACACAAAGCCCCGGCAGTGCCGGGGCTTTGTGGGGAGACAGCAGCGGCTTAGAACTCCTGCCAGTTACCGTCGGCCAGCGCGGCCTGCGGCTTGGCCGGGCGCGATGGGGTGGCTTCACGCGTCGCCGCCTTGGCTGCGGACTTCACCGCGACCGGGCGCGAGGCGACCGGGCGTACGCGCGCGGCCGGGGCGGCCGGCTCGTCCAGCTTGAACACCGACACCGCTTCGGCCAGGTGGCCGGCCTGTTCTTCCATCGAGCGCGCGGCCGCAGTGGCTTCTTCCACCAGGGCGGCGTTCTGCTGGGTGGTCTCGTCCATCTGGGTGATGGTCTGGTTGACCTGCTCGATGCCGGTCGACTGTTCCTGCGAGGCCGCAGAGATCTCGCCCATGATGTCGGTCACGCGCTGCACGCTGGCCACGATCTCGGCCATGGTCGCACCGGCCTTGCGTACCAGGGCCGAGCCCTCGGCCACCTTGTGCACGGAGTCGTCGATCAGGCCCTTGATCTCCTTGGCGGCACCGGCCGAGCGCTGTGCCAGCGTACGCACTTCGCTGGCGACCACGGCAAAGCCGCGACCCTGTTCGCCGGCACGGGCGGCTTCCACCGCCGCGTTCAGGGCCAGGATGTTGGTCTGGAACGCGATGCCGTCGATCACCGAGATGATGTCGGCGATCTTCTTGGACGAGGCTTCGATGCCCGACATGGTGGTGACCACCTGCGAGACCACCTCGCCGCCCTGCGAGGCCACGCCGGTGGCGCCGATGGCCAGCTGGTTGGCCTGACGGGCGCTTTCGGCGTTCTGCCGGACGGTGGAGGTGAGCTCCTCCATCGAGGCAGCGGTTTCTTCCAGGTTGGCGGCCTGCTGCTCGGTACGATGCGACAGGTCGCTGTTGCCGGAGGCGATCTCGCCGGCCGCCGAGTTGATCGCGGTGGACGAGACCTTGATGCGCCCGACGATGTCGGCCAGCTGCTCGGCGGTGGCATTGGCATCGTCACGCATCTGCGCGAACACGCCGCTGAATTCGCCGTGCATGCGCACGGTCAGGTCGCCGCGCGACAGCGCCGACAGCAATGCCGAGATCTGCTCCAGGCTGCCGGCGTTGGCATCCAGCAGGCCGTTGAGCTGCTGGGCCAGCTGCAGGAAGAAGCCCTGCTTGCCGTCGGTTTCCACCCGGCCGCTCATGTCGCCGCTGGCGGCGGCACGCACGATGCGGGCGACTTCCTCTTCAACCTGGACTTCGATGGTGCGGTCGCGCCATTCGCAGACATCGCCGGTGCTTTCGCCCTGCTCGTTCTTGATGACGGTGACGGTCTGCATCATCACAAACTCGCCGTAGCGCTCTTCGAAGCTGGTGATGCCGTCGCGTTCCAGTGCTGCGATGGCCTTGCGCACGGTCGTTTCGGGCAGGCCGAGATAGCTGATGTGCTGGCCGATGATCTTGCTGGCTTCAAAATCGGGCGAGGACAGACGAATGCTGCCTTCGTAATGCGTGACCAGCTTCATGAACGCCTCGTTGGCGTAGATCATGACCCGATCGGCGTTGGTGATGAAGGTGCTGGTGGACGATTTGTCCAGCGCGGTACGGATGCGCAGGTTTTCGTCGGCGATC
Organism: Xanthomonas sp. NCPPB 2864; assembly: GCF_056675615.1. Classification (NCBI taxonomy): domain Bacteria; kingdom Pseudomonadati; phylum Pseudomonadota; class Gammaproteobacteria; order Lysobacterales; family Lysobacteraceae; genus Xanthomonas; species Xanthomonas sp. NCPPB 2864. The sequence continues at coordinate 125,982 of NZ_JBWWVS010000010.1, forward strand.
TTCTGGTCGCGTTCGATGCGTTCCTTCAGGTCGCGCTGCATGCGGTGCATGGAGCGCATCAGTTCGCCCACTTCGTCCTGGCCCTGCACATTGATCTGGCCATCCAGCTTGCCGCTGGCGATTTCGGTGGCGGTGGACACGGCGCCGCGCATGCTCTTGACGATGGAACGTGCGAACAGGAATGCCAGGCCCAGGCCACCGGCGATGCCGATCAACAGCACCATCACGGTCAGCGAGACCGAGGTGGCATGGACTTTTTCGGCCTTGCTCTTGGCAGCCTGGGCCAGCTTGTTGTCTTCGACGATCAACGCGGCCAGCGAATCCTTGGCCTTGTTGTGCAGGGTGCGGGTCTCGCCGACAAAGGTGTCGACGGCATCGTCGGGCAGATTGAGCTCGACCATTTCGTCGACGCTGGCGTAGGAGGCCGCTGCCTTCTTCCAGTCCGCCACGAACACGTCGAACAACTTCTTCTGCTGCGGGCTCTCGATCAGGCGGGGGTAGCCCTTGATCGTGGCCTCGATTTCGCCATGGAGCCGCTTGGCGCGGACCTTGGCTTCCTGCTTGACCGAGTCGCTGGCGCGCACCAGATTCTGATAAGACGCATTTCGATATTCGCCGAGCATGCCGCGCAGGTCGCCTGCTTCGCGCACGCTGGACATGGTATTGCCGGCCAGATCGCGGGTGACGTTATTGAGCGACGCCAGGCCGGCATAGGCGATGATGCCCTGCACCAGCATGATCAGCAGCACGATGCCGAACGCCAGCATCAGCTTGGGCATCAGTTTGAGATTGTTGATCCATTGCATTGACACGATTCCCCGATAGAAGTCAGTGCGCATAACCGCAAACGGCAGATCGCCACGCGCGAGGGCGTGGCGATCTGCGGGGCGATTACTTGATGGTGGCCAGCTTCAGGCTGGCCGGCGAGCTGACTTCGATTTCGGCACGCGAGCTGTCGCGCTGGATCTTGCCGAGCACACAGACGTCCTTGCCTTCCAGGCTTTCCGGGGCAAAGCTGAACTTGCCGCGGTTGGCGCCGTCGATGCGGGCCGAGAAGGTGTGACGCGGGAACATGCCGCCCATGTACAGGAAGGTGGGTTCACCTTCCGAGCTCTGGGCGTACTTGGCCTTTTCGACCTTGCCGCACACCATGCCGTCCTTGCCGACGAAACGGGTCGCCATTTCCGGCGGAATCATTTCCTGCGACTGAGCCGACAGCGTGGGAGCAACAATCACGAGAGCAGCGACGGGGAGGAGCGAGAGCAGGAACTTCATAGGGATTCTCCAGAATCAAAAGTCGAACGGTGACCCGTTTGTGTACGCGGGCTTCTATTCAGCTATCGGCTAGCCGCCGTTCAACTTGAATCCGAAAAACGTGATTTCTATCTCACTTCAACTTCGTTGTGCGTCTCGTGTCGGGAAGCTCCCGACACCAGATGGTCTGAATCAGGCCGCTTCTTCGGCCAGTTGCTGCTGACCGAGCTCGGTGCTGTCCAGCAGGGTCTCGATATCCAGCAGGATCAGCATGCGATCGTCCTGGGTACCGATGCCCGAGATGAAGCGGGTATCGACCGAGGCGCCGAATTCGGGGGTGGGGCGGATCTGGTCGTCGTTGAGCGGAATCACGTCCGAGACGCTGTCCACCACGATGCCGACGACGCGGTCTTCGACGTTGAGCACGATCATCACGGTGAAGGCGTCGTAGCGCGCTTCTTTCAGGCGCAGCTTCAGGCGCAGGTCGATCACCGGCACGATGGTGCCGCGCAGGTTGATCACACCCTTGATGTAGTCCGGTGCGTCGGGCAGGCGGGTGACCGAATCGTAGCCGCGGATTTCCTGCACCTTCAGGATGTCCACGCCGTAGTGTTCTTCGCCCAGGGCGAAGCTGAGGAATTCACCACCGGTGCCGGTGGTCGTGCTTTTGTCGTTCATGGAAACTCCGGGCGTTGCGGCTGAGTGTCGGATTGCAGCTATAGGAAAAGCATGCGGATGAGGATTGCCCTAGCAACATCGGCGCAGCGCAGGGCAACTTTAGCCGTGCGCCGTGGCTGGTGCGGGTGGGTTCAGAACACGCCGCTCTTGCGCGCATTGCGCTGGCGGTCGACCCGGAAGATATAGCGCTGGATGGTCTCGTCGGCACCGCGTGGCAGGTCGCTGAACTGCATGCCGACACGGAAACCTTCGCTGCCGTTGGGCAGGGTCTGCTTGTACTGGCTGCACACCGTCAGCGGCAGGGTGATCGGCGCGGTGTCGGGCAGTTGCAGCGTGCAATTGCGGTAGGTGCGCTGCGGTTCGAGCAGGGGCATGCCATCGGTGAGCGAGACCGCCAGGCCGCCGCTGCTGATATCGATCACGCGCAGCTGCAGGTTGAGATTGCCGCCCTGTGCCTCGTCCTGGCGAATGATGCAGACGGGCGAGTCGGTGATCGGCGTTTCCAGCCGGTACGACTCGCGACGCTGCAGGTGATACATCGCCTCGGGCAGCTCGGCGCGGAAGGCAACGTGGATGTCGCGCTCCAGCCGCTCGGGCGTTTCCAGGCGGAAGCGGATATTGACCCGTTCCAGTTGTGCGTAGCACAGCAGGTACTTGGCGTCCTGGATGGCGCGGTTGGAGGCTTCGTTATGGCTGCCGTCCAGAATCACGCAGTCGTCGTCTTCGTCCACCTCGAGCACGGCGGTGGGCACGGCCATGTCGCGCCCGGCCACATGCATGGTCACGATGGCGCGCTGGTCGAGCAACTGGCGTAGCAGGCCACGGATCTGCCGTTTGTTGCGCAGCAGATAGCGCTCGTCACCTTCGGCGAGGTGGTCGGCGTCGTGGTCCAGCTCTGAGGTATCGCCTTGGGACATGGGCACAGGCACAGTAGATGCGGGAAGCCGCCGGAACGGTTGTCCCGGCGTCGCCTTGATATCGGCGGCAAAGCGAAATCTTTAAGAGCGGCTGACAAAAACTATTGCGTGAAGCGTTGGTTGCTTTGGGCGTTGTGTTCCCAGCGGCTAATAGTGCACATGGATCAAGTGTAGAGCGCGTGGTGCTGCCGCTTAGCTGCAGGGCCCTTGCCCGCCCACCATCGCAGAACACGCTGCAAGTACATCCATCTAGGCGCTGGCGCGGCATCCATGCCGCGCAAGGTCCCGCGACGGTGGGCGGACAGGGACCAGTGGAGATGGTCGGTGTGCACGGTTCCAGGCCTCTTTTTTTGTTGCCGTGTTTCGATGGACTTGGGGAGTGCAGATATATAAGTCGAAGAGCGGGTGATCTGTGACTTTGCTGCAGGGCCCTTGCCCGCCCACCGTCGCAGGACACGCCGCAAGTACGTCCCTGTAGGCTCTTACGCGGCATCCATGCCGCGTAAGGTCCCGCGACGGTGAGCGGGCAAGGACCAGTTGAGATGGTCGGTATGCATAGGGGAAGCGATGCATGACATGTGCTGGTCGGATCACTAAGCGTTCGATCAACCTCTGACCATTTTCCATTCGCAAGCCGAACAATACGCTTTCAAGAAAGCAGCCGACTAGCTGTCTGGCGCGGTGTCCTCGCCGGTTGCGGGACCCTTGGCGGCATGGATGCCGCCAAGGCGCCTCCATGGACGGATTCACGGCGTGTCCCGCGAGCGGTGAGGGCACCGCGCACTCGACTCACTGAGCTTTTGATTCAATCAGGATCGCGCCTAAATGACGCGACGCAGTCTTCGCTTACGGAGTCACGGAGTTTCCGCAAGCGGCGAGGGCATCGCGCCCTCGACTTACATATTCGATGGGCGCGCCGTCGTCGTCTGTCGCATCAGGTGTAGGCGTGGCGTGCGTTGGCCAGCAAGGTGTTCAGTTGGTCCTGCTGTTCCAGGCGGAACACAGCCACTGCATCCACCAGTTGCGCGGCCTGGTCTTCCATCGCGCGTGCAGCCGCGGTGGCTTCTTCCACCAGCGCGGCGTTCTGCTGGGTGGTTTCGTCCATCTGGGTGACGGTCTGGTTGACCTGGGTGATGCCGGCGGCCTGCTCGCGCGAGGCGCTGGTGATCTCGCTCATGATGTCGGTGACGCGCTGCACCGAGCTGACCACCTGCTGCATGGTGTTGCCGGCTTCGGACGCCAGTGCGGCGCCGTTGCCGATGCGGGTGACCGAGTCCTGGATCAGGTGCTTGATCTCCTTGGCTGCGCCGGCCGAACGCTGTGCAAGCGTACGTACTTCCGAGGCGACCACGGCAAAGCCGCGGCCCTGTTCGCCGGCGCGTGCGGCTTCCACTGCCGCGTTCAAGGCCAGGATATTGGTCTGGAAGGCGATGCCGTCGATGACGCCGATGATCTCGGCGATCTTCTTGGACGAGGTGTCGATGTCGGCCATGGTGGTGACCACGCGGCCGACCACATCGCCGCCCTGGGCCGCCACGCCGGCGGCGTCCAGCACCAGCCGATTGGCCTGGTCGGCGTTGTCGGCATTTTGCTTGACGGTGGCGGTGAGCTCCTCCATCGAGGCGGCGGTTTCTTCCAGGGCCGCGGCCTGCTGTTCGGTGCGACGCGACAGGTCGCCATTGCCGGTGGCGATCTCGGTGGCGGCCGAGTTGATCGCCAGCGAGGAGTCCTTGATCCGGCGCACGATGCCGGCCAGCTGATCGGCAGTGGCATTGGCATCGTCGCGGATGGTGGCGAACACGCCTTGCAGGTCGCCATCCATGCGCGCGGTCAGATCGCCCTGCGACAACGCAGAGAGCAGGGCGGACACGCGCGACAGCCCGTCCGCATTGTTGTCCAGCAGCGCGTTGAGTTGCTGGGCGAGCAGCAGCAGGAAGCCCTGCTTGCCTTCCAGGCCGACGCGCTCGCTCAGGTCGCCGGCGGCGGCGGCCTGCACGATACGTGCGACCTCCTGTTCCACCTGGACTTCCTGGGTGCGGTCGGCCCACTCGACCACAAAGCCCATGCGCTCGCCGGCCGCGCCCAGCACCGGGTTGACCACCAGCCGCATGGTGCGGCCACCTACATGGATCTGCGCGGTGTGGGTGCCGGTGAGCTGGTCGAGCATGCGTGCCTGGTGCTCGGGCTTGCGATGGAACTGGTCGATGCTGGCATCGATCAGCGCATCGGCATCGAAGTTGGGCAGGTCGCGGCGCAGTTCGTCCTGCACGCTCTTGAGCATGCGTTGCAGCGGGCGGTTGACGTAGATGATGCGGCGATCGGCATCGGCGATCATCACGTTGGTGCTGACATCGTCCAGCGCGGTGCGCACGCGCAGCGCTTCGCTGGCGATCAGCTGATCGCGTTGCAGCCGCGCGCGCAGGTCGTCGCGCATGGCGCGCGCGTTGAGCAGCAGGCGACCCAGTTCGTCATGGCGGTCGATCTCGATCGGGTTGTCCAGGCGCCCGGCAGCCACATCGCCGAGCACGCGTTCCACCGCCAGCAGCGGGCGGGTGACCATCTTGCGCGCGGCGATGAAGACCACTGCGATGCACAGGCCCAGCACCACCAGCGAGAACAGCAGCATGCTGCCCATCAGCTCGTCCAGCGGGCCGTCGATGGCACTGCGCGGCTGGGTGCCGATCACCGCCCACTGCCACGGCGCGTAGCGCTGGGCGGTGACTTCGAAGGCCTGGGCGTTGCCCTGGGCATTGCGCAACTGCAGGTTGGCGCTCGGCTGCTTGCCGTCCAGCACCGACTGCAGCAGCGGTTGCTGCTCGGCCGGCACCAGCGCCGCCAGCGTGGCCGGTGTGCCCGGCGGTGCGGCGATGACCTGGCCCTGGTGCTCGCCCGGCGCCATGTCGACGATGAGGAAATAACCGTCCTGGCCCAGCTTGGTGGTGCTGACCTGCGCCTTCAGCGCGGCCAGGCCCTGGGTGTAGTTGCGCCCGACGAACAGTGCGCCGATCACCTCGCCGGCGGCGTTGCGCAGCGGCTGGTAATGGGTCATGTACTGCTCGCCGAACAGCTGCGCCTGGCCGGTGAAGGCCTTGCCTTGCGACAGTGCGGCGTAGGCCTTGCCCTTGCGGTCGAGCAGGGTGCCGATCACGCGCTCGTTCTGCTTGTTGCGCAGCGAGGTGGTGATGCGCACGAAGTCGTCACCGGTGCGCGCAAAGATCGTGGCGACCCCGCCGGCGGTCTGCGCGAAGCGATCCACGGCGTCGAAGTTGAGATTCAGTGCCTGCTTGCCGGCACGCAGCGACGGCGTCTGCTGCGCGCCGATGGCGACGGTGCTGGCGGTGTCGAGAGTGCGCTCGCCGCTGGGGAGCATGGTCTCGAATACGCTGCCCAGGCGCTGGGTGCCCTCGGTCAGGGTGACGTCGTACATCGCCACCGACTGCTGCATCAACCGGGTGCTGGAGCGCAGCTCGGCCTTGACCTGGGATTCGATGTCGTCGGCGGACTGGCGGTAGATGGTCAGGGCCAGCAGGCCGAGGGAGAGCGCGATCACCACGGTCAGCAGCGCGGACAGCCGGGTGCCGACGGACAGGCGGTTGAAGGAGTGCATGAGGAATCGACCTTGCCCGGGGGAGGGCGTTACGGATGCGTGAAGTCGATAGCGGCCGTTTATGCAATTAATTGATGGTTTGTGTCGAAATCCGCACAATTGTCCAGTTCGCTTTCCAGATTGGGCCGCTGCGGCGATGTAGTAATTGTTAATTCTTGATGAAGTATGACGCGTCGGCTGACGCCCGCCGGCGGATGTCGACAGATTCTCGGAACAAAAAAAGGGCCGCTTCCCTCGCCAGGAAGCGACCCTCAAGATTCGTCACCGAATCAAACTGCGCTCGAATGGTATTTCTGGAGACTGCGGGCGTGACGCGTTGCGGTGGGGCTCAGAACTCCTGCCAGTCGCTCGGATCGGCGGTGGCTGCCACCGTCGTCTTGCCGGTGTTGCTGCGGCGCGGGGCCGCGTTGCTGCCGGCACGGGCAGCCGGGCGGGCGGCAAAGCGTGCGTTGACCGGCGCAGCGACCATCGACGCGGGCTGACGTGCGGCCGGGCCCTGCTCGACGATCTTGAACACGGCCACCGCCTCGGTGAGTTGCTGGGCCTGTTCTTCCATCGCGCGGGCGGCGGCGGTGGCTTCTTCCACCAGCGCGGCGTTCTGCTGGGTGGCTTCGTCCATGTGGGTGACGGTCTGGTTGACCTGCTCGATGCCGGCCGACTGTTCCTGCGAGGCGGCGGAGATCTCGCCCATGATGTTGGTGACACGCTGCACGCTGGCCACGATCTCGGCCATGGTCTTGCCGGCCTGGTCCACCAGCTGCGAACCGTCGGCCACCCGCTGCACGGAGTCGTCGATCAGGCTCTTGATCTCCTTGGCCGCCGCCGACGAACGCTGTGCCAGGGTACGCACCTCGGAGGCGACCACCGCAAAGCCGCGGCCCTGGTCGCCGGCACGCGCCGCTTCCACTGCTGCATTCAGGGCCAGGATGTTGGTCTGGAACGAGATGCCGTCGATGACGCTGATGATGTCGGCGATGCGCTTGGACGAGGCCTCGATGCCGCTCATGGTGTCGACCACCTTGCTGACCACCTCGCCGCCCTGCGAGGCCACGCTGGCGGCGCCGATGGCGAGTTGATTGGCCTGGCGTGCGCTTTCGGCGTTCTGGCGCACGGTGGAGGTGAGCTCCTCCATCGAGGCGGCGGTTTCCTCCAGGTTGGCGGCCTGCTGTTCGGTGCGCTGCGACAGATCCTGGTTGCCGGCGGCGATCTCGCTGGCGGCGGCGTTGATCGAGGTGGCCGAGTGCTGGATGTGCCCGACGATGCCGGACAACTGGGTCGCGGTGGCGTTGGCGTCGTCGCGCATCTGTGCAAACACGCCCTTGAACTCGCCGTCCATGCGTGCGGTCAGGTCGCCGGCGGCAATCGCGCGCAGGATGCCCGACAGCGACTGCAGGCTGCCGTCGGCGGTAGCCATCAACTGGTTGAGGCTCTCGACCATGACGCGGAAATCGAACTGGAACTGCGCTGCATCGCCGCGTGCACCGAAGTTGCCGTCTGCAGCGGACTGGGCCAGTTGCTTGATCTGCTGATTCATCGAGGCCAGGTTGGTTTTCACCTGCGCCATGGTGTCGGTCAGTCTGGCCTTTTCGCCGGGCAGCGCGTCCATGTCCTCGCTGAGGTCGCCGATGGCGTAGCGGCCCATGATCTGTGCCAGACGCAGCGTCACCTGGACGTGGCTGTCGACCAGGGCGTTGGTATCGCCGGCCATGCGGCCGTAGTCGCCGGGGAACGCGTCGGCATCCATGCGGAAGCTGATCTGGCCGTTGTCGTGGCGCTTGGCCATGTCCAGCTGCGCAGTGATCAGGTTGCGCACCTGCGACTGCATCTTGTCCATTGCCTGCAGCAGGCGGCCGGTTTCGTCGCTGGCCTCGCTGTGCACTTGGTTGTCGAGCCGGCCGTCGGCGATCGCTTCGGCGGCGCGGGTGGCGCGGTTCAACGGGCCGGTGAGGCTGCGCGTGATCGTCCAGGCCAGCAGGGCGCTCAGCAGCACCACGGCCAGGCCGCCGCCGATCAGCATGCTGCGACCACGTGCCATGGCGTCATTGGCCTGCGTGTAGGCGACCTGGCTGCTCTTGCGTTGCGCTTCGGAGTAGGTGCGGATCGCATCCTGCCAGCGCTGGGTGGCTGGGGCGGCACGCTGGATCAGGATCGGCATGGCCTGGTCGACCTTGCCGGCCGTGCCCAGTTCGCGTACCTGCTGGTTGTGCGATAGCGCCTGTTCGCGCGCCAGATCCAGCGCATCGCGCATGCGCTGCCCTTGGGCATCGGTGGGGAAGGCATACAGCTTGTCACGCACTTCCTTGTAGCGAATCCGCTGCGCATCGATCGCATCACCGAACTGGCGATTCTGCTCGGCAGTGGTCGGCAGCACGATGTTGCGCAGGTTCAACGAGATGGTGGCATTGGCGTCCAGCATGTCGGTGGCGTACTGGATCATCGCCATGTTGCGGTTGACGATGGTGTCCAGGCGCTCACGCGCCTGGCTGAGCGTGTACAGGCCGGCGGCCACCAGCGCGCAGGACAGAAGGATCAGCACGCCGAAGGCCAGGGAGAGGCGCTTGCCGACGTTGAAGCGGTGCAGAAAGGAATTCATTGGGTGACCTGAGCGAATGTGCCGTTAGGTGGACTGGCATGCGATGCACTGCTGGAGCAGTGCGTCGCACGTCATGCCTCGTGTGATGCGTCGGTCAGATAACGGCGTTAGAACTGCTGTATTGAGGCAAGCCGGGCTGGCCGGTAAAGCCGGGTCTCAGGCACGTGACTGCCATGTGTACAAGGGGTAGGGAATTGGTGGGGGTGTGTCGGGAATTCCCCTAGAAAACACACGTTGAACGCGGTTTTGGAGGCAACGCGAGAGAGTCCGGGATGCACGATGTGAAGTGCGATTTCACGCCGGACGCGGTGTATGCGGGCCTGCGGGCAGCTGGCATGGTGCGCACAACGCAAAACGGCACCGCGTGTGCGGTGCCGTTGTGACCTTGCTGCGGATGCGGAACTGCACGGCCGCGTGCTCGAGCGTGGTGTCGAGCATATGTATCCCGCGCACCGTGCACGCCGGTTGCAACAACTGGCGTGCACTGCTGTCGATGTGCTGACAGCACCTGTTGGCGGTTTAGAACTCCTGCCAGTCACCCACGTCGTTTGCCGTTGCCGACGCACCCGCGGTGCTGCGGCGCACGGGCGCGGCCGTGCTGGCGCGGGCGATCGGGCGCGGTGTGCTGCGGGCATTGGCGGGCGCATTGGCAATGGCCGACAACTGGCGCGCCACCGGTGCGTGTTCGGCAACCTTGAACACGGCGACCGCTTCGGTGAGCTGCTGGGCCTGTTCTTCCATCGCCCGTGCGGCGGCGGTGGCTTCTTCCACCAACGCGGCATTCTGCTGGGTGGTTTCGTCCATCTGGGTCACGGTCTGGTTGACCTGCTCGATGCCGGAGTACTGCTCCTGCGACGCAGAGGAAATCTCGCCCATGATGTTGGTGACGCGCTGCACGCTGGCAACGATTTCGGCCATGGTGGTACCGGCCTGGTCGACCAGGGTGGCACCCTGGGTGACCTTGTCGACCGAGTCGTCGATCAGGTGCTTGATCTCCTTGGCCGCACCGGCCGAGCGCTGCGCCAGGGTGCGTACTTCGCTGGCGACCACTGCAAAGCCGCGCCCCTGTTCGCCGGCACGCGCCGCTTCCACCGCGGCATTCAAAGCCAGGATATTGGTCTGGAAGGCGATGCCGTCGATCACGCTGATGATCTCGGCGATCTTCTTCGACGAGCTCTGGATGTCGGACATGGTGGTGACCACCTTGGCCACCACATCGCCGCCTTGCGAGGCCACTGCTGCCGCGCCGATGGCGAGCTGGTTGGCTTGGCTGGCGTGCTCGGCATTCTGCTTGACGGTGGAGGTGAGCTCTTCCATCGAGGCAGCGGTTTCTTCCAGGTTGGCGGCCTGCTGCTCGGTGCGCTGCGACAGATCCTGGTTGCCCGAGGCGATTTCGCCCGATGCCAGGCCGATCGCGTCGGCAGCGGTCTGGATGCGGCCCACGATGCCGGCCAGCTGTTCGGCGGTGGCGTTGGCATCGTCACGCATCTGTGCAAACACGCCCTGGTACTGGCCACTCATGCGTGCGGTGAGATCGCCGGCGGCGATCGACTGCAGCAGGCCGGACAGCGACTGCAGGTTGCCGTCGGCGGTGGCCATCAGGTTATTGAGGCTTTCCACCATCACGCGGAAATCGTACTGGAAGCGCTCGGCATCGCCGCGGGCGCTGAAGTCGCCGTTTGCGGCCGACACGGCCAGGTGCTTGATCTGGGTATTCATCGCACCGAGATTGACCTTGACCTGCGCCATGGTGTCGCTGAGCACGGCCTTTTCGCCGGGCAGCTTTTCCATGTCCTCGGACAGGTCGCCGATCGCATAGCGGCCCATGATATGTGCCAGGCGCAGCTTCACCGAGATGTGCGAGCCGACCAGGGCGTTGGTGTCCTTGGCCATGCGGCCGAAGTCGCCCGGGAAGGCGCCGGCATCCATGCGGAAGCTGATCTGGCCGTCATCGTGGCGCTTGGCCATGTCCAGCTGCGCGCTGATGAGGTTGCGCACCTGGCCCTGCATGCGATCCATGGCCTGCAACAGGCGGCCGGTTTCGTCGTTGGACTGCGTGCGTACGTCGTTGTCGAGAGTGCCGTTGGCGATCGCTTCGGCGGCGCGGGTGGCCTGGGTCAACGGGCGCACCAGGCTGCGGGTGATCAGGAAGCCGAGCAGGGTACTGAACAGCACCACCGCCACGCCGCCGCCGATCAACAGCGCACGGCCGCGGGCCATTTCTGCCGTCGTGGCCACATAGGCTTCCTGGGTGCGCTGACGCTGCAGATCGGAATACTCCGTCAACGCGTCCTGCCAGTTCTGCGTGTTCGGTGCGGCCTTTTCCAGCAACAGCTTGAGTGCCTCATCAGCCTTGCCGGTCAGGCCCAGCTGCACGACGGTGTCCCTGGTCTCGCGGGCCTGCTCGCTGGCAAGGTCGATCCGCTCGCGGATCTGGGTGGCCTGGGGCGAGGCCGAAAACGCATACAGCTTGCGGCGCGTGTCTTCGTAGCTCTTCAGCTGGTTCTTGATGATGGCGTAGAAGCGCAGATTGTCTTCTTGCGAGGTCGGCAACACGATGTTGCGCAGCTGCACGGCGATGACCGAGGTGGCGTTGGTCATGTCCTGTGCGTACTGCATGATCGTGATGTTGCGGTTGACCACCGTGTCCATGCGATCGCGGGCCTGCGCCAATGTATGCAGGCCGGCGGCGACAAGTGCGCACGACAACAGGATCAGCGTGCCAAAGGCGAAGCTCAGGCGCTTGCCGACGTTGTACCGTTGAAGAAGAGCGATCATTTGGGGGATCTCAAGGCAGTGGGACAAGAAGGAACAAGACGCGTCGGGTTGACGCGTGGGCGATGCGCAGTGACGGCGCAGCAGGCAGGCATCCAGCCGATCCATCACCCGGGCCACCGCGTGGTGACCCCGGCAATTGCAAGGCAGGTATGCGTGCGTGGTAGGTAACGGCCGGTACCTGGACGACTGAACGCGTGCCCACCGCTGCGTATGGGTGGCCGTCACTGAAGTGACGCGCATGTGCACAAATGGACCGGAAACGTCGATGGGAGCGCTATCAACACCGGTGCATCCATCGGCGGATTCACATCTGTCTCACCATTTTGGGCGCGGTGCGACGTTGCCGTTGCGAGATGGCCGGGTGAAAATCCCTGGCCGATGCAGCGATGGGGCCGGCTATGCGACGTTATCGTAGCGGCGTGCGAGAGCAGGTCATTGCCTGCGCCAGGCATCAAACGGGTGCCGGGCAAGTTGAAGTGGGATCCGCAGCTGCGATGTCATACCGCTTGCATTGGTTTCGGTCGGGATGCAGCGCTCGATTGCGCGGCTCAGGCGGTGTTGCTCGGCCGCGATCGGTCAGCACACCGGCGCCGGCGACCCTGTTGCATGAGGGCCCTGTGCGCTGGCCCACATGTGTGCGGCTTGGCGCGCATGCAGCTGCGCGCGCAACCGCCTTACGCGGCGCGCACCAGCCTGGCCGGCCTGGCAGCGGCTTGCAGCTGGAACACCGACACCGCATCGCGCAACTGCTGCGCCTGTGCTTCCATCGCACGCGCGGCGGCAGTGGCTTCTTCCACCAGCGCGGCGTTCTGCTGGGTGGACTGGTCCATCTGCGCGATGGTCTGGCCGACCAGTTCGATACCTTGCGACTGCTGCTGCGAGGCTTCGCTGATCTCGTGCATGATCTCGGTAACGCCGCGCACCGAATCGACGATGTCCTGCATGGTGCGGCCGGCCTGGCTGACCAGCACGTTGCCTTGCTCGACCCGGTTCACCGAATCGTCGATCAGCTGCTTGATCTCCTTGGCCGCGCCGGCCGAGCGCTGCGCCAGGGTACGTACCTCGGAGGCGACCACCGCAAAGCCGCGCCCCTGTTCGCCGGCGCGTGCAGCTTCCACCGCCGCATTCAAGGCCAGGATATTGGTCTGGAACGCGATGCCGTCGATGACCGAGATGATGTCGGCGATCTTGCGCGAGGCGGCCTGGATGCCGGCCATGGTGCCGACGACTTCGCCGACCACCGTGCCACCTTGCGCGGCCACCGCGGCGGCACCGACCACCAGCTGGTTGGCGCGCCGCGCATGCTCGGCGTTGTTGCGCACGGTGGAGGTGAGTTCCTCCATCGAGGCGGCGGTTTCTTCCAGGTTGGCGGCCTGCTGCTCGGTGCGCTGCGACAGGTCCTGGTTGCCGGCGGCAATCTCGCTGGCGGCATCGTTGATCGCGTCGGTGGACTGCTGGATGCGTCCGACGATATCGGCCAGTTGCACCACGGTGGCATTGGCATCGTCGCGCATCTGCGCGAATACGCCGTGGAAGTCGCCATGCATGCGGGTGGTGAGGTCGCCGGCGGCGATGGCCCGCAGCACGCTGGATAGCGCGCCCAGATTGCCATCGGCGGTGGCCATCAGCTGGTTGAGACTCTCCACCATGGCCAGGAAGTCGTGCTGGAAGCGCTGGGTATCGCCACGCACGCTGAAATCGCCGTTGGCCGCAGCCTGCGCCAGCAGCTTGATCTCGCTGTTCATCGCAGACAGGTTGCGCTTGACCGCATCCATGGTGTCGCTGAACACGGCTTTTTCGCCGGGCAGGCGGTCCATGTCCTGGCTCAGGTCGCCGATGGCATAACGCGACATGATCTGGGCGAGTTTCATCTTCACCGCGATATGCGAGCCGACCAGCGCGTTGGTGTCGCGCACCATGGTGGCGTACGCGCCCGGGAAGGTCTCGGCGTCCATGCGATAACTGATCTGGCCGGCGTCGTGGCGCTGGGCCATCTCGCTCTGCGCGGCCAGCACCCGCTGCAGCTGCTCCTGCATCCGGCGCATGTTGTCGAGCAGCTGGCCGGTTTCATCGCGGCTGGGCGCGGCGATGCGCTCGCCGAGCTGGCCTTGCGCGATATTGGCGGCCACCACAGCGGCGCGGCGCACATTGCGGGTCAGCCGCGACAAGGTGTACCAGCCCAGCGCTGCGATCAGCACCGCCAGCAGCGACAACCCGGCAATGGCCTGCCACATCGCGTTGCGGGCATCGGCCAGGTGGCGTTCGGACTGGCGCTGCAGGGCCTGCAGCGAGACGCTGCTGAGCGCCTGCATGGCTTGGCCGAGATCGTCGAGCGCAGCGTTCCATTGGGTGTCGGCGTTGGCGTCGCTGCCGTCCAGCGCGGTGCCGAGTGCGGCCAGCGCTGCGGTTGCACGCATGGTTTCGGTCCTGGCAGCATCGGCCAGGGCGGGGTCGGGTTGTTCCAGCAGGCCCATCGCCTTGTCCAGCTCATGCCGGAAGCGCACATGGCTGCGAGCCAACTGGCCGAGCTGTTCGCGCAGCATGGCGCGGCTGTCGGCCGCCTGCGACGGATCGCTGGCCGCATCCAGGCGGGTCAGCGATTCGGTGGCATCGGGGCTGTAGATCAGGGTGGCCACCACCAGGTGGTAGCTCTCGATATAGGGGGTATAGACCAGCTGGCTGTCGTCGCGCAAGGCGTCGAGCGCAGCAAACGCCTGCTCGCTGACCGCGGCGTAGCCGTCTGCCGCGGCGCTGCCGACGTGGCGCTGCTGCAGGCCCAGCAAGGCCTTCTGGCTGCGTTCGAAGCCCGGCATCGTGGCGGTGGTGGCCAGCAGTTGTTGCAGATCGCGATCGGCGCGCGCGGCCGCGGCTGCAGCGGCGTCACCGCTGTCGACGTGGGCGGCGTGCAGGTCGGTGATCAGGCCCAGCATCTGCCCAAGCGGCGCATAGCTACGCAACTCGTTGCTGCTGATGGCCACACTTTCGTTGAGCTTGCCGCTGTACAGCAGTACCGGAATGACCAGGCCGGCCAAGGCCAGGATGCCGATCATGCCGAGTTTCTTGGCGATCGCCAGATCATCCCAGCGGCTGCTCCAGCGCTGGTGAGAGGGTGGGGCGGTCTGCGGCGACAGCACGGGCGAAGTGGTCATGGAGGATTCTCGTAGGCGTACGCAGCCTATCGGCCCATAACAGTTATGCCTTGAGCCGGTCGGCATCGATGCCGACCGGCTCCATTCAGAATGTTGTGCTCGCTTGGCTCAGAACTCCTGCCAACTGGCGTCGTTGCTTGGCGCGGTGACCACGGCGCGCGGCTTGGACGCGGCGGTGCGTCCGGCCGCGACCACCTTGGCCTTCAGCGCGGGAGTCACCACCGGCCGCGGCGCGGCGGTGCGCACCGGCGCCAGGGCATGGGCGGCATCGGTCTTGAATACCGCCACCGCGTCGGTGAGCTGGGTGGCCTGGTCTTCCAGCGCACGTGCGGCGGCGGTAGCTTCTTCCACCAGCGCGGCGTTCTGCTGGGTGGCCTCGTCCATCTGGGTGACGGTCTGGTTGACCTGCTCGATGCCCGAGGATTGCTCCTGCGAGGCAGCGGAGATCTCGCCCATGATGTCGGTGACCCGCTGCACGCTGGACACGATCTCGCCCATGGTCTTGCCGGCGCTGTGCACCAGTACCGACCCTTCGGAGACACGCTGCACCGAGTCGTCGATCAGCCCCTTGATCTCCCTGGCGGCTGCGGACGAGCGCTGCGCCAGCGTGCGCACTTCCGAGGCGACCACGGCAAAGCCGCGGCCCTGCTCGCCGGCGCGGGCGGCTTCCACCGCCGCGTTCAAGGCCAGGATGTTGGTCTGGAACGAGATGCCGTCGATGACCGAGATGATGTCGGCGATCTTCTTGGACGAGGCTTCGATGCCGCTCATGGTCTCGACCACCTTGCTGACGATCTCGCCGCCCTGCGAGGCCACGCCGGCCGCGCCGATGGCGAGCTGGTTGGCCTGGCGCGCGCTCTCGGCGTTCTGCTTGACGGTGGAGGTGAGCTCTTCCATCGAGGCGGCGGTTTCTTCCAGGTTGGCGGCCTGCTGCTCGGTGCGCTGCGACAGATCCTGGTTACCGGCCGCGATCTCGCTGGCAGCGCCCTTGATCGACACCGCCGAGGCCTTGATGCCGCTGACGATTTCGGCCAGCTGCGTGGCGGTGGCATTGGCGTCGTCACGCATCTGCGCGAACACGCCGCGGAAGTCGCCGCTCATGCGTGCGGTGAGGTCGCCGGCGGCGATGGACTGCAGCAGGGTGGAGAGCGACTGCAGGTTGCCGTCGGCGGTGGACATCAGGTTGTTGAGGCTTTCCACCATCAGGCGGAAGTCGTACTGGAAGCGCTCGGCATCGCCGCGGGCGCTGAAGTCGCCGTTGGCCGCCGACAGTGCCAGATGCTTGATCTCGGTATTCATTGCACCGAGATTGACCTTGACCTGCGCCATGGTCTCGCTGAGCACGGCCTTTTCGCCGGGCAGTTTTTCCATATCCTCGGACAGGTCGCCGATCGCGTAGCGGCCCATGATCTGCGCCAGGCGCATCTTCACCGCGATGTGCGAGCCCACCAACATGTTGGTGTCGTGCGCCATGCGGCCGTACTCGCCGGGGAAGGCAGCGGCATCGATGCGGAAGCTGATCTGGCCATCGTCGTGGCGCTTGGCCATGTCGGTCTGCGCGCTGAGCAGGTTGCGCAGCTGCAGCTGCATCTTGCTCATGGCCTTGAGCAGGCGGCCGGCTTCGTCATTGGCCTGCGTATTGACGTCGTTGTCCAGGTTGCCGCCGGCAATCGCTTCTGCGGCGCGGGTGGCGCGGCTCAACGGCTGGGTGAGGCTGCGGGTGATCAGCAGGCCCAGCGTAGCGCTCAGCAACACCACCAGCAGCGAACCACCGACCAGCAGCTTGCGCGAGCCGTCCATGGATTGCAGCGCTGCTGCCGAGGCTTCGCTGGCCAGCTTGTCTTGCAGTGTGATGTTTTCGCCAATCTTGTCCTGCCATTGCTGCATTGCAGGTGCCGCCTTGGTCAGCAGCAAGGGCAGTGCCTCGTCTCTGCGACCGGTCATCACCATATCCATGACTTTGTCGTTCAAGACTTTAACTTCGGCGCGGCGGGCATCGATCTCCGCGCGCAGGATCTTGCCTTTTTCGGACGGCGGCAATGCATACAATTCGTCGCGTGCCTTGGTGTAGTCGGCACGTGCAGACTGGATCTTCGCAATGAAGTCGCGATTTTCCGCATCGGTAGTGGGCAGCACCACATTGCGCAACTGCAGGCCGATAATGAAATTGGCATTGATCATGTCGTTGGACAGACGGATCTTTGTCATGTTCTCGTGCACCAGCTGGTCCACCAGCGAGCGGGCCGAACTCAGGCCGCGGTAGCCGATAAAGGCGATGACGCCAGACAACAGGATCAGCACGGCAAAGGCCGCCGCCAAGCGAGGGCCGACGTTGTAGCGTTGGAGAAGTGCAGTCATGACAGATCCTGGAAGGCGTTATGCGATTGAAGGGAAGCGACCGAGTAGCGCCGACCACATGCTGTATGCCGCGTCGCTATGCGCAGTAACGGCGCGCAATGCCTATTACTTAATACCTCCATATCAAAAATATATAAGTCGAGTCATGCTTGTGAAATCGACGTTGCGGAGTAAATCGCGGCGCGCTCCGAATTTAAGTCTTCCAGAGATACATAATGCCGGGCTCAAGTGCTGGTTTATTGATACACAAGTAAAATATTATTATCTATATGCGTTTATTCTTGCCTCATGGCTGAGACTGCTTCCGGAACATTGCGGCAATAAAAAAGCCGCGCTCCCGAAAGAGCGCGGCCTGGACTGCAGCGACTTGTATGTCGACGATCTGCGCGTTTAGAACTCCGCCCAATCCGACTCGTTGGACGGCGCTGCTGCAGCGGCAGTACGTGCGGTCGACCGTGCGGCAGCCGGCTTGGAGGCAGCCAGCGTGGACACCGATGACCTGGCAGCGGGCGTCTTGGCAGCAGGCGCAGTGCTGGCGGCCGGGCGCTTGGCGGTGATGTGGCGCACCACCGGGGTGGCGCGTGTCACTGCTTCCAGCTCGGCCGACAGCCGGAACAGCGCGACCGCTTCGGTGAGCTGCTGCGCCTGTTCTTCCATCGAACGCGCGGCGGCGGTGGCTTCTTCCACCAGCGCGGCGTTTTGCTGGGTGGCTTCGTCCATGTGGGTGACGGTCTGGTTGACCTGCTCGATGCCGGCCGACTGCTCCTGGGAGGCGGCGGAAATCTCGCTCATGATGTCGGTGACGCGCTGCACCGAAGAGACGATCTCGCTCATGGTGCTGCCGGCCTGATTCACCAGCGCCGAGCCTTCGGCCACCTTGCTCACCGAGTCGTCGATCAGGCTCTTGATCTCCTTCGCTGCGGCGGCCGAACGCTGTGCCAGCGTGCGCACTTCCGAGGCGACCACGGCAAATCCACGGCCCTGCTCACCGGCACGCGCCGCTTCCACCGCCGCGTTCAACGCCAGGATGTTGGTCTGGAAGGCGATGCCGTCGATCACCGAGATGATCTCGGCGATCTTCTTGGACGAGGTCTGGATACCGGACATGGTGGTGACCACCTGGCCGACCACGCTGCCGCCGTGCGAGGCGACATCGGCGGCACCGATCGCCAGCTGGTTGGCCTGGCGCGCGTGTTCGGCATTCTGCTTGACGGTGGAGGTGAGCTCTTCCATCGAGGCGGCGGTTTCTTCCAGGTTGGCGGCCTGTTGTTCGGTGCGCTGCGACAGGTCCTGGTTGCCGGCGGCGATTTCGCCTGCGGCGGTGTTGATGGCCAGGGTGGAGTGCTTGATGCGGCCGACGATGTCGGTCAGGCGCTGGGTGGTGGCATTGGCATCGTCGCGCAGACGCGCGAACACGCCGTGGAACTCGCCATCCATACGCGCGGTGAGATCGCCCTCGGCAACGGCGCCGAGCAACTGCGAGAGCTTGCCCAGATTGCGGTCGCTGACTTCCATCATCGAGTTCAGATCCGACACCATCACCGCGAAGTCGTACTTGAAACGTGCTGCGTCGCCACGTGCGCTGAAGTCGCCGGCCGCTGCGGCTTGCGCCAGCTGCTTGATCTCGGTGTTGATCGACAATAGGCTGGCCTTGGCCGCATCCATCGCCTCATGCAGGATGGCGCGGCTTGCCGGCAGACGGCGTGCGTCCTGGGTCAAATCGCCCTGTGCGTACTGGTTGAGAATGCGCACCGCGTCGGTGATGGCATCCAGATGCTCGAAGATCATCGTGTTGATGCCAGTGGCCAGGGTGCCGTACACGCCGGGGAAATCCTCCGGCATGCGGTGGGTGATGTCTTCGGCCGCATGCAGGTGCGACATGCGCGCGGTTTCGTCGCTGAAGCGGCGCAGCATCTGCGTCATGCCGCCGGTGGCTTCGAGCATCTGGCCAATTTCATCGTTGCTGGTCTTGTTGACCTGCACACTCAGATCGCCGCGCGAGACCGCCTTGATGGCGCCCAGCGCCTTGGACAGCGGATTGGTGATGCTGCGTGCGATCAGCCAGCCAAAGGTCACCGACAGCGCGGCCATCAGCAGTGTGCCGATCAGCAGCACCGCGCTGGTCAGCTTGAACGAGGCGTCGCTGGCCGCGACCATGTCGCTCAGGGCCTTGGACTGCTGTGCATACAGCTTGTCGACCGAGGCGAACAGTTCCTTGCGGATCTCGCCGGACTGCTTGCGCGAAAATTCCATCGCCGCGGCGCGGTCTGGGTCTGTATAGAGCTTGCGCAGTTGCTGGTTGGCCGCGAAGTAGCGCGTGCTGGCATCGGTCAGCTTGGCGTACTCGGCCTTCAACGGCGAGGTGGCGCCGATCTTGGTATCCAGGACCTTCTGCGTTTCGATGTATTTGGCCTGGATCTCGTCCATGCGCTTGAAGAACATCGCATAGCGTTCCGGATCGTCCAGATTGACGAACTGGCCCACTTCATAGACGCGGAATTCGCCGGCAAAGCCACGTAGCTCGGATAGACGGCTCAACACCGGCACCACGTCCTGGTTGATCAGGGTGGTCTGCCGCTGCATCTGCTGCATGCGCGAAAAACCGAGCCCGCCAAGCAGGGCGGTCAACACGGCACTCAGGCAAAAGGCAAACATCAATTTGCGGCGGATCGGCCAATCGTTGAACTTGTTCATCAGTAACTCCGGGGCATTGCGCAGGAACGCTCTCCAGCACGCTAGCGGCTGCCCGGCATGATTCTTTATCTTTGAAGGATGAACGGTGCCGTGGCCAGCCCGCGGATGCCGCAATCAGGCCGCCGGCAACGCAGCCGCGGCGGCAAGGCGGGCACGCCGGTGGCGCGGCCGCTACGCGGGTGCGGCCCAGGCTTGGGCCGCCTGCACGCGTGGCTCAGAAGTCCTGCCACTGCCCGTCGTTGCCGCTGGCAAGCACCGGCGTGGTTGCCGGTTTGCGTGCAGCCGCTGCGCCGGGGCTGCGCTTGGGCGCAGCCACTGCCGCTGTGGCGGCTGGCGCTGCCGCCATCGGTGCCGGCGCATCGGCAAGGGTGAAGCGCGACACCGCCTGGGCCAGCTGGCCGGCCTGGTCTTCCATGGTGCGCGCGGCGGCGGTGGCTTCTTCCACCAGCGCAGCGTTCTGCTGGGTGGCCTCGTCCATCTGGGTGATGGTGAGGTTGACCTGCTCGATGCCGGCCGACTGCTCCTGCGAGGCGGCGGCGATCTCGCCCATGATGTCGGTGACACGCTGCACGCTGGCCACGATGTCGGCCATGGTGGTGCCGGCCTGCTGCACCAGCACCGAGCCTTCGGCGACCTTGCTCACCGAGTCGTCGATCAGGTGCTTGATCTCCTTGGCGGCGCCGGCCGAGCGCTGCGCCAGCGTGCGTACTTCCGAGGCGACCACCGCAAAGCCGCGCCCCTGTTCGCCGGCACGCGCCGCCTCCACTGCTGCATTCAGGGCCAGGATATTGGTCTGGAAGGCGATGCCGTCGATGACGCTGATGATCTCGGCGATCTTCTTCGACGAGACCTCGATGCCGGACATGGTGGTGACCACCTTGGCCACCACCGCACCGCCTTGGGAGGCGACGCCGGCCGCGCCGATCACCAGCTGGTTGGCCTGGCGCGCGCTTTCGGCATTCTGCTTGACGGTGGAGGTCAGCTCCTCCATCGAGGCGGCGGTTTCTTCCAGATTGGCGGCCTGTTGTTCGGTGCGCTGAGACAGGTCGTTGTTGCCGGCGGCGATCTCGCTGGAAGCGGTGTGGATGCTGCCGGCGGCCTGCTGGATGCGCCCGATCACCAGCGCCAGTTGCTCGGCGGTGGTGTTGGCGTCGTCGCGCATGCGGGCAAACACGCCGTGGAAATCGCCCTGCATGCGCGCACTCAGGTCGCCATCGGCCAGTGCGCTGAGCAGGCGCGAGACCTCGGCGATGCTGACCGCGTTGGCATCGAGCAGCGCATTGAGCTGCTGCGCCAACTGCAGGAAGAAGCCTTGCTTGCCGGTGCTGTCGATACGCCTGGACAGGTCGCCGGCCGCGGCGCTGCGCACCACATCGGCCACGTCGATTTCCACGCGCGCCTCGGCGGTGCGGTCGCGCCATTCGCAGACAAAGCCCAGATGCGCACCGGCCGAGTCGCGGATCGCCGAGACATCCTGGGTGATGCATGCCGCGCGGTACTGCACCTGGCGTTGCGCCGAATCCTGGCGATCCAGACGTTGATAGATCTCCGCATCCTGCGCATTGCCCACTTCCAGCATGGACACCGATTGACCGATCAGGTTGCTGGAGCGGTCGAATGCCGGCGCGCAGGCGTGGATGTCGTCGGCATAGGTCTGCAGCAAGGTCCGCAGCGCGGTGTTGGCGTAGATGATGGTCAGGTCCGGGTCGGCGATGTACATGCCGGTGGAGGCGTTGTCGAGCGCGGTGCGGATGCGCAGGTTTTCCGCAGCGATGCTGCGCTCGCGCTCCAGGCGTTCGCGCAGGTCGCGCTGCATGCGCGCCAATGCGGCCATCAGGCTGCGTGCGTGATGTGCGGCCACCGGAATGGGTTGGTCCAGGCGACCTTCGGCGATGTGCTGCGCGGCGCTCATGGCCAGCTGCGGCTCGCCGCCGAGCAGGCCGAACACCGAGCGCAGGATCCAGCCGGCGGCCAGTGCCAGGCAGACGAAGGCGAGCACCACCGCGCCGCCTTGCTGCCACATCACCCGGTGGCTGTCCTGTTCGGCCTTGAGCCGATTGGCCTTGTTCAAGGCCAGGATGCGCTCGCTGATCGCGCCCATGCGGGTCTCCAGCTCGGCGAACTTGGCGGTGAAGTCGGCGTAGGCCGCGCCGCTGTCGGCCTGCGTCTCGGCCAGGGTCATGACCTGGTCGGCCGCGCCGATATAGGCCTGCAATGCCGGTGCCGCCGCGTCCAGATCGCTGCGCAGTACCGGGTCCAGTGGCAGTTTGCGGTTGGCCTGCAGCGCCTGACGAAATTCCGTGGCGTGTCCGCCGAGCGCGCTGCGTGCTTCCGCGATCGCGGCGGCGTCCTGGCGCGAGGCGGCCAGCAGGGCGGCAGTGACGTCGCCACGCAGGGCGTCGTGCATCATGTCGGCCTGCATGTGGTTGCGCAGCGCATCGGAGGAGATGACCTGTGCGGCGATCGCGTCGAGCAGGCCGCGCTGGCCGTTGTAGCCGACGCCGCCCAGCGCGAGCAGCGCCAACGCTGCCACCAGCACCAGGATCCCCAGCATATGCATGATTTTCATTGTGCGGCCTGTTTCAGAAGCGGAAAGACAGACCCACGCCGAGCGCGTGATCCGGTGAGCGATCGTTGAGGCCGCGGCTGTACACCGCATCCAGTTGCACATCGTTGCTCAGCAGCCAGGCCGAGCCGACGTCGAGCAGTGCCACGGTGCCGCCGTCCTCGCTGTTGGCGACCTGCGGCAATGCCACTTCCACGAAGGAGCGCACGCGCTCGTTCCAGGCCTTGCCCAGCACCGCACCGAAGATGCCGGCGGTGTAGCGGTTGCCTTGCCCATCGTCGTCCCACACCACGCCGGGCATCACCCCGGCCGAGAGGCTGTCGCTGAGCTCCCATTCGGCCACCAGCCGCAACGATGGCCGTGCACCGTGCCCACGCAGGGCGCGGGCGCCGCTGGGCAGGTCCACATGCAGCAGCCAGGCCAGCGAGGCCTTGCCGTCGTCGGACCCGGCAAGATGGTGCTTGACCCCGAGCGCCACATCGGACATGCCGCTCACCTTGGCCTCGCCGGGTGCGTCGATGCGCTGCCAACCGTCGGTTTCCAGCCGCAGTTCCCAGCTCTGGCCGAGGCCGTAGCGAAACAGCGTGGGCGTGGAATATCCGTCGACCGAGGCATCGCGCTCCCAGGCGACGCTGGTTTCCACCTGCAGCCGGCGGTCGCCGACGGTGAGGCTGGACTCGACGAAATCAGGACGGTCGGTGGCGATCGGATCTTCGGCGCGGGCATGGCCGACGACGCAACACAGCACAATACAGCTGGCAACAAGGCATGGCTTCATGGCAACCCCTGGAACGCGCGAATCTCCGGGCGCATGCGCGGGTCTGGCGACCGGGCACATGCGCTGCTGGACCGGCTGCTACGGTGGGGGCGCAGGCAGTCGATGTCTTCCTCGCTAACGGCAACGGCGGCTGAATCTTTAAGCGTGGCCGATGGCAGGAGCCGGGCAGGGGAACGCGGTCGAGTGTCAGGTCCGCGATAGGACGATGTGGGTGTGCTTCATCCTGTGTCGGCAGCTGCGCG